>DASZIR010000205.1:0-6244 GCA_035948995.1 Paraburkholderia sp. | reverse complement strand
CGGTGGGCTTGTCGGCCAAGAACGCGATTCTGATTGTGGAATTCGCGCGCGAGTTGCGCCAGCAGGGCATGGGCACGGTGGAGGCCGCGATGGAAGCGGCACGCCAGCGGCTGCGTCCTATCCTGATGACCTCGCTCGCGTTCATTCTCGGCGTGATGCCGCTCGCGATCAGTAACGGCGCGGGGTCGGCCAGCCAGCACGCAATCGGTACCGGCGTGATCGGCGGGATGTTGACGGCGACTTTCCTCGCGATTTTCATGATCCCGATGTTCTTCGTCGTGATCCGCGCGAAGTTCGGCGGCGAGAATGAAGACCCGGATGAGGCGCTCGCACATTACAACCAGCACCATCCGCATGATCCGCAAGGTGGCGGGTCGGCTGGCGGGTCGACTGATCAAGGCTCGGGCAAGGACGGACATTGAGATGCAAAAACACTCTTTGATTGCAGTGGCGGTCGCGTTCCTTGCTACGGCTTGCACGCTGGAGCCGAACTACCAGCGGCCGGCCGCGCCCGTCTCGGGCACCTTCCCGACGGGCGGCCCCTACTCGACGCAGCCCGGCGCGGCGGACAACGGCACGCGCAGCGCGAACGCGCAAGCCGCGGCCGACATCGGCTGGCGCGATTTCTTCACGGATCCGCGCCTGCAGCGGCTGATCGAGATTTCGCTGAAGAACAACCGCGATCTGCGGGTGTCGGTGCTGAACGTCCAGGCGTCGCAAGCGCAGTATCAGGTCACGCGTGCTGGACTCTTCCCGACCATCAACGCAGTGGGTTCGGAAACCAAGACGCGTACGCCGAAAGACCTGTCGTTTTTCAACCAGACGATCACTAACGAGTACTCGGTTGGCCTGAGCGGCTCGTGGGAGCTCGACTTCTTCGGCCGGATTCAAAGCCTGAAGGACCAGGCGCTGGACCAGTATCTGGCCACCGCCCAGGCCCGCAAGGCGGCGGAAATCCTGCTGGTGTCGCAGGTGGCGGATCAGTATCTGACGGTGCTGTCGTTCGACGATCTGTTGCAGGTCACCGAAGGCACGCTGAAAACCGCGCAGGAATCGTATCGGATCACCAAGCTGCAGTTCGACAACGGCACGGGTTCCGAACTTGACCTGCGGCAGGCGCAAACGGTGGTCGAGCAGGCCAACGCGAACTACCAGTCGGAGATCCGTTTGCGTGCCCAGGCGGTCAACGCGCTGGTGCTGCTGGTCGGCGAGCCGTTGCCCGAGGACCTGCCCCCGGGTCTGACGCTGGGCGACCAGAATCTCCTCACGGATATTCCGGCCGGCTTGCCGTCCGATCTGCTGACGCGCCGTCCGGACATCATCGAAGCCGAGGAGAACCTGCTGGCGGCCAATGCGAACATCGGGGCCGCGCGTGCGGCGTTTTTCCCGAAGATCTCGCTGACCGGCAACTTCGGCACGCTGAGCCCGACGCTGGGCAGCCTGTTCAAGCCGGGATCGGCGGCATGGGGTTTCTCGCCGCAGATCACCTTGCCGATCTTCACCGGCGGCCAGAACAAGGCGGACCTCGATCTTGCCAACGTGCAGAAGAACATCCAGATCGCGACGTACGAAAAGGCGATCCAGACGGCCTTCCGCGAAGTGGCGGACGGACTGGCGGCGCGCGGCACGTACGACGAGCAGATTGCAGCGCTCGAACGCGATACCTTCGCGGAACAGCGCCGGCTCGATCTGTCGGACCTGCGCTACAGGAACGGTGTGGACAGCTACCTGTTGGTGCTGACGGCGCAGACCAGTCTGTATACGGCGCAGCAGGAGTTGATTTCGGCACGCGTGGCGCGGCTTACGAACCTGGTCACGCTGTACGAGGCACTCGGCGGCGGCTGGATCGAACGGAACGGCGACCAGCCGCGTCCGGCCGATGCACCAGTGGACTACAGTGCGGCGGCCAGCGCACCGGCAGCGGCTTCTGCGCCTTCGGTGAATTAGGCGCAGGGCAGGCGCGACGGCGGGTTCTTCGACAGGATCCGCCAACCGCGCGGCAAACAGAAACGCCACGGCATGCATGCCGTGGCGTTTTCTATTGCGACTGCGCTTTTTGCGTCAGTGCAGATCTGCGGCGCGCAGCATCTCGTCGCGAGTGGCCGGCTCGTCATGGCCGCCACGTCCGTCAAAATCATGACCGGCGCGGCGGATTTCGGACTTCGCGGCGCGCTCGCCTTTGACACCGTTAAAGACCAGGTTCAGCACCACGGCGGAGACCGAGGCGAGCAGAATCCCGCTGTGCAGCAGCGGCGAAAGCGCAGGCGGCAGCTTCTCGAAGAAGTGCGGCGACACCACCGGCACGAGACCGAGGCCGACACTGACCGCGACGATAAACAGGTTGTGATGGTTCTTCACGAAGTCGACCTTCGAGAGCACCTTGATACCGTTCGCCGCCACCATCCCGAACATCACGATGCCGGCACCGCCCAGCACGAACGCCGGCACCGAGGCGACCACCTGGGCCATCTTCGGAAAGAGGCCGAGCAACACGAGAATCACGCCGCCCATTGCGCAGACGAAGCGGCTCTTCACCCCGGTCACGCCGATCAGCCCGACGTTCTGCGAGAACGACGTATGCGGGAACGAGTTGAAGATGCCACCGATCAGCGTGCCGAGGCCATCGACGCGCAGGCCGCGCACGAGGGTCTTCTGGTCGACAGGACGATCCACCATGTCGCCGACCGCGAGGAACATGCCGGTCGATTCGATGAAGGTGACGAACATTACGGTGACCATCGTCGCGATGGCGAGCGGATCGAAGTGCGGCAGGCCGAAGTGGAAGGGCATCACGACGCCGACCCACGGTGCGGCGGTCACGCCGTCCATGTTGACGCGGCCGAGCAGCGCGGCGATCACGAAGCCGGCGACGATGCCGAGCAACACGGAGATGTTCGCGACGAAGCCCTTGCCGAACTTGTTGATCAGCAGGATCAGCGTGAGCACGAGGAGCGACAGGCCCAGGTACACCGGATTGCCGTAATCAGGATTGCCGACGCCGCCGGCCGCCCAGTTGATGCCGACTTCCATCAGCGAGAGCCCGATCACCGAGATCACCACGCCGACCACCACCGGCGGGAAGAACCGCAGCAGCTTGCCGATCGCAGGCGCCAGCAGGATGCCGACTACCCCGGCCGCGATGGTCGAGCCGAAGATGTCGAGAATGCCGAGACTCGGATTCGTGCCGATTGCGACCATCGGACCCACGGCGGCGAACGTGCAGCCCATGATGACGGGCAGACGGATGCCGAAGATCCACAGGCCGAGTGTCTGGATCAGCGTGGCGATACCGCAGGAGAAGAGGTCGGCGCTGATCAGGAACGCGATCTGGTCCTTGGGCAGCTTGAGCGCGCTGCCGATGATGAGCGGCACCGCAACCGCGCCGGCGTACATGACGAGGACGTGCTGAATGCCGAGCGTGAGCAACTTGCCTGCGGGCAGCCGCTCGTCGCACGGGTGAACCGTGTTCGATTGCATCTTGTCTCTCTCCACCATCTTGTTTGGGATGGCTCCAAGGTATGCGGAACGAAAAAGCGCAACAAGACCACTGGGGCCTATTCCGGAGTTCGCGACGATCATATGCATGAGGGCGGTTTGAGAGCCGGTCGAAACGCGCATCCCGCGCAAACGGCCCGTGAGCCCCACGGTGCGGTGCGATGACCCGAAGGCAGGCCGCTGGCCTCGCCAAAGCGATATGTGTGAGAATCGATGAGGTGTATTCGAACGCGCGCATAGTGCTGTTTTGGCGCTGCTGGCAGCGTGGCGGGGTTAACCCGCGACTGGCGTCGTCGGGCGCTTGCGGGTCCTGGCGCGGCGAGGGTGGAGAAGATTGCCCGGTTCGTCGCGGTGCGTTCCGGTGGCTCCGTTTGAACTGTCGTCACTGCGCTTACCTTTGATACTTCCCCGCCTACTTTCTCTCCCATGAGCTTTCTCGGCATCGATCTGGGCACCGGTTCAGTCAAACTTGCAATCGTCGACGACGCCGGCCGCGAGCAGGCCGCGGCCAGCGTCGCCTACGCGATCGAAACACCGCATCCCGGTTGGGCCGAGACGGCCGTAGAGACCTGGTGGCGCGCGCTATGCGAAGCGGCCGCACGCCTGCCTGCGGATGCGCGCCACAGTGTCGAGGCCATCGGCTTCTCCGGACAAATGCACGGCGTAGTGCTGACCGATGCGCAGGGTCAGGCCGTGCGGCCGGCGATGCTGTGGCCCGATACGCGCGCGCTCGCCCTGCTCGATGCATGGCCCGCGCCGCAGCCGAATCCTGTCGCGCCGGGGATGGCCGGCCCCCTGCTGCGCTGGATCGTGCTGCACGAGCCGCCATCCGCGCAGGCCACGCGCTGGGCGCTGCAACCGAAGGACTGGTTGCGCGTCGCGCTCGGCGGCGCGGTCGTGACCGACCCGTCCGATGCCTGCGCCACCGCGCTGGCCGATCCCGCCGGCGTGTGGGATCGTGCCCAACTCGACCGGCTAGGTTTGCCGCATGAATGGTTTGCGCCGCTGGCTCCGTCGTATGCAGCGGGCGGCAAATTGTCGCAGGAAGCGGCCGCCGCGCTGGGTCTGCGAGCGGGCATCGTGCTTGCGACCGGCGCCGCGGACACGCCGTGTGCGGCGCTCGGCAGCGGCCTCGCGCGGGACGGCGACGCGCTGCTCACAACTGGCAGCGGCGGTCAGATCGTCGTGCTTGCCACCGAGGCGCCCGCGGCTGCAGAAGGGTGGGGACAGGGGCGGGGGCGCGGGCAGGGGCTGCATCGCTATCGCGCGGCGAGCGATCACTGGTACCGGATGGCGGCGATGCAGAACGTCGGCGTGGCGCTCGAAACGGTGCGCGGCTGGCTCTCGTACGAATGGGCAGACGCTTACCGCGATGCCTTCGACGCGTGCGACGCCGATGCGGCTGCGGGTCTGACGTTTCTGCCGTACCTGACGGGCGAGCGCACGCCGTGGCTGAACCCGGCCGCACGCGGCGGCTGGATGGGACTCGCGCTGGGCCACACGCGCGGCACGATGATGCGGGCCGCCTTCGAGGGCGTCGCGTTTTCGTTGCGCGCGGGGCTCGATGCGATCCGCGCCAGCGGAGCGACAGTCGAGGCCCTGCGGCTGGCGGGTGGCGGTTCCGTCGATGCGCGCTGGCGCCAGTTGCTGGCCGACTCGTTGAACGTCGAGCTATACGCGGTCGATTGTCCGAACGCAGCGGCGCGCGGCGCGGCCATCCTCGGCGCACTCGCGAGCGGCCACTGGCATGCCGCTGATCTCGCCGCACTCGCGCCAACGGCAACCCGCGTCGCGGGCCCGCAAGACGACACGGCGCTGGCCGGACGTTATGCGCGTTTCATCGCCCTCTATGGACGCGTCGAAGACTGGTTCGCCGTGCCGCGCCTCGCGTGAAACGATGTCGCCTGGGAGCAATGAGAGGGCGAATGCGGGAATACGTGCACGGCGATTTTCGGCGATCATATCCGCCGGCCGCGGTGCAGCGTCCGGTTGACGACGGGCGCAAGCACGCATGCACGACGCATTTGCAGGCATGGGCCGGTGCAACAGACGTAGGCAATGGACGTGCGCAACACGGCACGTGCCCCGCCTGTAACGACGCGGGCACGCGCCTCGCATTCAGAGACCGATTCGGGGAACCACAGGAGCATTCATCATGAAGACGAAAGCAGCCATCGCATGGAAGGCCGGTACACCGCTCACGATCGAAGAAGTCGATCTGGAAGGGCCGCGCGCCGGTGAAGTGCTGATTGAAGTGAAGGCCACGGGTATCTGCCACACCGACTACTACACGTTGTCGGGCGCGGATCCGGAAGGCCTCTTCCCGGCGATTCTCGGTCATGAAGGCGCAGGCGTGATTGTCGATGTCGGTCCTGGCGTCGGCACGCTGAAGAAGGGCGATCACGTGATTCCGCTTTACACGCCGGAATGCCGCCAGTGCAAGTTCTGCCTGTCGCGCAAGACCAACCTGTGCCAGGCGATCCGCGCCACGCAGGGCAAGGGCCTGATGCCCGATGCGACTTCGCGCTTTTCGCTCGACGGCAAGCCGCTGTTCCACTACATGGGCACGTCCACGTTCTCGAACTACATTGTCGTGCCGGAGATTGCCGTGGCGAAGGTGCGGGAAGACGCGCCGTTCGACAAGATCTGCTATATCGGCTGCGGTGTGACGACCGGCGTGGGCGCGGTCGTGTATTCCGCGAAGGTCGAAGCGGGTGCAAATGTCGTGGTGTTCGGTCTGGGCGGCATC
>DASZIR010000204.1:0-50125 GCA_035948995.1 Paraburkholderia sp. | reverse complement strand
GTGACGTTCGTGATCCACGGTGAGCGCCGGCGGCACATCGGTCGTCGGACCCTCCACCGCTTCCGCGCTTTCCACTTCGCGCAGCCAGGTCTTGAAACCGTTGCGCGTGAACACGTCGCGCAGTTCCACGCGCGATTCGGGCCGGCTTTGCAGGCTTTCTTCGATCGACACGATATGGCCGGTCAGATCGCATTGGCGCTCGACGGTGACGAGTTTCTTCGCCATTGGCAGAAAATCGAGCGCACGTCGCAGATTGTCTCCTACCGCACCTTTGATCTCGTCCGCATGTGCGACGATGCCATCGAGGGTTTCGTACTGCGTCAGCCATTTGATCGCCGTTTTCGGCCCGCATTTTTCGACGCCGGGCACGTTGTCGACGGTGTCGCCGATCAACGACAGGTAGTCGATGATGCGCTCCGGCGGCACGCCGAATTTGGCGATCACGCCGGCGCGGTCGAGCTTCTCATTCGTCATCGTATTGATGAGGGTGACATGATCCGACACGAGCTGCGCCAGATCCTTGTCCCCAGTCGACACGATCACATTCATGCCGCGCTTTTCCGCCGCGGTGCTGAGCGTGCCGATCACGTCGTCAGCTTCGACGCCTTCGATCATCAAGAGCGGCCAGCCGAGCGCGCGCACGGCGACGTGAATCGGCTCGATCTGGCGCGAGAGATCGTCCGGCATCGACGGGCGATTCGCCTTATAGTCGGCATACCAGTCGTCGCGAAACGTTTTGCCCTTGGCGTCGAACACGCAGGCGCTATACTCTGCTGTGACTTCCTTGCGCATGCGCCGCAGCATGTTGATCATTCCGTAGAGCGCGCCCGTCGGGCCACCTTCGGGTCCGCGCAGATCAGGCATCGCATGGTAGGCCCGGTACAGATAACTCGAACCGTCGACCAATAGCAGGGTCTTACCTTCAAGGCTTCGTTCTTCAGGCATTATGACTAAGAGAAAAGTGATTCCGAGTCTGCGATCACTCGCAGATCAAGAGCGCGCGACGGCCAAGAAGGCTCGCGCATCGTGGCAGATGTTCACGATTATGGCAGAGTTTATTGAGGCCACCGAGTACCTCTCGGAGATTCGCCCGGCTGTCAGCATCTATGGTTCAGCGCGCCTGAAACCGAACTCGCCCTACTACAAGCTTGCCACGCAGATCGCGCGCAAGCTGTCGGATGCTGGCTTCGCGGTGATCTCCGGCGGCGGCCCCGGCATCATGGAAGCGGCCAACAAAGGCGCCCATGCGGGAAAGGCGCCGTCGGTGGGCCTGAACATCGAGCTGCCGCACGAGCAATCGGGCAACCAGTGGCAAGACATCTCGCTGCGCTTCCGCCACTTCTTCACACGCAAGGTTACGTTCGTGAAGAACTCGGACGCGGTGATCGTGATGCCGGGCGGCTTCGGCACGCTGGATGAGCTCGCGGAAGTGCTCACGCTGATCCAGACCAAGAAGTCGCGCCATGTGCCGATCATTCTGGTGGGCGGCGAGTTCTGGCAAGGCCTGCTCGGGTGGTTCAAGGATTCGCTGCTGCCCATGGGCCTCATCAATCCGGACGACATGAACCTGATGCAGGTCATCGACGATCCGGATCAGGTGCTCGAGGCGGTGCTGAAGTTCTACGAAGACCGCGACGAGGCAGAACCGCATCCGGCGAAGTCCGACGAAGACCGGATGTTCTATCTGTAACGTCCTTCGCTGAAACCGGGCGGCGCCCTGCCGCCTGGTTTGCCCGGTTTGTCTGGCTCACCTGGTTTGAGCGACGGTTTGTGCAATGACTCAGGCGCCGCTTGCGTCATCGCTCCGGTCGCCCTGCTCCTGCAGCCAGCGGCAAAACTGCTCCACTAGCGGCGCATGTGCCACTTCTCGCCGCGCCACCCACCAATAGCCGCGCGCGTCGATCCGCGGACCTTCAAGCGGCATCACCAACCTTCCTGACGCGAGCTCGTCGGCGAGCAGCGGCAGCGGTCCCAGCGCGACGCCCAGCCCGTCCACGGCCGCCTGCAGCGCCAGATAGAAGTGATCGAACGACTGCTTCTTGCGGCATTTCGCCTTCACACCGGCCGCCGTTAGCCAGTTGTGCCAGGCGCCCGGCCGCGTGTCCGAATGCAGCAGCACATGACGCGCGAGATCGTCCGCCACCACGATCGGCGCGCGCTGCAGCAGCGCGGGACTGCACACCGGCAGTTCGCTCTCCCCCAGAAAATGTCCGCTTGCGCAGTTCGGCCAATGCGCCGGACCACGCCTGACCGCCACGTCATAGCCTTCCAGCGTCTCAACCGGTGCGTTCGAGGTCGACAGCCGCAATTCCACGTTCGGCATCTTGCGCTGAAACTGGTTGAGCCGGGGCAGCAGCCATTTCATCGCGAAGGTGGGCAGCGCATTGACGCGCAGCACGTGCACCACGCCCGTGTCGCGGAGCTGGCCGGTGGCGAGCGCAATGCTGTCGAACGCGGCCTGGACAGTCGCCAGATAGCGGCGGCCATCGTCGGTCAGGCGCACGCGCTTGCCGATGCGGTGAAACACCTGCACGCCGACCCACGTCTCGAACGCCGCAACCTGCCGGCTAATGGCACCGTGCGTCACATGCAGTTCGTTGGCCGCCGCGGTGAAGCTGTCATGCCGGGCCGCGGCTTCGAAGGCGCGCAGCGCCGGAAACGGAGGAAGATTACGAGCCATGCTTGTGATTGTAGATCACAAGGAAGCGCCTCAGAAATCGTTTTGCCCAGCGGCGAATTGGCGTTAACCTCCGCAGGATGGAAAAGATGGCACACAACATGGATCAAAACCTTACCCCGGCGCAGGCCAGTCTCGCGTCAACGCCCACCGTCGGCGAAATTTTCAGCGGCTTCCTGGGTCTTGGGCTGATCTCGTTCGGCGGCGCACTGCCACTGGCGCGGCGCGCGATCGTTGAACAGCGCCGCTGGCTGTCCGCCACGGACTTCACCGATCTGCTGGGCCTCTGCCAGTTCCTGCCGGGCGGCAACGTGATCAATCTTTCGGTGGCGATCGGCATGCGTTTTCGCGGCCTGCCCGGCGCCCTGGCAGGCTTGCTTGGGCTGATCGCGGGACCGTCGCTGGTGGTGGTCGGCCTCGGCGTGCTGTACGAGCACACGCAAAACGATCCGCACATCCGTCATCTGTTTGCCGGCCTTGCCGCCGCTGCGGCCGGCCTGCTGATCTCGATGGCGGTCAGGATTCTGCTGCCGCTGCGGCGCAGGCCTGCCGCGACCGGCATCGCGGCGCTGGGCTTTGCCGCCATCGCGCTGCTGCGCTTCCCTTTGCTGCCCACCATGCTGGTTCTCACGCCACTGAGCATCTACCTCGCTTCGAGAGCCGCGCGATGAACGACACCCTGATCTCACTCGCCATCATTTTTAGCCAGTTGTCGCTGCTTGCGTTCGGCGGCGGCAATACGATCCTGCCGGAGATGCAGCGGCAGGTCGTTGAGGTCCATCACTGGATGCCGGCCAGCGAGTTCAGCGCGCTCTTCGCGCTGGCGCAGGCCGCACCCGGCCCGAACCTGATGGTCGTGACGCTGGTGGGCTGGCACGTGGCCGGATGGGCGGGGATGCTGGTGACGTCGGTAGCGAAATTCGGTCCGTCGTCGATCGTGACGATCCTCGCGCTCCACGCGTGGGACCGCTTCAAGGACCGGCCGTGGCGCCGCTATGCGCAAGCCGGACTGGTGCCGGTGACCGCCGGCCTCGTCGCTGCCAGCGCTGCGCTGATCGCGCATGCGTCGGATACGACGCTGATCGCATGGGCGACCACAGCCGTTTGCGCCGTGCTCGCGCTCAAAACGCGCATCCACCCGTTGTGGCTGCTCGCTGCCGGCAGCCTGATCGGGCTGACCGGCGTCGGGCAGTTCTAGGCGGGGCCGGTCTCCAATGAGCTATTAGCCGGCCAGAACCGCCTCACGGCGCGCCAGCCACTTCTTACTTTACTGGAAAGCCACTTCTGCGAAGCTGCGCAGCTTGCGGCTATGCAGGCGGTGCAGGCCGTTGGTGCGCAGCAGTTCCATCGCCTTGACGCCGATCTGCAGATGCTGATCCACCTGCGCCCGATAGAACTGATCCGCCATGCCCGGCAGCTTCAATTCGCCGTGCAACGGCTTGTCAGAGACGCAAAGTAAGGTGCCGTAAGGCACCCGGAACCGAAAACCGTTCGCGGCGATCGTCGCGCTTTCCATATCGAGCGCAATCGCCCGGCTTTGCGACAGACGCTGCACCGGCTCGCGATGGTCGCGCAACTCCCAGTTACGGTTGTCGACGCTCGCCACCGTGCCGGTACGCATCACGCGCTTAAGCTCGGCGCCGTCGAGCTGCGTCACCTGCGCGACCGCGCGCTCCAGCGCCACCTGTACCTCCGCCAGCGCCGGGATCGGCACCCACAGCGGCAGATCGTCGTCGAGGACGTGGTCTTCACGCACATAGCCGTGCGCCAGCACGTAGTCGCCCAGGCGCTGCGTGTTGCGCAGGCCGGCGCAGTGGCCGAGCATGATCCACGCATGCGGACGCAGCACGGCAATGTGGTCGGTAATCGTCTTCGCGTTCGACGGCCCTACGCCAATGTTGATCATCGTGATGCCGCTGCCGTCGCCGCGCTTCAGGTGATACGCGGGCATCTGCGGCAGACGCGGCGGAGGCGCACCCTCGTCGTCCTGCTCGCCGAGATTGGCGTTGTAGATAATCACGTCGCCTGGCTCGACGAACGACGTGTACTCGCTGCGGTAAGCGCGCAGTTCCCCGTCGTCGGTGTGCGCCATCATCGTGCGGCCCAGCTTGACGAACTCGTCGATATAGAACTGGTAGTTCGTGTACAGGACGTAGTTCTGACAGTGCGTGGGCGACGTGGCGGTGTAATGCTTGAGCCGGTGCAGCGAAAAATCGACCCGCGCCGCGGTGAACAGCGCCAGCGGGTGCGGCTCGCCGGGACCCGGTTCGTAGGTACCGTTGACGATGCGGTCGTCGAGCAAGCGGAGATCCGGCGTATCGAACACGTCGCGCATTGCGATCAGGCGTTCGCGGTCCAGATCGCCCTCCAGGTGGATACCTTCGGCGAACGCGAAATGGATCGGAATGGGCTGATCCGACACGCCGACTTCGATCTGCACGTGATGGTTCTTCGCCAACAGGCGCAACTGCTCGCGATAGTAGTTGCCGAACAGGTCCGGCCGGGTCACGCTGGTTTCGAAGACGCCGGGCCCCGCCACGAACCCGTACGAGCGGCGTGAGTCGATGTGCGTATTGACTTCGGTGCGCACCCTGACAAACGGGTAACACGCGCGCACGCGGCGCTCGAACGGTTCGTTACGCCGGTAACGCGCGAATGCGTCGCGCAGGAACGAGGTATTCGCTTCGTAGATGGCGGACAGGTGGGTGACGGCCTCGGCGGCGTCGTCGAAGGCCCCGGTCGGAAAGTCATTGGCGGGTGTCTGCACCGCGCGCTGATTGATGTTGTTGTTCATCGTCATTCGCCTCGATTGATGAGACGACATTACCACGGAACCTTGCCCGATTGATGATCGGGGACGGACCAGCCGCGCGCCCGCACGTTTGTGCGCACGCCGCGCGAAAGCGGCGCAAAATAAGGCGATCGCGCCCGTAGGCAAAGCTGGATTTGCTAGAATCGGGGCACCTTATTGGAGAATCACCATGAAGCCGCTCCTTCCCGTCGCCGTTGCGCTGGCGCTTGTCGTCGCCAACACCGCGATGGCTGCCCAGCCGGTGGACGCCCCCCCGCCCGCCGACCAGCCCATGTCCGCCAACGAACGGGCCGGCCTGCCGGACCTGAAGGCAATCAACCGTCCAGCCGCCGAGGTCAGCTCGAAGGTCGAAATCAACCAGCCGCGCCTGCCGAGCTTCTATGAAAAAAGCCCGAACGGCACCGAAATCACCGAATACCGCGATAAAGGCAAGCCGGTCGAAATCCACGTGCATTCGAATCTCGGCACCCGCTACCAGATGAGCGCGCCGATCGATACGTCGCCCACCGTGCGCGACAACAGCCAGCCGAGCACGCGCCTGCCATCGGTGAGCCTGTCCTACTGATACTGTAGATACTGTACTGAAACGGATTACAGCGGCGGGGTGCCGGCGTGCCCCGCTCGCGCGCTGCATGGCCCGCGGCCCGGCGCCCGGGCCTTCAGTCTGTTTGTCCATACCTTGCCGCACTGGCCGCACCGCGCCAGCCCGACCACCTGACCCGACGTTTCCCGCATGGCTGTCTTCACTGCTGTCACCGAACCCCAACTCGCACAATGGATGCAGCACTACGATCTCGGCGATGTCGTCGAATTTCGCGGCATCCCGTCCGGTATTGAAAACAGCAACTTCTTTCTGACGACGACGCGCGGCGAATACGTCCTGACGATTTTCGAAAAACTGACGGCGCAGCAGGTGCCGTTCTACCTCGACCTGATGCAGCATCTGGCGGCGCACCGGGTGCCGGTGCCCGACCCGATGCCGCGCGAAGACGGTGCGCTGTTCGGCGCGCTGCACGGCAAGCCCGCCGCGATCGTGACGAAACTCGAAGGCGCGCCGGAACTGGCGCCCGGCGTCGAGCACTGCATTGAAGTCGGCCAGATGCTGGCGCGCATGCACCTTGCCGGACGTGGCTACCCGAACCATCAGCCTAATCTGCGCAGCCTGCCGTGGTGGCAGGACAGCGTGCCCGCGGTGCTGCCGTTTCTCACCGAAGCGCAACGCGACCTGCTGAGCTCGGAGCTCGCGCACCAGCAGGCGTTTTTCGCCTCGGCCGAATACGCCGCGCTGCCCGAAGGCCCGTGCCATTGCGACCTGTTCCGCGACAACGTGCTGTTCGCCCACGCCGCACCTGACAGCGGTCACGAAGTACGGCTTGGCGGCTTTTTCGACTTTTATTTCGCCGGCTGCGACAAATGGCTGTTCGACGTGGCGGTGACCGTCAACGACTGGTGCGTAGACCTCGCCACCGGCAAGCTCGACGACGTCCGTTTGGAGGCGATGTTGCGCGCCTATCAGACCGTGCGCCCCTTCACGCCCGACGAAAGCCGTCACTGGGGCGACATGCTGCGCGCCGGCGCCTACCGCTTCTGGGTCTCGCGCCTGTATGATTTTCATATGCCGCGCGCGGCCGAACTGCTCAAGCCGCACGACCCGGGCCATTTCGAACGCATTCTGCGCGAACGCCTATCCGGCGTTGCACTTCCAGGCATCCATACCCCATGCAACTAATTGAAGTTCCCGCGAAGACCGGCTATGTGTGGTTCCGGCAAGGCATCTGGCTGTTTCGCAAGAACCCGCTTGCCTTCCTGACGCTGTTTTTCGCGTACCTGCTGGTGATGACGCTGGTCGCGCAGATCCCGTTCGTGGGCGGCGTGCTACCGCTCGCGTTCATTCCGGGCGTCGCGGTCGGATTTATGGCCGCGTGCCGCGACACCATCGCCGGCAAGCCGGTGTTTCCGACCATTCTGGTCGACGGTTTCCGCTCGTACGGCAGCGTCGTCGCCAAGCGCCTGCTTGTGCTCGGCGTGCTGTACATCGTCGCAATGGCGCTCGTGCTGGCAGGTTCGGCGCTCGCCGACGGCGGCATGCTGCTGCGGGTCATGCTGGGCGCTGCGACAATGGAGCCCGAGACGATCGAAAACAGCAATATCATGCTGGCCGTCCTGACGGCGCTCGCGTTCTACATTCCGGTCGCGATGCTGTTCTGGTTCTCGCCCGTCCTCGCAGCCTGGCACGACGTGCCGCCCGTGAAGGCGATGTTCTTCAGCATGGTGAGCTGCTGGCGAAATCGCGGCGCCTTTATCGTGTTCGGCGCATTGTGGTTCGCGGTGGCCATTACCGTCTCGTTTGGACTGTCGGTGCTGATGCAGGCACTCGGCGCCGCGGATTTCTCGATTGCCGTGATGATGCCCGCCACCATCATCATTACGACGATGCTCTACTGCTCGTTCTACGCGACGTATCGCGGCTGCTTCGGCGTGCAGACGCCGGACACGCCGGATCTGCCTACTACGCCGGCGAGTTGAGTCGCTGGTGTGCCGGGGCGCGCGCCTGGCGCCCCGGCGGCGTTGCCACTCGCCACTCGCTGCGCTCCACCGTTAGTTGCGCGGACTCCCATTCAGACCGTGCACTCGTCAGTCCAGCGGGATTTGCGGCACAATGGTTTGCGTGCAATCCATTTGCACGCTCCTTTCTGACCGAGCCGCATGATGACCCAACGCCCCGCACTCCCGCTTACGCTAGACGAGCAACTCTGCTTCGCGCTCTATTCGACGTCGCTCGCCATGACGAAGGCTTACAAGCCCTTGCTCGAGAATCTGGGGCTGACCTATCCGCAATACCTCGCCATGCTGGTGCTATGGGAGAGCGACGACATAGCGGTCAAGGACATGGCCGCGCGGCTCAATCTCGACTCGGCAACCGTCACGCCGCTGCTCAAGCGACTGGAGGCGCAGGGTTATGTGGAACGCGTACGGGGCATCGAGGACGAGCGGCTGGTCTATATCCGTCTGACCAAGGCCGGCACGGCGCTCAAGCGTTCAGCCCGTGAGGTGCCTGGGGAAATCTTCTGCGCAACCCGGCAGACGCCCGAATTCCTGATCCGGCTGCGCGACGATCTGACGCGACTGCGCGGCACGCTCAACGACTATCTCGACCACTGAGAGCGAACGCCGGAATCGGCGCTATTACGGCGACATGCAATTTAATTTGCACACTAATGATTAGTACGCTATGTTTATGTCATGCCCGTTCGCGCCGGGACGAAGGCACCCGCCGAGGATTCCGGCACTTATCCCAGACCCAGATAAAGGAGCAGCAAAATGAACGTACTCTACAAGGCAACGACAACCAGCACCGGTGGACGCGATGGCCGCGCCGTGTCGTCGGATCAGGTGTTCGACGTGAAGCTGGCGGCGCCGCGCGAACTGGGTGGCAATGGGACTGTCGGCACGAATCCCGAGCAGCTTTTTGCAGCGGGCTATTCGGCGTGCTTTCTGAGCGCCATGAAGTTCGTCGCCGGCCAGCGCAAGCAGGCGTTGCCGGCTGACACCACGGTCACGGCGGACGTCGGCGTCGGCCCGAACGACAACGGCGGCTTTGCGCTCGATATCGAACTGCGCGTGGCCCTCCCGGGGCTCGCCGCGGACGCCGCGCGCGCACTGGTCGATGCAGCGCATCAGGTCTGCCCGTATTCGAACGCGACGCGCAACAACGTTGCCGTGCGCGTGCAGGTTGCCTGAGCAGGATTGGGCGCGGCGGCTTGACCAATATTGGTCGAGCCACGCCGCCGTCGCGCCAGCGGATTCGGCAAGGCTAGCGACTGGCGGCGGTTGTCGACCATGCGAAAGCAAGGCAACGCACGTTGGCGCGCCCTGGCAAGTGACGGTCTGAAGGTGGCCATCAAGTTGTGATTCGCTACGGCATTAACGCACGCAGCCACGGCGCTAACGCACGCCCGGTGGCAAACGAATCCAACGGCCCGACTCCCACGGCGCCTTGCAGCGTTTGGCCGGGGCGAGTCGTACAACGAGTCGTACAACAATAGCGGGCACTCACCTGCCCGAACCCCGGCAACGCCGACGGTTCAATCCGCAACAGCTTAGTGCTGGATCAGCCACGAAGGATGGCGCACAGCGGCCTCACGATCGAGCTTGCGCATGCGGAACTCGAGATCGTACAGATCGGTGGCTTCAGCCAGGTAGGCGTCGCTGCGCTCTTTGGCCATCTGGTCAGCGGACTTCGTCAGGAACAGGAACAAGCGGCTCAGAAGATACATGGTCAACCTCGAAAAAAATCTAGGGTTTATACCTAGTGAATAACCCGTATTATAGGGAAAACCCTAGGCCGTGCCAAGACATCTTTTCTGAGGCGCCACTCTACTGTTGTTTTTCCCGCTAAGCCCCGCCCGACGCGGCTCCTGCGGCGACGCGCTCCGGCTCCTCCGCCTTGGCCGGCCGTCGCTGATGCCGGAAAAATTCCCAGATTAGCCCGCTCGCATCCGGCCCTTTGGACGAGTGGAACGGCACGGCGTCGTCGCCGCCGCTCCACGCGTGGCCCAAGGCCTGAACGCGGCACAGCCGCACCACGCGCCGCCCGTTCCGGATGTAGTCACGCATCACCACGCCCGCTTTGCGCTCCTCGCGTACTTCGCCGGCTATACGCTCGCCCTCGGCATCCACGAGGCCATTCAGGCGCAGAAACTGGGTGGTCAGTTGCTCGCCATTGACCGACGCGACCACATGATCCGCGTCACCGTGGACGATGAAGGCCGGCATGCCGGGGTAAGCGGCCACGTCGAGCGCTTCGTCGACCAGCACCACCGGGTCGTGGCGCGTGCCGCGTCTCATCACATCCATTGCGACGATCCCGGAGCGGGCCTCGCCGAACGCGGGCCCCGAGTGCATCGCAACCGCCGCAAAGCGGTCCGGATAGTCGGCGGCGAGCAAGGTTGCCAACCCCGCACCTGCCGACAATCCCGCCAAATAGATCCGCTCGCCGTCAAAGCCATGCTCCGCGACAAGGGCATCGACCAGCGACACCACTGCGCTTGCCTCGGCGCCGCCGGCCGTCTCGCTCGCGTCGTACCAGTGCCAGCAGCGGTGCGCGTGGACGTGTTTCGACTGCTCGGGGTACGCCACCGCGAAACCGTAGCGGTCGGCGAGCAGGTTCATGCGCGTGCCTTCGGCAAATTCGTCGATGGACTGCTTGCAGCCGTGCAGCATCACGACCAGCGGCATCGGCGTGGAGGCCGGTCCGGCCGGCACGTACAAGCCGTATTGAAGATGATTGACGAGGCGCCCCGGCGCGGCAGGTGCCGAGTGGAACGAGCGCGTCCATGAACCGCTCGCCCAGGCCGCTGCCCGCGGACGAACCCGGGATTCCCGGGCTCCGGGCCGTGGCGTTTCGCGTGTAACGGGCGAACGAACCGTGGCCGCCGGCTTGACAGGCTTGAGCTTGGCAGACACTTTGCCGGCCGGCCGCACGGGATGCGTCGCGGTACGCTTGACGGAATCGCGCGCATGTTGGGCCTGAATCGACATCAGCCGCTTCAGACCGCCCAGCCAGATTTTCGTCAGACTTTTTGCCATCGTATGGGGACCTCGCAAAAAGGGACTGATACCGCTCTGTGGAGCGGCGAGTCATTGTGCATTGCACAATAACATCAATCCCGACGCGATGCTGGACGCACGGCAGGGTCATGCGGATGGCAGACGCGGCGATCACGCTCGCCGGCACGAGCGAGCCATCGCAAGTGTTTCAAACACAACACCAGAGGGAGCCGCCAGCGCCTCGCCGCCTGACGCCAAAGTGGGGCGCCACACGGTCGCGCGACAAGCCCCAGCAGGCACTCCCGTCTATACTGACAGTCATACGCATGAAACACGCACAGCGTGTCACATTGTTGTCGGCCAGATGCGCGGCTGGCGCGTTATACAACCAAGGTCCTGATTTTACGCGGCGCGTGTCGCGCTTCCAGCCATGCCTGACTTGTCGCCACACCTGTGGTATTCGATCACCAGCCTCGGTGGCGCCGGACTGACGCTGCCGCTCGCCATCGCGATCGCGTTGTGGCTGGCGCTCGGCTATACGTGGCGCATGGCGGCGGGCTGGCTGCTGCTGCTCGGCGCGGCGATCGGGGTGGTGACGCTCACGAAGCTCGCTTTTCTCGGCTGGGGCGTCGGCGTGCGCGAACTGGACTTCACCGGCCTGAGCGGACACGCGGTGCTGTCTACCGCCGTCTATCCGGTCGCCCTGTTCCTGATGCTGCTTCCCGCCAGGCCCGCGTTTCGCCTTGTGGGCGTTGTGCTGGGCCTCGCGGCCGGCATCGCCGTCGGGCTTTCGCGGGTCGTGCTCGAAGCGCACTCGCCGTCCGAAGCAATCACAGGCTGCATCGTCGGTGCGGTTACGGCGCTGATGTTCGTCCGCTGGTCGTGGGATGCGGAGCCGGGCCGGCTATCCGCGGTGCCGGTCACCGTCAGCCTCCTGATGCTGACCGTCGCGCTGCACGGCGTCCATCTGCCGACACAGCGGTGGGTCACGCACATCGCCCTCAAGGTCTCGGGCCACGAACGGCCGTTTATCCGGGCGCGCTGGAAGGCGGGCCGCGACAATCCGCCGAGCGCCGCGCCGCTGTCGCAGACGCAAAATACGCTTTCGCCGCAGGTTCAACCGCATGCAAGAAGCGTGTGAGGCGGGCGACGCGTTTCATCAACCCAGCCTGCCTGCTCAATCGTTCACGCCAAGAATCACGCTTGAGGCCTTGAACGCCGCAATCGCCGGTGTTCCTTCGGCAAGGCCCAGCGCATCGACACTTTCATTCGTGATCACGGCCGTCACCACGGTGCCGCCGTCGAGTGTCAGGGACACCTCCGAATTGACCGCGCCGCGCTTCACGCCCTGCACCGTCCCGCGCAACTGGTTGCGCGCGGACAGTTTCAGAGGCGCGCCGCCCTCGTCCGCAATCAGCATGACCCACGACGCCTTGACCAGCGCGAAGGCTGCCGCCCCTTGGGTGAGGCCGAGCGTTTCCGTGCTTTCGTGCGTCACGACAGAAACGATCATTTGACCGCCCGGCAGCGCCAGCGAAACTTCGTCGTTCACCGCGCCGCGTGTAACCGACGCGACCTTGCCGTACAACTGATTGCGCGCACTCGTTTTCATGCCCATCCTCCCGATCAATTCCCAATCGTTCGCAAAGCCGTCGATGGCCGCGCCCGCCCTTTCGAGAAAACTGCGATGCTCGCGCTCAACGGCACGAAACGTGTCGATCAGGCGCGCCGCGCGCGGCGTCAGGGTCGTGCCGCCGCCGCCCTTGCCACCGGTCGCCCGCACGACGAGCGGCTCGCCCGCGAGGTTGTTCATGGTATCGACCGCGTCCCACGCCGCCTTGTAGCTCATGCCGACCGCCTTGGCCGCGCCGGTAATCGAACCGGTGTCGCGAATCGCCGCTAGCAGCGCAATACGCGAAGCTCCACCGAGCGTCTGTTCGCCGGCCTGAAACCAGACCGAACCACCTAGTTCCAGTGGTTCGCGAGGGGAGGCAGGGCTATGGCGAGGCATGGTGGAAGGCAGCGGGGTGGACGTTTCATTATAGCGACGCAGCCCTCGTCAGCCGGGCTCACCGCCGGTTATTTTCGGCTTGCGCAACGAGCGCAGCAGGTGCTCGCCCTCCTGTGCCGTGTAGCGCTTCGTCGCCTCACACCAGCCACGCGCGAAACCGGATTGATACGGCTCGACCTCGAGTTGCTCCAGGTAGCACAAGGCGACCGCCGCGTCGTTGCCGTCGCCCAATACGCCCTGCATGCGGGAGACGGTTTTGGCGGTTTCGCTGCGGGTTTTCGGCGAAGCGATCGACTCGAAAAACTCCAGCGTATAGCGCAGGTACTTCGCCTGAATGCGCTCCTTGTGACGGGCCTCGTCGTCGAGCGTCGTCAGCTTCGGCGCGCTCATGAGGCGTTCGTAGTACTTATGCACGCGCTTTTTTGCATAGGCACGTAGCGACACATCCGCAGCTTTTGCGGGAGGCTCGCGTGAGGGTAATGCGCTCAGCCACTCGAGCCACGCCAGCGCAAGCCGCGCGTAACGCGTCGAACCGGCTGCCGCCTGCACGCGCTCACGCGCTTCGAGACGCCGCGCGTTGGCGGTCTCGCGGGTCGTGTTCCAGCGCGTGCGATCCGCGTCCGCGGCGGCAAGCGTGGGCAGCGTCGAGTCGACGAACACGTCCCAGTCACGCGCGTCGCCGAGGACGGCACCCAGCCACTTGAGGTCAGGCGCGATGCGCGTCGTCGACAGGTCGTCGGTCCAATGCGGGAAGATCCGCATCGCCGTCCTGAGACGCCGCTGCGCGACGCGCATCTGATGGACGAACTCGGTGCTGACGGCATCCCGTACGCCGGCGTCGTTGCCGAACCAGTGATCCGCGAGGTTGCGGCCGATGGCGATCAAGGCGGCATGCGGTGTCGAGATGCCGGTTAGATCGATCGGTGCGGCGCGCGCGGGAGTGGGCTCGGGCGTGCTGCCAACGTCATACGCGCGGTCGAGCGCGGTGCGCAGAACGGGAAATGCGGGCAAGGCGGCAACCAGTTCATTTGCCATCGCGAACAGCGCAGTCAGTGATGCTCCCACGGCGTTTTCCACGTAAGGCGTGGTCAAGCGAAGCTCCCGGTGCGGCGGCGCCTCGTCTTCCGCGGAAGCGGTGGAGCGTTCGAACACGATATCGACAACGATCCCGTCAGCCATCTGCCGCTGCCAGTGAGTCCGTTGGTATAGGCGCGTTGTGACCGGGACGAGATCGCCGGCGTCGATCAGCGTATGTCTGAGCGGTCCAGGCGCGTTGGCGAACACGGCGTCCGGCGGTGCGTCGGCTTCCAGCGGGGCCTCGTAGAGCGTCTCATGCAGTCTCACCCCCGGGGAATAGGGCATGCGCTGTGACACCACCACGCGCCGGCCGCCCGGCGATGCGTCGAGCCGGACCTGCAAACCGGCGGCAGACAGGGTTCCGTTACGGTCGAAGCAGGCGGTCGTCACCGGCGCGGCGGTGTCCGACACATCGGCGCCCGGCGGCTCCCTGCCCGGCCCACGGGAGCGAGGCGATGGATCGCGCCGCGATGGGTCGCCCCGAGATTCGTGGCCCGCCGCCGGCACGACCTGCGGCAATGCGGCGAGCGCCTTGGCAAGGGCGGCATCGAGTCTGTCCGCCACGTGGGCGCGATGACTCCGTTCATGCAGCGCGGACCAATCGCGCGCCGCCGGTTGCGAGACATCCAGCATAATTTCGAAGACGCGGGCCATGAACTCCTCAACGTTTGAGAGGACGAGGCCGCGCGCAGAAGAAAGAGGCGAAGCCTACTGTTCATGTTACATGGACGGCAAAAGGAGCGGCAGCACCAACTGGAAATCGTCACAACATGACCGGTCTACGGCTTTCGGCACCTGAAGTGGCGGAACCGCAGCCCCCGGACAAGAACCCGGGACTGTCCAGGCCTCATCGAGGGATGACTTGCGGAACATGTCGCTCGCACCCGCTCAGGCAAATGCGATATACGCCGCCACAAGCAGCATGCACGCACCAAACACCCAGCCCTGAATGCGTACCGCGCGGGCCGAGCGAAACCGCCCCAAAATCACCTTGCCGCCATAAATCCATGGAAAGTGGCAGCCGATACAAACGACCAGAAATGCGGCCGTGAACTGCATCACCTGCGCCCCAAGCAATTTCGCGGGATCGAGAAACTGCGAAAACATCACCAGAATCATCGAGTGGATCTTCGGGTTGAGCGCGACGGAAAGCAATCCGTCGGCGAAGCTCAGTCGCGTCATCGCCCGGTCGCTCCCGCCAGCGGGCGTGGCAGACGAACGGAAGAAGCCCCATGCAAGGTAGAGCAGATAAGCGGTGCCGGTCCATTTAAGCACCTGGTGCACCTCGGGATGACCATGCAAGGCGCGGCCGAGGCCTAAGCCATAGAGCAGGCACAGTGTGAGATTCGAGACTTCAAAACCACCCCAGAACCACAAGGACCCGCGAATCCCGAAGCGCCCACCGGAGGTAGCCAGAACGGTGTTTCCAGGTCCGGGGCTGATGACCATGGGGACCGCATAGCCGAAAAACAAAATCCAGATATCCCACCCAATCATCGGCCGCCTCGCATCGAACAGGAGTGGGCAAACCACCACACTCCTCTGGTTTCGGATACCTGATTAGAAGTGACTTTCGCACTGCAGCCAAACGCGTTATCGTCATCGTCTCGATAAACCCAGCTAATCGACCCAATGCGCCGTCTCCCTCCGCTCGGCGCGCTCCGCGCCTTCGAAGCCGCAGCGCGACATCTGAGTTTTACGGTTGCCGCAAACGAGCTGTGTGTGACGCAGGCCGCAATCAGCCACCAGATTCGCCAGCTGGAGAGTTGGCTCGGATTCGGTCTGTTCGAGCGCCGCGGCCATATGCTGACGCTCACCACCAAAGGCCGCGCCTATCTTCCGGAGCTGACCGACGCGCTTGATCGCATGTCGGCGGCGACGTTGGCCCTGCGCGAACGCCGCGACGGTCCGCTGCGCGTGACCGTTCTGCCGTCCTTTGCCTCGTGCTGGCTGGTGCCCCGCCTCGGCAAGTTCCGCGCGCTACACCCTGACGTGGATCTCAGACTGGACAGTTCGGCCGAGCTCTGGGACTTTTCGGCCGATCGTTTCGATCTCGGCATTCGTTCGGGCCTCGGCCGTTGGCCCGCGCTCAAAGCAGACCTGATCGCGCACGAAGCGTTGAGCCCCGTCTGCAGTCCATCGGTCGCAGCCGGGTCGCCGGCGCTTCACGCACCGTCCGACCTGCGTCTTGTCGAATTGCTGCATGACGAACCGAGGAACGGCTGGCGGCGTTGGTGCGAGCAGGCCGGCGTAGCGGGGATCGATTTCCAGGCAGGAGCGTCGTTCAACGATGCCGGTCTGGCGCTGCAGGCTGCGGCCGACGGCCAAGGTGTTGCGCTAGGCAGGCTCATGCTGGCGTCCGACCATATTCATGCGGGCCGCCTCGTTCAGCTATTCGACCTCGCGCTGCCGAACGACTACAGTTACTGGCTGGTCTATCCGCGCGCAGCGGCTGAGAAGCCGGATGTCGCGGCCTTCCGGGCCTGGTTGCTGTCAGAGGCGAAGGTGACCCGATCTGCGTCGTAGTTGCAAGCGTGTCCCAAGGGGGCTCGAGCCGGCGGGATGGTCGAGCCGCCCGCTTGGCGACAGCGGACCCGGCTTCGCTATCCAACCGGAAGCGGACCCAACGCCTCCCTTACGCCCGTTTCCGGTAGAGCCCGCCGACTTGCTCCTTGCCGGCTCAAGTCGCGTATTGCG
This sequence comes from Paraburkholderia sp., assembly GCA_035948995.1. GTDB lineage: Bacteria > Pseudomonadota > Gammaproteobacteria > Burkholderiales > Burkholderiaceae > Paraburkholderia. The sequence goes on along the minus strand of DASZIR010000204.1, from coordinate 33,301 downwards.
CAATCCCGTTACCGAACGACCAGTTCTCCTTCGGCACATCCACGAGGTTCACGAATACGTCTTCGGGCCGCACCCCCGGACTCTCCGCCAGATGCTCCGCGATCCGCTTATAAAGCGCCTTCTTCAACTCCACCGTGCGCGTGTTGTTCGCAGTGATCTGGATCAGCACTAGGTCGTCGCTGCGCTGGATGTCCAGATAATCCTTGCCGTAGAAGAAGTTGTCCGCGTCGTGCTCGGTCACGACCATGAATATGTCGTCCTCCGGCACCTTGAAAATTTCCATCAACGAGCGGTGGACGCCTTGCGTGAGCGCCTTCCGGTAAGCCGCTGGCTTGCCGGCGCGTACTGCGATACGGGTGAACGGCATGATGAAAGCCCCTTGTGAAGAAGATCGAGTACACAGCTTAGGACGCATACATCATAATTAACAGACATCAATGATGATTTCATTCATTTTCAAGCAAAATGAAAGTACTCGATCTCGACGCAGTGCGCGCGTTCGTCCTGGTTGCCGATCTGCACAGCTTCACGCGCGCCGCCGATGCGCTCGATACCACCCAGTCGGCCGTCAGCCTGAAGCTCAAGCGGCTGGAGGCGCATCTCGGCAAGCAACTGGTGGAACGCACGCCGCGTCTGGTGCGCCTGTCCGCCGACGGCACCGCGTTTCTCGCTGCCGCGCGCGATCTGCTGAACGCGCACGAGCGGGCACTCGGCTCGTTATCTGTCGAGCGGCGCCGGCTCGCGCTCGGTCTGAGCGAGCACGTCGCAGGCCCCGACCTGCCGGACTTGCTCGCGAAGCTGAATGCTTACGATCCGGGGCTGGTCGTCGAATTGCACCTGGGCATGTCGGCGGCGCTGCTCGCGCAGTTCGACGAGCGGCGGCTCGACGCCGTGATCGTCCGCTATGAACCAGACGACGCCCCGCGCGACGACGCGACGGCGCTCTTCAGCGAGCCGCTGGGCTGGCTTGCCACGCCGCACTGGCTGCCGCGTGTCGGCGAACCGTTGCCGCTGGCGCTGCTCGCCGCGCCGTGCAACGTGCGTGCGATGGCGATTCATACGCTCGACGAAGCCGGCGTCGCGTGGCGCGAGGCGTTCGTCGGCGGCGGCGTGGCGGCCGTCGGCGCGGCCGTGGCGGCAGGGCTTGCCGTGTCGCCGCTGGCGCGAAGGGTGGCGCCGCGGGGACTCATCGATGTCGGCGCGCGGCTTGGGTTGCCGCTACTGCCCGAGTCGCGCGTGACGCTGCATTCACGGGTGCGGGACCCGCGTTCGATGGAAACGTTAAGGCTGTTGGCGGGAGGATTGGGGAGTGTGCTTTAAGTGGCGGTCAGCCGCGCGGAAAAGCTGTCGGCGCGGATAGTCGAGCTGGGGCGCTCGGCACTTGGCGGACCCGGCGCGTCCAACGTGTCCGGGGTTAAAGTCCGACGCAAACGGGCCGGCTAAACTCAGTGCAAGATCGGCGGCAGGTCGCGGCTATCGGCAGCGGGTCTGGTTGCTGCGCTGGCCATCGTCGCGGCCGGGTGAGCGGAAGCGGGTTTAGCTGCAACGCTGGTCATCGCGGCAGCCGGGTGCGCGGGAGCGTGTCTGGCCGCAGCGTTCGCCACCTTGAGAGTCCGTTGCGCCGAGGCGGGTCTGGCCGCCACCGTCTGCCCCTTGGGATGGGCAGCGAGGTGGACATGGCCGGCCCTGGTCTGAACCTGGGCCATCTTGATCGGCTTCTTCGGCGCAGTCTTCGTGGCGACCTTGAGACGGGGTTTTGTCTTGCCTTCAGCGTGCAGTGATACCTTCTTTGGGGAAACCGGTTGCAGCTTGCCCTTACCCGCCGACACCCGCTTGGCCGCAACCTTCCTGCCCGAAGGCGCCGCCGTCTTCACATGCTTCGGCGCGTGCCTGACTTCAGGCGGATTCCACACTTCGGTGTACTGCGCTGCCTGCGCCGTTGCCGCGCAGCATGCCGCTGCCAACAACGCTACTGTCACTGCTCGCACCCACATCGCCTGCCTCTCCTGATCTTCGATTGCCCGCCTGGGACGCGATTATACCCAATTTTCTCTTGCAATAATCCATATTTGGACTAATATCGAGATAAAGTACAGATAAGGACCCCATTTCATGTCCCACGCCGCCCGTGCCTCCCATGACGAGCCGCCGCTGCGCCGGCCTGTCGCGGAACCCTCGCTAACCGAGATGTCGGCGGCGGGACTGCGAGCGTTCTTCAAGATCGCGCGTGACTGGGATTTGAGCGCCGAGGAACAGATCGTCCTGCTCGGCGCGCCGGGCCGCTCGACCTTCTTCAAGTGGAAAGCCGAGCCGCAAACGGCCCGGCTGGGGCGCGATACCCTCGAGCGGCTTTCGCTGCTGCTCGGCATTTACAAGGCCCTGCAGATTCTGCTGCCGCAACCGGCCGCCGCCGACGGCTGGATCAAACGCCCCAACAGCGCACCGCCGTTCGGCGGCCGCCGCGCGCTCGACCGGCTGCTCGCCGGCAACATCAGCGACCTCGTCGCCGTGCGCCAGTATCTCGACGCGATGCGAGGCGGCTGGGCGTGACTGAAATGCATTGGCAGGACCGCTGGCGCGTCGCGCCGCTCGACTGGTCGCCCGCGTATCGCGTGATTCCCACGCGCTTCCCGGCGGTGAACCTGTTCGACCGGGTGGCCTCCCCCGAAGACTTCGACGCCCTCTACGCGCTCGAAGCGATGACCAACGACCGTCTGCGCACGGAAGTCGGCGAACTCGATCTGGTGCCCCGCGAGGAGCGCCGCTTCGGACCCGGCTATGGGCCGATCATGGCCGCCTTCACGCATCTGAATCCGCTCGGCAGCCGGTTTTCGGATGGCAGCTACGGCGTGTTCTACTGCGCCCGTTCGCGCGATACCGCCATCGCTGAAACGCGCTACCACACCGGCAAGTTTCTCGCGGCCACGTCGGAGGCGCCAATGCGTCAGCAGATGCGCCTCTACACGGTGATCGCAAGCGGAGAGGTAGTGGATGTGCGCGACGACGCGTCGCTCGATGCGGCGGTGCTGTCGCCCAACGACTACCTCGCCGGGCAATCGTTGGGGCGTGCGGTGCGCGCTGCAGGTGCCCCGGGGATCGCCTATCCGTCGGTGCGCCATGCGGGGGGCGAATGTCTGGCGGCGTTCAGGACCGCGCTGCTGCGCGACTGCCATCACGCGGCGTATCTGGAATACAACTGGAACGGCAGCGCCGTCGATATGGTGTTCGAACTGAATCAGGTCGGATAGGCCGCCGGGCGGCCATCACGCGCCGCCCGGCGAGTCGACGTAAGCGCACACGCTCACGGCAAGGCCAGCGCCGCGGCGCCTTCCGCGCGCGCCATCTCGACCGTTACGGACCATCGCTGCGGCTTGCGCGCCTCGACCATGGTCAGCTTGCCGCCCGGCCCGAACGCACCGGTATCGATGAATACCTGCGCGCCAATCTGCTGGATGCTGCGCATCGGCGTATGGCCGCAGTAGGTCAGCGACAGGCTGCGTTGCCGGCTGGGGTCGCCATTGCCCATTGCGAGCTGGCGTCCCCATAGCAGTTGTTGCCGCTCGTCGGCGGAGAATTCGCCCACGTCGAGATCGGCGTCGGTGCCGAAGAATTCCGCGTGGAGGACGTTGAAGCGCTCGTTACCGCTGCCGATCACCCGCGCCAGCGGCAAGCGGCTCAGGCGCTGCGCATAGTGGCGCAGCGTTTCGTCTGACAATTGCGCCGCCCACGAGCCGCCAATCCCATACCACCACTGCCGCCGCAAACGCCCTTCGGCCACGGCGCATAGCGTGTCTTCGTGATTGCCGAGCACGGCATGGAACCAGGGCTTGTCGAGCAGCGCCAGCGCCTCTTCTGATTGCGTGCCACGGTCGATCAGATCGCCGACCGAGAAGAGCCGGTCGCGCGATGGATCGAACACCGCCTCGCGTAGCAGATAGCGCAATGCATCGACGCATCCATGCAGATCGCCCACAACAAAATCGCGTCCGGCGCGGTTGACTGGGTGATGCTGGACGGCGGTAACAAGTGTGGGGGCCATGCGACCATGATAGAACGCCAACGCAAAGCGCGTATGCGCGGTTTCCATCTTTTCTCAGACGCTTGCGGCGCGGCGCACCGCCTCGTCTTTCGCGGATTTGTCCGAGCAGCGGCGCAAACCGGCAAACCATGCCGGTTTGCGCCGCCTGATGCCATCTTACGTAGCTTTCATGCGGTCATTGTTGCTGCGCCCGCAGCTTCGCCACCTGATCCGTCGTCACGCTGGCCTGGGGGTTGCCGAACTGTCTGGTCACGTAGTTAGTGACGGCGGCCACCTGGTCATCGGTGAGCTGCCCGGCAAACGCCGGCATGAGTACGTCGGCCTGTCTGGTCGTGCGGCTGACGCCATGCAGGATCACCATCGCCAGGTTGTTCGGGTCGCTCGCGCCAACCGTGGTGTTGTGAATCAGCGACGGATACGCCCCAGGCGCGCTCGCCCCGACACCCTGCCCGGTCCAGTTATGGCACGTCGCGCAATTGGCGATGAACAGCTGCGCGCCGTTGACGGCCGTTATTTCGGTGCCGCGCAGCGCGGTGACATCGCTGGCCGGCTTACCCCACTGGTCGCGCGGACGCACTTCGCCGCCGCTGATCGGTGCCACCGAGCGCAGATACACGACAATCGAGTTCAGATCCTCATGCGTCAAATACTGCGTGCTGTCCGCCACGACTTCGCCCATCGGTCCCGCCGCATTGGCGCGGCCCAGCACGGCGCCAGTCGACAGGTAGCTCACCAGCTCATCGTCGCTCCAGTTACCCACGCCGCTGTTCTTGTCCGGCGTGATATTGAACGCGTGCCAGCCGGCCTGGGTGGCGCCGGAGAACCGCTCGCTGCTCTTCAACCCTTGCAGGATGTTGCGCGGCGTATGGCATTCCTCGCAATGCGCAAGCCCTTCCACCAGGTACGCGCCGCGATTCAATTCCGCACTCTGCTTCGGATCGGGCACGAAGCGGCCTTCGGTGAAATTGAACAGATTCCAGAAGATCATCAGCCAGCGCAGGTTGAACGGGAATTTCAGGTCGTTGCGCGGCGGCGTGTAATGGATCGGCGTCAAGGTGTTCAGATACGCGCGGATCGCCATCACATCCTGGCCCGTGACCTTGGTGTACTCCGGATACGGAAACGCCGGATAAAGCCGCTCGCCGCTCTTGCCGACGCCCTCATGCATCGCGCGCATGAAATCGGCGTCGGTCCACTGGCCGATGCCGGTATCCGGGTCGGGCGTGATGTTCGGGGTATAGATGGTGCCGACCGGCGTGTTGATCGGCAGGCCACCGGCAAACGGCCGGCTCTTGTCGGCCGTGTGGCAGGCCGCGCAATCGCCGGCGCGCTCGAGGTATTCGCCACGCTTCACGAGATCGGGGTCGGCCGCCACGGAACCGGCCGGCGCCGGCTGCCCGGATTGCGCCGCATCGTCGGCACGCGCCTGCGCGATCGGCGATTCGTCGTCATGGCGCAACGGCGGGTCATTGGCGGCATGCCACGCAAGATACAGCGCAAACAGCGAGAAGGCAGCGGCCAGCGTCCCCACCCGAAGAAAGCGGCGGCGCACGACCTGTGCAAGCGAACCGGCCGGCTGCACGCGAGACGTTTTGTTCGTCATTGTGGCTCTCCGTCAGGGCCCGGTTCAGATTTCGCGCTTCAGCTTGTCGGCCAGCTTGAGTGACAAGGCCGCAATCGTCAGCGTGCAGTTCACCGAGGCCGCCGTCGGCATCGCACCGCTGCTGGCGATGAACAGATTCGAATGATCGTGCGTGCGGCAATCCGCATCGACGACAGAATCTGCTGGATCGCCGCCCATGATCGTGGTGCCCATGATGTGATTGTTCGGCGCGAAAGTGTCGTCGAACGAAACTTCGGTGCCGCCTAACAGGGTGGCGATCTGCGCGTACAGCTCATGCGTGTTCGCCGCGCTTTTCTTCACGTAGTCGTTGATCGAGTAGTAGATCTCCGGCTGCGGAATGCCGAGCGCGTCCTTGTGATCCGCCGACGGCACGATGCGGTTCTGCGGCTCGGGCAGATGCTCGTGAAAGCTGTTGATGTTCAGCGTGCGCGACGCACGATCGCGGATCTGGCGGTCCAGTTCGGCACCGGTCAGGCCTTGCTTGAGCAGGCCCGCCGTGACGGACAGGGTCGGCACGCCGTTCGACAGATGAAGCTTCTTGGCCGCGTAGTCGGAGCGGAACGCGCCGTCGCGGAAGTTGACCACCGAGGTCATTTCCATTGGCCCGCGTCCGGGCCAGAGCGGTTCGTTGGCGAGGAAGGTGACGCCCGTGCCCGGATGGTCCATCAGGTTGCGGCCCACCTGGTCCGAGCTGTTGCCGATGCCATGCGGGAATCTGTCGGAGCTCGACATCAGCATCAGCTTGGGCGTCTCGATGCCGTTTGCGGCCAGCACGAACAGCTTGCCGCTCACGCGCGTGCTGTTGCCGCTCGGATCCTTGTAATGGACTGCGGTAATGAGCCCCTTGTTGTCCGCTTCGACGCGGTACACCACGGCCTGCGGAACCAGTTTCGCGCCGGCCTGTTCCGCCTTCTCGGCATGCACCACGCCGTTGTACATCGCGGCTATCGGGCAGATCGGCATGCAGTTGTTGTTGCCGCAGCAGGTGGGGCGGGCATCGTAAGGCCGGCTGTTGCGTGCGACCGGCTCGGGCACCACCTTGAAACCCTGCGCATTGAGCACGTCGCTAAAGCGCTGGTCCATGTAAGACAACGGCAACTGGCTCATCGGATAGGGCTTCGAACGCGGCGAACCGAGGTCGATCGTGGTGTCCGGACCGGACACGCCCAACTGCACTTCAGCCGCGAAGTACCAGGGTTCGAGCGTTTCATACGGATAGGGCCAGTCGCGGCCCACGCCATAGAGCTTCTTCAACTGGAAGTCGGACGGCAAGAGCCGCCATGCGGCCGCCGCCCAGTGCCAGGTGGTGCCCCCCACCAGCCGCACGTACTGCGAATTGTAGGGATAGTCGCCTTTCTGGATCAGGTAGTCGTTGGCTGGGGAATACTCGGGATGAGGTGCGTAGGGTGTCGAGGGATAGGGTGTCGCAAAGTCAGATTTGGCCGGTGAATTGCGAAAGTTCTCGACGATCTGCCAGCGCGGAATGCGCGGTCCCGCTTCGAGCAGGATCACCGACGCGCCCGCCAGCGCCATCTGATGCGCGACCAGACCACCCGCCACGCCCGAGCCGACCACGACGACATCGGCGGAATTTGAATTTGCCATTGTTGCCCTCTTCTGCTGGCTTATTTCTGCTTGCTTGTTGTTACATGCCGCCGCAGTTGACGCATAGCGCGCAGCGGCATGCCTGAGGCATGCCGTTCAGGCAGTCACGGGCTTTTGCGTCCAGTAGAACGGCACATCGCGGCAATACGACGGAATCGTCAGCACGTCCTTGACGGGCTCGAACATCAGTGCGCTCTCGTAGGCCACGACCTGGACGTGCGGCATATCGCCGACCAGACCGAGATACCACGCGCGCATAATGGCGCTGACCGTCTTGGCGAGCGGCGGCTGGTCGACCTGCAACGCTTGCGTGACGGTGTCCGACGGCACACCGCCATGGCCTTGCAGCCAGCTGTTGAGGGCGGCGACATTCTGGGTGAACTGGCTGTCGGATCTGGCGAGCGCTTCGTAGACCCGCTTGCCGAGCACCGGATCGAAGCTGGTTCGACCGGTCAGGTGCTGCGAAAGCGCGAGAAAGGCATCGAGGCCGCCGCCTGCGGGCGCGTCGGCAAACGCCGGTGCAATGCCGAACGCTGTACCGAAACGGGTACCGAGGCGCCCGGCGCTTGTGAACGCCAGCGCGGCAGCCGCGGCACATGCACCTAGCAGCCACGTCCGGCGGCCGGCGAAGTGGGAATGCGTCACCTCGTGGTGCGCATCGTTCTCATCGTTCTCTTTAACATCTGTCATGGGGGCTCCACAGATGATAAGTAAGTTTCAACCTTCAACCTGCGTCGCAGCGGTGTGCTGCCGCTGCGGGTTGTTTCGGCCGTCCGCCCCAAACCTGGTCTGCGCCGCTTTAGAGCGGTCTCATGTTGCTGTCGCGATACGACAACGCGCGTCTGATGCGCGCAGCGTGACCGTCTGCGCCTGCTGCACCCCATCAAGCGTTGTTCAGATGAAAGCCCCGCGCAAGTCCGTTGCGAAAGACTATAGCTGCCGCGAGACTATTCGACAAATGGTGCCCGAAGCTCGCGGTAGAATCAGCCACGCTCAATTCTGCCTAACCGTGCCGTGCCCGCTGCGGGCCGCCTCACCTATTGCTCCCATGCCCATGAGTTTCTATCCGAAGGTGCTTCGCAATCGCCCACGCATGGTGGAGGCGCTTGTATTCGGTATCCTCGTTGCCGTGCTGGTGCCCTGGCACATGCGCCCAATGGTGCGCGTGCTGGCCGGTTGGGATGTCGCGATCTGGACGTATCTCGTGCTGATCTGGGTGCACATGGCCGCCGCCCATGAGGACCGGGTGCGCGAGTTCTCCATGCGCGACGACGAAAATGCGGGCGTCGTGCTGTTCGTGATCTGCCTGGCGACGGTGGCGAGCATCGCAGCGATCGTGCTGGAACTGGCGTCAGCGAAGAACCTCGGCGCCGCCTCCACGCTTGCGCACTACCTGTTGACCGGGTTGACGCTGATCGGCGCGTGGTTCCTGATTCCGACCATCTTCACGCTGCATTACGCACGGCTCTATTACGGCTCCGATCCGCACCAGACCGCGCTGCTGTTTCCGGATCACAAGCTGCAGCCGAATTACTGGGACTTCCTGTACTTCTCGTTCACGATCGCAGTGGCCTCGCAGACCTCGGATGTCGTGCTGAGATCGCGCTCGATCCGCCGTGCCGCGCTCGCGCAGTCGATCCTCTCGTTCTATTTCAACGTGGCCGTGCTTGGCTTGTGCGTGAACATTGCGGCTGGCCTGCTGGGCTCCTAAACCAGGGCACCCACCCCGGCCTCGCTGCGTAAGCCGGCCTCTCTGACCTTCTCGACAGGGAGGCCAGCAACCGTCTCCCCCGCCCCGTGTAAAAGCCGCGGCCCGCGCGTCCGATTTACACGCCGGCGGCGCGCCTGACGCGCCGGTCCCGCCGGCGCTTCCCCCGCCGGCCCGCACTCCCCCGCCTTTCACAGCCGCCACCCCGGCTGGCACAACGCTTGCTCCATGCCTTGCGTTTATCTGGTCCAGAACCGCGTGACTGGCGCATGCGCGTGTGTAGTGTTCGTTACAACCCGGCGGCCGATCGATCTTTGCACTACATTGACCAGTACGCGCGTTGACTTCACGCAACGCCCGGCATCCGGCTCTGGAAGCCCAATGAGCGGTGTGATCGCACCTCTGTGCATCCATATCGCGGCAGGACGAATCTGGAAACGACCGATGGAACCTTCACAAAGGTATGCGCCGCGGATCTATTTTCTTCATTCTCTTCTCGTCGGGCCGCTCGACGCCTGGCCTGCGCAGTTCGCGCACGCTGCCGCGCTCGGCTTCGACCATGTGCTGATTGGGGCGCTGTTCCAGCCGGGGCAGGCTGGGCACGCGCAGATTGTTGGCGATCACCGGCGCCTGCACCCTGTGTTCGCGGCGCAGCAACCCGCGCCCGAAGCGTTACGCGGTCTCGCCGACACCGCCCGCCAGCATGGCGTGAGCGTGCTGGCCGATCTGGTGATCGACCGCGTCGCCGCCGACGGCGCGCTGTTCGCCGAACATCCGGACTGGTTCCATCCGCTCGAATCGGAAGAAGCCCGGCTCGATCCGCGCCACGCGCATCGCGAAGACAACGTCGCGTATGTGAACTTCAACGGCGAGGGCAATCGCGCCGCACTGCTCGACTGGTGGACGCGCGAACTGCTCGCGCTCGCCGAAGCCGGGGTGGCCGGTTTTCGTTTCGATTCGCCGCATCGCGTGCCCACCTCCTTCTGGCACCAGCTTGGGGCCGCCGTGCGGGCGCAGTATCAGGCGGTACGCTTTCTCGCCGCGACACCGGGTCTGGCCCGCGCCGATCTGGTCCAGCTCGAAGGGGCCGGCTTCGATAGCGTGTTTTCGTCGGTGCGCTGGTGGGACTTCCGCGCCAGCTGGCTGACCGACGAGCATGCCGCGCTGATCCGCATCGGCGCACCGGTCGCCTTTCCGGAAGCACCCTACGGCACCCGTCTCGTAGCCGATCTCGACGACGCGCACGACGCCTCGGTGATCGAACGGGCCTACCGGCGCGCGCTCGTCACGGCGGCGGCCACCGGCACCGGCTGGCTGGTGCCGATGGGCTTCGAATACGGCATCGCGCAGCCGATCTCCTACACGCGCGGCAATCCCGCGCAGTTCGCCGAGCTGTGCAAGGCGGCGCGCCTGGACCTGTCCGAGCGCATTGCGCACGCGAATACCGTGCTGCGCGAGGCCAAGGCGCTGCAGACCGTGGGTGAATTGCGCGCGTTGAGCGGCCCGGGCGCGCCCGCCGCCGTGCTGCTGCGCGGCGATCACCTCGACCTGCGCCACAGCAGCGAGGCGACCCTGATCGTCATCAACGCCGACCTGGGAACGCCGGTGCGGGTCGATCCAGCGCGCTTTCTCGCCGGCGTGCCGGGCAATTTCACGCGCTTCGTGCCGCTCGACGCGGCCTCGCATGCGGGACCTGCCCCTCTCCTACCCTTCACGCTCGAACCCGGCGCCTGCCGCCTGTTCGGTGCGGTAGCGGATAAACCGGTCCGGCTCGCGCCGCCCATCGACAAGCCCGGCAGCAAGCGCAGCGGCCGCAAGTCGGTGCTGGAGGCGATCGCCGCGCCGCGTGTGGCGATCGAAAGTGTGACGCCGTCGGTCGACTATGGCCGCTTCGCCGTCAGGCGCACGGTCGGCGAGCGTGTCGAGATCACAGCCGCGATCTTCGCGGAGGGGCACGACAAGATTGCCGCAGCGGTGGTGTGGCGCGCCGCCGACGAAACCGCCTGGCACGAGGTGCCGATGGTCCCCGCGCCGCCGGCTGGCCTTGACCTGTGGCACACGCGAATCCCGCTCGAGCGCGTTGGCCGCCATGAATTCACCGTAATCGCGTGGCGCGACGACTTCGCTTCGCTGGTCGAGCACGTGCAGAAGAAGCTGAAGGCCGGGCAGACCGTTGAGCTCGAAATTGACGAGGCGACCCATCTGTTCGCGCTGGTGCTCGCCGAAGTGGAAACGGCGGGGGGCGCCGTCACCGAACCGCTCGAACATATCGTCAAGCTCTTCGCCAAGGCCGATCTCGACACGCGGCTCGCGTTGCTGCTCGCGCCGACGACCGCCAAAGCGATCGCCGCGGCCCGTCACCGGCCGTTCCTGACGCGCGATCCGGTCGTCTATCGCATTGACGCCGAACGCACCGCTGCGTGCTTTGCCAGCTGGTACGAACTCTTCCCGCGCTCCATGAGCGACGACCAGGCGCGGCACGGCACCTTCGCGGATGTCACGAAGAAGCTGCCGCGCATTCGCGACATGGGTTTCGACGTGCTGTACTTCCCGCCGATCCACCCGATCGGCGTCACCAACCGCAAGGGCCGCAACAACTCGCTCGTGGCGCAGCCGGGCGACGTCGGCAGCCCGTATGCGATCGGCGCTGCAGAAGGGGGGCACACCGGATTCCATCCGCAACTGGGCACGCTCGACGATTTCCGCCAGATGCTCGCCGCCGCGCACGCGCATGGCCTCGAGATCGCGCTCGACTTCGCGATCCAGTGCTCGCCGGACCATCCATGGCTGAAAGAGCATCCGACTTGGTTCGCGTGGCGCCCCGACGGCACGCTGCGCTACGCGGAGAATCCGCCGAAGAAGTACCAGGACATCGTCAACCCGGACTTCTATGCGCACGACGCCAAGCCCGACCTGTGGCTCGCCTTGCGCGACGTGATCCTGTTCTGGATCGAAGCGGGCGTGCAGATTTTCCGGGTCGACAATCCGCATACGAAACCGCTGCCGTTCTGGGAATGGATGATCGCCGACGTGCGCGCCCGCCATCCGGAAGCGATCTTCTTCGCCGAGGCCTTCACGAGGCCGCGCATGATGTACCGGCTCGGCAAGATCGGCTTCTCGCAGTCGTACACGTATTTCACGTGGCGCGAGTCGAAGCGCGACTTCACCGAGTACCTGACCGAACTCACGCAGACCAGCATCCGCGAGTATTACCGGCCGAACTTCTTCGTCAACACGCCGGACATCAACCCGCGACATCTGCAATCGTCAGGACGTTCAGGGTTTCTGATTCGCGCAGCGCTAGCCGCAACGTTATCGGGGCTTTGGGGCGTGTATAGCGGCTTTGAGCTGTGCGAAGCCGCTGCGCTGCCCAACAGCGAGGAATATCTCGACTCCGAGAAGTATCAGTTGCGCGCATGGGACTGGAACCGGCCCGGCAACGTCGTCGCCGAAATCAGTGCCTTGAACCGGATTCGCCGCGCGAACCCCGCATTGCAAACGCATCTGGGCTTGACGTTCCTGCCGGCGCACAATGACCACATCCTGTTCTTCGAGAAGGCCACTGAAGCGCGCGACAACGTGATCGTCGTCGCCATCAATCTCGACCCGTTCAACGAACAGGGCGCGGACGTCGAACTCTCGTGGGCGACCTTTGCGCATTGGAAGCTACACGATCAGGCGGCGCTCGAAGTGGTCGACCAGATGAGCGGGGCGCGCTTCGCGTGGTATGGGCGCTCGCAGCATGTGCGCCTGAACCCCGGCGCCATGCCGTTCGCGATCTGGCGCATCGCGCCCGCCGGCGGCCTGCCGCCCGAGCCGCCCAGCGCAGACGACGACACCGGCAGCCATGCAGACGCTGGCTACCAACCCCCGACCGAAGGTGCGTAATGAAACGTGACGACCCATCCGAGAGCACGTCGCAGGCCCACACGGCCGCTGCCAGCACCGGCGGCAGCACCGCGAAGGCGCGCCCGGCCCGGCGTGGCAGGCCCTCCCTGCTGAGCGACGATGCGCTCTGGTACAAGGACGCGATCATTTATCAGGTGCATATCAAGTCGTTCTTCGACGCCAACAACGACGGCGTCGGCGACTTCCCGGGGCTGATCGCGAAGCTCGACTATATCGCCGAGCTCGGCGTGAATTCGATCTGGCTGCTGCCGTTCTATCCGTCGCCGCGCCGCGACGACGGCTACGACATCGCCGACTATCGCAGCGTGCATCCCGACTACGGACAGCTTGCCGACGTGAAGCACTTCATTCAGGAAGCGCACGCACGCGGCATTCGTGTGATTACCGAACTGGTCATCAACCATACGTCAGACCAGCACCCATGGTTCCAGCGCGCGCGCCGCGCGAAACCCGGCTCGAACCATCGCAACTACTACGTGTGGTCCGATACCGACAAGAAGTACCAGGAGACGCGCATCATCTTCATCGATAGCGAGCCGTCGAACTGGACCCATGATCCTGTCGCGGGCGCGTATTACTGGCACCGCTTCTATTCGCACCAGCCCGATCTGAATTTCGACAATCCGGCCGTGTTGCGCGAAGTGCTGCAGGTCATGCGCTTCTGGCTCGACATGGGCATCGACGGGCTGCGTCTCGATGCCGTGCCGTACCTGGTGGAACGGGCAGGCACCAACAACGAGAATCTGCCGGAAACGCACGCGATCCTGAAGAAGATTCGCGCGACCATCGACGCCGAATATCCGAACCGGATGCTGCTCGCCGAAGCGAACCAGTGGCCGGAAGACGTGCAGGAATACTTCGGCAACGAAGACGAATGCCACATGGCGTTCCACTTCCCGCTGATGCCGCGCATCTATATGGCGATTGCGAGCGAGGACCGCTTTCCGATCACCGACATCATGAAGCAGACGCCGGATCTGCCGGAATCGTGCCAGTGGGCGATCTTCCTGCGCAATCACGATGAACTGACGCTGGAAATGGTCACGGATTCCGAGCGCGACTATCTGTGGAATACCTATGCGAGCGACCGTCGCGCGCGGCTGAATCTCGGCATTCGCCGGCGTCTCGCGCCCTTGATGGAGCGCGACCGCCGCCGCATCGAACTGATCAACTCGCTGCTGCTGTCGATGCCCGGCACGCCGGTGATCTACTACGGCGACGAACTGGGGATGGGCGACAACATCCACCTCGGTGACCGCGACGGCGTGCGCACGCCGATGCAATGGTCGTCTGACCGCAATGGCGGCTTCTCGCGCGCCGATCCCGAACAGCTGGTGCTGCCGCCGGTGATGGGTTCGCTGTACGGCTTCGATGCGGTCAACGTCGAGGCGCAGAGCCGCGACCCGCATTCGCTGCTCAACTGGACGCGCCGCATGCTCGCCACGCGCCGCGCGAAGCACGCGTTCGGGCGCGGCACGATCCGCTTCCTGAAGCCGAACAATCGCAAGATCCTCGCTTACCTGCGCGAAATGCCGGACGAACCGGCGATCCTGTGCGTGGCCAACCTGTCGCGCGCGCCACAGGCGGTCGAACTCGATCTGTCTGAATTCGCCGGCACGGTGCCGATTGAAATGACGGCCGATTCCGTGTTCCCGGCGATCGGTCAGCTCACCTATCTGCTGACGTTTCCGCCTTACGGCTTTCTGTGGTTCCTGCTGTGCCCGGGCAGCCAGCGTCCGACGTGGAGCCAGGCGCCCTCCGAGCCGCTGCCCGAATTCGTCACCATCGTGATCCGCGAAGGCCAGACCGGGCCGACACCGGAAAACGTGCGCCTGCTCGAATCGGAAGTGTTGCCGTCGTGGCTGAGCCGGCGCCGCTGGTTTGCGTCGAAGGATCAGAAGATGCACGCCGTGCGGCTCGCCGCGCTGACGACGATTCCGAACGGCGGATTCGCCTTCACCGAGATCGAGGCAGATGTCGGCGATCACACCGAACGCTACGTGCTGCCGATTGCCATCTCGTGGGGCGCCGACACCACCACGCCGCTGTTCATGCAACTGGCCCTTGCGCGCGTGCGCCGCAACCGCAACATCGGCCATCTGACCGACGCGTTCGCGCTGCCGCTCTTCGCCCACGGCGTGCTGCGCAAGATGCGTGAACGCGCGGTCATCCCCACCGTGCAGAAGAGCGAAATCTGCTTCATGCCGACCGGGCGCTTCGACGAACTGGAACTGGGCGAGCACCCCGAAGTCCGCTGGCTCGCGGCCGAACAAAGCAACAGCTCGCTGGTGATCGAAGACGTCGCCGTGCTGAAGCTGGTGCGGCGGCTCCTCGACGGCGTGCATCCGGAAGCGGAAATGAGCCGCTATCTGACGCAACTGGGGTACGCGAACACCGCGCCGCTGTACGGCGAAGTGGTGCGCGTCGATCCGGCCGGCGTGCCGCACACGCTTTGTATCCTGCAAGGCTTTATCGACAACCAGGGCGACGCCTGGAACTGGGCGCTCGATTACCTGCGCCGCGCCGTGGACGAGCTCGCGCTCGCCGTCGACGCGCACGAACCGACGCCCGACCGCGCCAACGAAGCGGAAGCGATCGAGGGCTATCAGACGCTTGCCGGCGTGATCGGCAAGCGCCTCGGCGAGCTGCATGTCGCGCTCGCGTCGCCTTCGGACGATCCGGCGTTTGCGCCCGAGCCAGCCACCCCCGAGCAGGTGCAGGCGTGGATCGACGGCACGCAGGCGATGCTGGCCGCTGCGCTCGACCTGCTCGCGCAGCGCATCGATCAATTGACCGACGACACGCAGGAACTGGCGCGCAGCCTGCTGGATCGCCGCGCCGCGCTGACTGAAACCATTGCGAAACTCGTCCCCACGGATGCAGGCGCGCTGCGCACCCGCATCCATGGCGACTTCCACCTGGGTCAGGTGCTGGTCGCCCAGGGCGATGCGTTCCTGATCGATTTCGAAGGGGAGCCGGCGCGCCCGCTCGAAGAGCGGCGCCAGAAGTCGAGCCCGATGCGCGACGTCGCGGGTCTGCTGCGGTCGTTGTCGTACGCGAGCGCGGCGGCACAATCCACCACGGAAAGCGCCCCGCAACAAACGGCCGATCGCAAGCGCGCGCTGTTCGACCGTTTCCGCGGCTACGCCGCCGAGAGCTTCCTCGAGCAGTACCGCGCGGCCATTGCGGATGCGCCACAACCGCTCGTTGCACCTGAATCCGAACAAGCCCTGCTCGACCTGTTCCTGATCGAGAAAGCCGGTTACGAAATCCGCTACGAGGCGGCTAACCGTCCAAGCTGGCTCGGCTTGCCGGTACGCGGACTCGCTGCGCTCGCGAGCCGTCTGCTTGGCGATACCGGCGCGCCTCACGACGCGTTGGCGCAAGGTCCCGCCAGCGCCGCCAACAGCACACCGCCTACCCCGGCCGAGGGCGATTATGAGTGAGTACGATCCGGCCGCCGGCCTCCAACCGCTCGATCTCGACGCGCTCGTCGAAGCGCGCCATCCCGATCCGTTTTCGCAACTGGGACTGCATCAGACGGACGCGGGTCCGGTCGTGCGGGCGATGTTACCGAATGCAGCGCACGTCACGGTGATTGCGCGTGCCGATGGCGCGATACTGGGTGAGCTGCAGAAAATGCACCCCGCTGGACTGTTCGTCGGCCGCGTGAGTGCGGCGGTGCCGTACCGGCTGCGCATCGACTGGCACGGTCCGGTACAGGAAATCGAGGATACCTGTTCATTCGGCCCGGTACTCGGCGATGAGCCGTTGCAACGGCTCGCGCACGGCGATCCGTACGCGGTGCTGGAGTGCCTCGGCTCGCGTCCCGTGGAGGTCGACGGCGTGCCCGGCGTACGGTTTGCCGTGTGGGCGCCCAATGCGCGGCGTGTCTCGGTGGTGGGCGACTTCAACTCATGGGATGGACGCCGGCATCCGATGCGTCTGCGCCACCAGGCGGGCGTGTGGGAGCTGTTCGTGCCACGCGTCGGTGCCGGGACGCGTTACAAGTACGAGTTGCTGGCGCGCGACGGCCATCCCTTGCCGCTGAAAGCCGACCCGTGCGCCATGCAAACCGAGAGGCCGCCGGCCACCGCGTCGATCGTCGCGCACGTCGACGAGATCGAACGGTTTCCGTGGACTGACGAAGCGTGGATCCAGTCGCGCGGGGCCAATCAGACGCCGCGCTCGCCGATCTCGGTCTACGAAGTGCACGCCGAGTCCTGGCTGCGCGTCGCGGAAGACGGCCACCGTGGACTCGACTGGTCCGAGCTGGCCGAGCGGCTGATTCCATACGCGCAAGGCATGGGATTCACGCACATCGAATTCATGCCGATCGCGGAACACCCGTTCGGCGGTTCCTGGGGTTATCAGCCGCTGGCGCAATTCGCGCCGTCGGCGCGCTTCGGCAAGCCCGAGCAGTTCGCGCAGTTCGTCAACCACGCGCACGAAGCGGGGCTCGGCGTGATTCTCGACTGGGTACCGGCGCACTTTCCAAACGACGCGCACGGCCTGGTGGACTTCGACGGCACGCCGCTCTATGAGCACGCCGACCCGCGCGAAGGCTATCACCAGGACTGGAACACGATGATCTACAACCTCGGCCGCAACGAGGTGAGCGCGTTCCTGATTGCGTCGGCGCTGGCCTGGCTCAAGCGCTATCACGTCGACGCATTGCGGGTGGATGCCGTCGCCTCGATGCTCTATCGCGACTACTCGCGCGCCGCAGACGAATGGGTGCCGAACATCTACGGCGGCCGCGAGAATCTCGAATCGATCGCGTTTCTCAAGCGTCTCAATCACGAAGTCGGTTACGTACCCGGCGTACCCGGCGCCATCACGATTGCGGAAGAATCGACGGCGTGGCCGGGTGTCACCGCGCGGGTCGAAGACGGCGGCCTCGGCTTCGAGTTCAAGTGGAACATGGGCTGGATGCACGACACCTTGCACTACATGCACGAGGATCCGGTCTACCGCCGCTACCATCACCACAACATGACGTTCGGGATGGTCTACGCGTATTCGGAGTGCTTCGTGCTGCCGCTTTCGCACGACGAGGTGGTGCACGGCAAAGGCTCGCTGCTCGGCAAGATGCCGGGCGACCGCTGGCAACGCTTTGCCAACCTGCGCGCCTATTTCGGCTTCATGTGGACCCATCCCGGCAAGAAGCTGCTCTTCATGGGCGGCGAGTTCGGGCAGATGGCCGAGTTCGATCACGACGGCTCGCCGCACTGGCACCTGCTCGACGATCCGCTGCATCACGGTGCGCAGCTTCTGGTACGCGACCTGAACCTGCTGTACTGCGATGAACCCGCGTTGTACACGCTCGACTGCGAACCCGGCGGCTTCGAATGGCTGATCGGCGACGATAGCGGGAACAGCGTGTTTGCTTACCGGCGCGTCGACGGCGCCGGCCGCGAACTGGTGGTGGTCTGCAATTTCACGCCGGTGCCGCGCCATGGCTACCGCGTCGGCATGCCGCTCGGCGGGCGCTGGAGCGAGATCCTCAATACCGACGCCAGCGTGTACGGCGGCTCGAATGTCGGCAACGCCGGGCTGATCTACACCGAGGAAATCACGAGTCACGGCAAGCCGCAATCGGCGTTGCTGATCTTGCCGCCGCTCGCGACGATCGTGCTGCGCGCGGATACATGACGCGACGCCGGGGTGGGCGCGTCGCCGACACGGGACGGGTGCGCCAGGCAGACCGAAGCGGATCGCAACAACCGGGCGCACGGCACGCGCGGGGCATGAAGCATTGAGGCAACGCAAGGAAGCAGCGTACGAAGCGCGCGGATTGAACGAACGCCCCGCTAAGAGACGACCAATCAGAACAAGGACGGGAACCATGTCGCACGCATTACCCGACCGGCTGTCGCCGGGCTCGCCCTATCCACTCGGCGCCAGCTGGGACGGACTCGGCGTCAACTTTGCGGTGTTTTCCGCCAATGCCCAGCAAATCGAGTTGTGCCTGTTCGACCCTACCGGCCGCAAGGAAATGAAGCGCTTCATGCTGCCCGAATGCACCGACGAGGTCTGGCACGGCTACCTGCCCAACGCGCACCCCGGCACCGCGTACGGCTTTCGCGCGCACGGCCCGTATCAGCCGCAGCACGGGCACCGCTTCAACCCGCACAAGCTGTTGCTCGACCCCTATGCGCGCAAGCTCGTCGGGCAGTTCCGCTGGTCGGATGCGCTGTTCAGCTACCGCGTGCATTCGAACCGGCTCGACCTGTCGATCGACCGGCGCGATTCGGCGCCGGCCATGCCGAAGTGCGTCGTGATCGACGAAGCCTTCGACTGGTCGCACGACACGCGGCCAAACGTGCCGTGGGGCGAAACGGTTGTCTACGAGGCGCACGTGCGCGGCGCGTCGATGCTGCGCCCCGATCTACGCGCGCACGAACGCGGTACCTTCGCGGCGCTGTCCTCGCCTGAATTCATCGAGCATCTGCAAAAGCTCGGCGTGACAGCGGTCGAACTGCTGCCCGTCCATGCGTTCCTGAACGACCGCTTTCTGGTCGAGCGCGGGCTGCGCAACTACTGGGGCTACAACACCGCCGCATTTTTTGCGCCCGAGCCTTCGTATCTGAGCACGCACCGGCTCGACGAAATGCGCATTGCCGTGCGGCAGCTGCATGCGGCGGGTATCGAGGTGATTCTCGACGTCGTCTACAACCACACCTGCGAGGGCGGCGAAATGGGCCCGACGGTATCGTGGCGCGGCCTCGACAACGCGAGCTACTACCGGCTCGTTCCTGGCGACGAGCGTCACCATATCAACGACACGGGCTGCGGCAATACGCTGAACCTGGCGCACCCCCGCGTGCTGCAGATGGTGATGGATTCACTGCGCTACTGGTCGACGGCGTTCAACATCGACGGTTTCCGTTTCGATCTCGGCGTGACGCTTGGCCGCGAACAACATGGCTTCGATCCGGGCTCAGGCTTTTTCGATGCCATCCGGCAAGACCCGATCCTCTCGAAGCGCAAGCTGGTTTCAGAGCCCTGGGACATCGGCCCCGGCGGCTACCAGCTCGGCCATCATCCGCCGGGCTTCGCCGAATGGAACGACCGCTTTCGCGACACCGTGCGCCGTTTCTGGCGCGGCGACGCCGGGCTGCGGCCGGATCTCGCCGCGCGCCTCACCGGCTCCGCCGATCTGTTCAACCGCCGCTTCAGGAAACCGTGGGCGTCGATCAATTTCGTCGCATCGCACGACGGTTTCACGCTTGCCGACATGGTTTCGTACGAGCAAAAGCACAACGAAGCGAACGGCGAAAACAACAACGACGGCCACAACGAAAACTGCAGTTCGAACTGGGGCGTGGAAGGCCTGACCGACGATCCGGCGATTCTCGAAACCCGTGCGCGTGTGGGGCGCTCGTTGATTGCGACGCTGTTCATCGCGCTCGGCACGCCCATGCTGCTGGCCGGCGACGAAACCTGGCGCACCCAGCAGGGCAATAACAATGCGTACTGCCAGGACAACGAAATATCATGGATCGACTGGGAACGCGCGGGCTCGGAAGAAGGCCGCAGGATGACCGAGTTCGTTGCGCGCATGATTGCGTTGCGCAAGCATCATCCGCTGCTGCGCGAGACGCGCTTTCTGTTCGGCGACCGCGAGGTGCTGCCGGGGCTCTACGACATCGGCTGGTTCGACGAGCGCGGCGAACCGCTGAGCATCGAAGCCTGGCAGGATCCGGAAGGGCGCGCGCTCACGCTGCGCCGCGCGGGTCCAGGACTGGACGGCGAAACCGAAGTATTGTTAATGATGCTGAATGCGTCGGCGGGCACGTTGCGTTTCGCGCCCCCCGCCCCACACCTGGAATGGCACGTGCTGCTGGATACCGCGGACCCTGATGCCGCCCCTCACCCGCTGGCGGTGCCGGAAGTGGAAGTGGCCGGTCACGGGCTGGTCATGCTGGCCGCGCAGCCTGTCGGCGAAGCGGATTGGCAGACCGGCTGGCAGGCTGGCCCAGAGCACGGCCCGCGGCTCTTGACGGCGCTGCCGCCTGACCCGGGCACACGAGCGCCCAACGATGGCCAGCCGGAAACGTAGGTGCGGCCAGAGCCGAGCGCGGCGGAGCAAAACCGAATGGTGACGAATCATGTCCGAAAGTCCGATTGATCCTCATGCGCGTCATCACGCGCATTGCCTGCCGTTCGGCGCACAGTTGCTCGGCGCAGCGAGCGCCAGGCCGCGCGCGCGGTTCCGCTTCTGGGCACCGTCATGCAAGACGGCGCAGGTGGAGATCGTTGGCCCGGCCGCACCCGCTACGGTGGAAATGACGCCGACCGGCAATGGCTGGTTCGAGGCCGAAGCCGATTGCGGCGCGGGCACGCTGTACCGTTACCGGCTCGACGGCGAACTGGCGGTGCCCGATCCCGCGTCGCGCTTTCAGCCGCAGGACGTGCATGGTCCGAGCGAGGTGATCGACGCGCGCGCCTACACGTGGCAGCACGCGCATTGGCATGGACGTCCGTGGGAAGAAACCGTGTTGTACGAATTGCATGTCGGCACGCTCGGCGGCTATGAGGGCGTGATGAAGCGTCTGCCCGCGCTCGTCGAGCTGGGCGTAACAGCGATCGAACTGATGCCGCTCAGCGATTTTCCGGGCACGCGCAACTGGGGCTACGATGGCGTGTTGCCGTACGCGCCCGATTCATCCTATGGCCGCCCGGACGCTCTGAAAGCATTGATCGATACCGCGCATGGCCTCGGCCTGAACGTGTTTCTCGACGTGGTCTATAACCACTTCGGCCCTGACGGCAACTATCTGCATCAGTATGCGAAACCGTTTTTTCGCGAAGGCAGCCATACACCGTGGGGTCCGGCAATCGACTTCGAGCGCACGGAAGTCCGCGATTTCTACTGCGACAACGCGCTGTACTGGATCAACGAATATCGCTTCGACGGCCTGCGCTTCGACGCGGTACACGCCATCGACAATCACGAATGGCTGCGCGAACTCTCGGATCATATTCGTGCCAGGGTGCAGCACGGGCGTCACGTGCATCTGGTGCTGGAAAACGAGCACAACACCGCGAACCTGCTCGAAACGCATTTCGACGCGCAGTGGAACGACGATGCGCACAACACGCTGCACGTGCTGCTGACCGGCGAAACCGAAGGCTACTACCACGCGTTTGCAGATCAGCCGATCCACAAGCTGGCGCGTGTGCTGACGCAAGGGTTCGCGTATCAGGGCGAACCTTCACCGATCCATGACGGCAGGCCGCGCGGCGAGCCTAGCGGGCATCTGCCCCCTACTTCGTTCGTGATGTTTCTGCAGAATCACGACCAGATCGGCAACCGCGCCTTCGGCGAGCGTCTGCCCAGGCTATGCAGCGCCGAGGCGCTGCACGCGGCCACCGGCCTGCTCCTGCTGTCGCCGCAGATTCCGCTGCTGTTCATGGACGAGGAATTCGGCTCCGAGCAGCCCTTCCTGTTTTTCACCGACTACACCGGCGAACTCGCCGACGCCGTGCGCGAAGGACGCCGCCGTGAATTCGCGCGCTTCGCCGCGTTTAGCGACGAAAAGCGCCGCGCGCAGATCCCCGATCCGAATCACCCGCAGACCTTCGCCGCGTCGTCGCCGCCCGACGATCCCGCCGCGCGATCCGACGCGCAAGAGCGGCTCGACTGGATGCACTTCTACAAATCCGCCCTGACCGTGCGGGCCAAGCTGATTACGCCGCGCCTCCCGCATTGCAAGGCGCTGGGCGCAACGGTCCTCGCTGCCCGGAATGGCGGCGACGCCAACGCGCTCGTCGCACGCTGGAGGCTTGACGATGGCGAGACGCTGTCGATCGCGCTGAATCTGGGCGCCGACGCCGTCGCGTTTCCCGAGACACCTCCGGGGATGGTGATCTTCGAAACGCCGCCACGGGTACGTGACCGTCTCAGCGAACAGACCTTGCCGGGCTACGCGTTCGTCGCCTGGCTGACCGGGGAAGTCAACGAGTACGCGAGCACGCACGATGCGCGCAAGGTTGTCGAACGGGAGTGGCACGCATGAACGCCAACCGACATTCCAATGAAACGATCGACAGCCTGGCCGCGCGTGCAGGATTCGAAGTCGAATGGCAAGACGCGCACCACGTCACGCAGCACGTACCCGAGAGCACGCTTGCGGTGCTGCTCGAACGCATGGGGCTGACGTGCAGCAGCGCGGCCCAGATACGCCAAAGCGCCGCCGCGCTCGAAGCCGAACTGTCCGGCCGCAAGCTGCCGCCGCTGATGACTGCCGAGTGCGAGCGCGGCATTGCCTTGCCTGCAGCAGCGATCAAGGCGGGCAGCCACTACCGGATCGAGCTCGAAAGCGGCTCCCTGATCGATGGCCGCTTCACCGCGCCGAAAGGCGAAGCGGCGCTGCTGTCGCCGATTGACGAGCCCGGTTATCACACGCTCTTTATCAACGACCATCACCTCACGCTCGCGGTGGCGCCGCCGCGCTGCTATACCGCAGCCGATGCATGGAAGAGCATGCAGGACTCGCCGCCCCCGCCGTTGTGGGGCATCGCCGCCCAGCTCTACGGCCTGCGCCGCACAGGCGACGGCGGCATTGGCGACTATTCGGCGCTCTCGCACCTCGCGATAGAAAGCGCGAAGCGCGGGGCGCATGCGCTCGCCGTCAGCCCGACGCACGCGATGTTCAGCGCCGAGCCTGAGCGCTTCAGTCCGTATTCGCCGTCCTCGCGCTTGTGGCTCAACGTTACGCATATCGATCCCGCGGCTGTGTTCGGCGCGGACGCTGCGCGCGCCGCCATCGAAGCGGCACACGCGGGCGAAGCATGGTCGCAGCTCGAGAATCTTGTGCTGATCGACTGGCCGCAGGCAGTCAGACTCAAGCTCAAGGTACTGCGCACGCTGTTCGAACAGTTCTGCGTCCATGAACGTGCGCAAGACACACCGCGTGCGCTGGAATTCAACACGTTTTGCGTGCGTGGTGGAAGGGCCCTTGAAGACCATGCACGCTTCGAGGCGTTGCAAGCGGCCCAGCTTGCGCAACCGGGCGGTAAAGGTCATTGGCGCAACTGGCCCGAAGCGTTGCGCGACCCGCGCAGTGCAGAAGTCGAAGCCTTTGCGAACGCGCATCGTCACGAAGTCGAATTCCATCTGTTCCTGCAATGGCTCGCGGCGAAGGGCCTCTCCCACGCCCAGCACGCAGCGCGCGATGCCGGAATGGCGGTCGGCCTGATTGCGGATCTCGCCGTCGGATGCGACAGCGCCGGCAGTCATGCGTGGTCGTATCGCGACGATATGCTGCAAGGCGTCTCCGTGGGCGCGCCGCCGGATCTGTTCAATCAGGCGGGCCAGGCGTGGGGGCTCACGACGTTCTCGCCGCGTGCGATGCGCAATCAGGGCTTCTCCGCGTTCATCGACATGCTGCGCGCCGCGTTCGCGCATGCCGGCGGCATCCGCATCGACCACATCATGGGCCTGCGCCGCTTGTGGCTCGTACCGGAAGGCGAGAGCGCACGCAACGGCGCCTACCTGCGCTATCCGTTGGAGGACCTGTTGCGGCTGATCGCGCTCGAATCGTGGCGGCATCGCGCGATTGTGATTGGCGAGGATCTCGGCACGGTGCCGCCGGGCTTCCACGAGCGGCTCGACGAACACGGCCTCGCCGGCATTCGCGTGCTGTGGTTCGAGCGTGGCGACTGGGGCAAGAGCTTCAGGCCGCCGCACGAATGGGACCGCAATGCCGTTGCGACCACAACGACGCACGATCTGCCGACCGTCACCGGCTGGTGGCGCGGCGCCGACATCACGTGGCGCAACCGCATCGGCCAGACCCTGCCGCGCGCCGATGGCCGCGATCCCGTGGAGCTCGCGCAGGCCGGGCGCGCCGAAGATCGCGCCGCGCTGTGGGCTGCCTTCCAGCGAGCAGGCGTCGCCGCACAGGGTGTGCCCGCACCGCCGCCCGAGAGCGCCCCGGTGGATGAAGCACTTGCCTTCGTAGCGGCAACGCCGGCGACGCTCGTCACGTATCCGCTCGAGGATCTGCTCGCGCTCGAGGACCAGCCCAACCTGCCCGGCTCGATCGACGAGCATCCGAACTGGTGCCGCCGCCTCGCGCTGCGGGTCGACGAACTGTTCGCCGATCCGGCCTTCTGCGACCGCCTGCTCGCCGTCGAGCGCGCCCGCAGCGCTTCTGCTGCTCCTACCGCTTCTTCGGGGCCCGACACACCATGACCGTCCCGCGTTCCACACTCAGACTCCAGTTCCACCGGGGCTTCACGTTCGACGATGCGCTCGCGCACGTCGAGTATTTTGCTGCGCTCGGCGTGAGCCACCTCTACACCTCACCTGTGACGACGGCCGAGCCGGGTTCGATGCACGGCTACGACACGGTCGACTACAGCCAGGTCAGCGCCGAATACGGCGGCGAAACCGGGCTCAAGCGGCTCGTCGACAAGCTGCGCGAACACGGCATGGGGCTGATCATCGACGTGGTGCCGAATCATATGGGCGTCGGCGGATCGAGCAATGCATGGTGGCGCGATATTCTTGAATGGGGACGCCATAGCGCCTTTGCGCGGCATTTCGACATCGACTGGCACTCGCCGGATCCTGCATTGCGCGGCAAGGTGCTGATGCCGTGTCTCGGTGCGCCTTATGGCGATGAGCTTGCGGCCGGGCGGATCGGATTGCGCTTCGCCGCGGGCGCGGGGCACTTCTATATCGCCTACGGGCCTCACGTCGGTCCCGTGTGTCCGATCGATTACGCGGCGATCCTGCAAAGCGCCGAACGCGCGGACCTGAACGCGCTGGCCGAACGTTTCCAGGGACTGACGACGCAGCCCGCCGACCAGCCGCGCGCCACCGAAGCGCGCGAGCTGCTGCGCGAGTTCGCCGCGCGCAACGGCATGTCGGCAATCGAAATCGCGCTGGCGACCTACTCGCCTCACGAGCCCGTCACACGCGACCGCCTGCACCGGCTGCTCGAGCGCCAGCATTTCAGACTCGCCTGGTGGCGCACGGCTTCGGACGAAGTGAACTGGCGGCGTTTCTTCGACATCAGCACGCTCGCAGGCGTGCGGGTCGAGCGGCCGGAGGTGTTCGATGTGGTGCACGCGCTGCCGTTTCGCCTGTATGCGGAAGGCGTGATCGACGGCGTGCGGATCGATCATATCGACGGCCTCGCCGAGCCGCGCGAATATTGCCAGCGGCTGCGGCAGCGGCTCGGCGAATTGCGCGAAGGCGAACCGTACGTGGTGGTCGAGAAAATCCTCGGCCGCGGCGAGCCGCTGCGCGATGACTGGCCGGTCAACGGCACGACCGGCTACGACTTCATGAACGACGTCGGCGCGCTGCTGCACGATCCGGCGGGCGCCGGACCGCTCGCTGCAACGTGGGCCGAACTGACGGGGCGCAGCGCGACGTTTGCCGACGAGGCGCTGGCAGCGCGGCGCAAGATCCTGGCAGAAAACCTGTCTGCGGAACTGGATCGCGCGGCACGCGCGTTGCATCGCATTGCGCGTGATTCGATCACCACGCGCGATTTCACCTATACCGCGCTGCGGCGCGTGCTGACCGAACTCGTCGTGCACTTCCCGGTGTATCGCATCTATCCGCAGAACGGCTTGCGCACTGAAGCGGATAACGTCTATTTCAATCAGGCGCTGGCTGGCGCGAAGCAGACACTCGCGCGTGCCGATCATGCGGTGCTCGAACAGGTCGATGCATGGCTCGGGGGCAGCGCCGCCGATGACGCCTCGCCCGGTCGCCCAGCCGCCGGCGCGCAACAGCAAGGCCAGAACGCCGCGCCGTTCAATCACGCGGGGTCGTCGCGGCGCACCGCGCAAACGCTGTTTTCGCAATTGACCGCGCCGGTGGCCGCCAAAGCGGTCGAGGACACGGCGTGTTATCGCTACGGACGGTTGCTGTCGCGCAACGAAGTCGGTTCGGACCCGGGCGAATTCGCGCTATCGGTCGAGCAGTTTCACGCCGCGAACCGCGAACGCGCGCGCCGTTTTCCGCATGCGATGCTGGCCACCGCCACGCACGATCACAAGCGCGGTGAAGACGTGCGGGCGCGACTTGCCGTGCTCAGCGAGATCGCCCACGACTGGAGCGCGACACTGCGCGCATGGTCGGTCCTGAACACGCCGCAGCGCCGCGCGCCCGACGGCAGTGTGACCAGCCTTGACCATGACTGGGCGCCCGGCCCCGCGGCGGAGGCGATGCTGTATCAGACGCTGGTGGGCTGCTGGCCGCCCCACCTCTCGCCCGATGACGAGGCCGGCGTCAAGGCGCTCGCGGAAAGGGTCGCGCAGTGGCAGTTGAAGGCGCTGCGCGAGGCGAAGCTGCGCACGACGTGGTTCGCCCCCGACGAAGCGTATGAGAACGCCTGCCGTGACTTCCTGTTCGATATCCTCGCGCCGCAACGGCGTGACGGGTTCCTGCGCGAACTGTCAGCGCTTGTCGCACGCATTAGCCAGGCCGGAGCGATCAACAGCTTGCAGCAGACGGTGCTGCGACTGACGTCGCCTGGCGTGCCGGATCTTTACCAGGGCACCGAGCTGTGGGATTTCAGCCTGGTCGATCCCGACAATCGGCGTCCGGTCGATTTCGCGCAGCGTCGGGCGTGGCTGGTCGAGACGCCGCCCTCCGACTTTCTGCCTGACTGGCGCACTGGACGTGTGAAGCTGGCCGTCGTGCAGCGCCTGCTCGCGTTGCGCGCGCATCTGCCGGCGTTGCTAAGCGAAGGCGCGTATTTGCCGCTGGCGGTGAGGGGCAAACACGCAGCGCATGTGGTCGCATTTGCGCGCAGACACGCGAATGCCTGGGCCGTGATCGTTGTCGCGCATCTTGCTGCCGGTTTGCTCGACGCGGGCAGCGACTTGCCGCTCGTCGATGCGGCGCAATGGGGCGATACGGCTGTCGAGGTGCCTGCTGAGCTGAGCTCGCGCGCGCTGTTCGACTGGTTGAGTCCGGCGGCGCCCAAGGTCGAGGATAGCGGCTTGCTGTATCTGCGCGACGCGCTCGCGGCGATGCCGGTGGCGGTGCTCGTCGAGGATGGAGTGCCGCACGGGTGAGAACGGGCGCCGCTCAACCGCCCTCGTCATCGAACTGCTTCGGATAGACGCGGACCAGCAAAATGCGCGGCCCCTTCATCTTCTTGACCACGATGTCGAAGCGATCGAACTCGACGCGCTGCCCTTCCGTCGGCAGATCGTTGAGCGCCTGAATCACCAGACCGCCGACTGACTCGGCGCGGCCTTCGTCAATATCGATCCCCAGCGCCCGCTCCAGCGACACCACCGGCAAACTGCCCTTGCCCATCAGCGTGCCGCCGTCCATCCGGGTCCAGTCGGCGTCGCCCTGGCGGAACTCGTCGTGAATCTGGCCCACCAGCGCGCCCAGCAAATTGTCGAGCGTCAGAAAGCCGATCGGCGCCTTGTTCTTATGTCCGACCAACGCCAAATGCGGCGCGCCCTTGCGAAAACGCCGGAACAGTTCGAGCGCGGGCATATCCGGCTTCACGTACTGAACCGGCCGCACATACTTCGACAGATCGTCGAGCGTGCTGCCCGCATGACGCTCCAGCAGCAAGTCCTTCAGGTGGATCATGCCGACCACGCGTTCGCCCGAAGCGTCCTCAAACAGCGGATAGCGGCTGAAGCGATGCCGTGCAACCACCTGCATGTTGTCGCGCAGCGCCAGGTCGCGCCGCAAGCCCACCATCTCATAGGCCGGCCGCATCAGATCGGAGACCGTCATGCGCGAGAAATCCAGCGAGTGCGCAATCGTGTTCCATTCGTCCTGGCTGTACGCACCCTCCGCGCTCCCCATCCCGCTCGCCACGTTGGCATGCCGGCCGCGCAGGATGAGCTTCAGCTCTTCGGTCGAATAATGCGTGTCGCTGCCGTGATGCGCCGCGAGGCCGGCCAGACGCAGCACCGCATTCGCACTGCTGTTGAGCACCCAGATCGCTGGATACATCGCCCAATAAAAACCATAGAGCGGCGTCGCCGCCCACAGCGAGACTTTCTCGGCCTCGCGGATCGCGAGCGACTTCGGCGCCAGCTCGCCAACCACGATGTGCAGGAACGAGATGCACGAGAACGCAAAAAACAGCGAGACCCCGTGGATCAGTTTCTCCGACTCGACACCCAGCAGCTTGAACACCGGCGTCAGCAATTGCGCGAAGGCCGGTTCGCCGATCCAGCCAAGACCGAGCGACGCAAGCGTGATGCCGAGCTGACAGGCGGACAGATACGCATCCAGACGCCCGTGCACCTTCGCCAGCAGACGGCCGCGCACGCCGTGCTTCGCGGCAAGACTCTGCACCCGCGTCTGCCGCAGCTTCACCAGGCCGAATTCGGCCGCAACAAAGAACCCGTTGAGCGCAACGAGCAACAACGCACCGATAAGGGCGACGACCTGAATCAAGAGAAGAGGCTCCGGCAACAAAAGTTGTCAGTATAGAGGACGAAAGCAGAATGAAAGTTCTTCGCCTATGGCGAAGCAGCGGCCTCGCTGCCGCCTGACGCTCAGGGAGCGACGAGCGGTATGTGCAGGGCTAGCGCCGTGGGCTGGGCATCCTGCGTCTCGCCTTGTTCGAAGGTGCCGCCATGCGTTTCCGCGACCCGCCTGCACAGCGCCAGCACCCACGCAATCCGGCCCGCTTCGCGCGGCGCCCGTGCCTGGGTACGGGCAAAGGGTTCGAGCAGATGAGGCACAGATTCGTCGTCGAGCGCCGCCGGTACCGCATCGAAAGTGACAACGGCATGCCATGCGGCGGCGTCGGCGCTGGAGGCGAGCGTGACCTTTGCTGCGTGCGCGCTGGCTTCCACCGCGAACGTGAGCATCAGCCACAGCGCAGCGGCGAGACGCTCGCGGTCACCGTTGAACTGCTCGGTGGAGAGCGCCGAGTCGAACGCGACCGACACGCCACGCGAGCGCGCGAGCCCGGCGCGAACCTCGTCGACGGTATCCGAGAGCAAGGCCTGCAGCGCAAACGGTCCGCGCGCGAGCACCAGGTTCCGGGTTCCGGCGCGCGTCGTGTCGACAATCGTTTCCAGCAGCTTCACCTGCTGCTCCACCCCACTGCGGATGCCGCCGATGGCGCGCTGCGCGGCGGAATCGTTTGCATCGAGCTTGCGTTCGAGCACGTACGCCCAGCTATGAATCGCGTTCAGCGGGCTGCGCAGGTCGTGCGACACCAGCGACAGAACGTGGTCGCGCATGAACAGCGCGGCCTCGGCGCACAGATGCGCGGTGCGTTCGGACAAGGAGACGCCGGAAGTGACCTGCTGGCCGCTGCCGGTCCCAGGGAAAGACGTTGTCACGATCGAGGCCCTCTCAGGCAGTGCATGTGATTGGACGGAGCCCCCATTATAGGCACGCTCCAGGACGGGCCAAGGCGCACTCGCCCGAACGGCGGCCTCGCTCAGAGGCAGACATGGCGGAGACGCTGGGCAGAACCCCACGCGATCCGGGCGGCACGGCGCCAACACGCCTACAATGTCGGTTTTTACGATCCGACTTAAGGAGCAATTCATGCCGACCGTGACTACTGAATCCGGCCTCAAATACGAAGACCTCACCGAAGGCACCGGCGCCGAAGCGAAAGCAGGTCAGACCGTCAGCGTCCACTACACCGGCTGGCTGACCGATGGCCAGAAGTTCGATTCGAGCAAGGACCGTAACGACCCGTTCGCCTTCGTGCTAGGCGGCGGCATGGTCATCAAGGGCTGGGACGAAGGCGTGCAGGGCATGAAGGTCGGCGGCGTGCGCAAGCTGACGATTCCGCCGCAACTCGGCTATGGCGTGCGCGGCGCAGGCGGCGTGATTCCGCCGAATGCGACGCTCGTGTTCGAAGTCGAACTGCTCGACGTCTGAGCGGTTCAAGCTGCCTGTGAGCCACGCTACCGTCACCGCCCCCAGCGTTTCCTTGCGCCGCTACGGCGCGATTGAAGCGTCGGATGTGCACGACTTTCACCAGGTCGTACTGGGGCTCGACGGCGCGATGGTGATGACGGTGGATGGCGTCGGTCAGCAGATCGACTCCGGTTCGGCCTGGCTCATTCCCGCCGGTGCCCGGCACGATTACGCGGGCGTCGGCGAGAACACGCAGTTGGTGCTGGATTTGCCTGCTGCCTCGCTGGCTGTGCCGGAGCGCCTGTTCGATCGCGCGCGCGCCGTATCGGTGGATGCGTCGCTGACGCGGTTGGTGCGCAGCATCGCGGCGCACGCGACAGGCGGCATCGAGGCCGGCGACGATGTTGCCACGCGGCGTTTTCACTGGGATGCGGCTGCGCGTCTGTGCGCAGCGATGTTGGCGGATGCGGGCACGACGCAGTCCGGCACGGCGGCCGGTCTGGACTTCGCGCGCATCGACCGCTGGCTGCGCGCGCATTTATCGGAACCGCTGCGCATCGCCGATCTCGCCGCTCATTGCGGCTTCGGCATGCGGCGTTTCCATCAGCTCTTCATTGAAGCGTTCGGCGAGACGCCGCATCGCTATCTGCAGCGTCTCCGGCTCGATACCTCGATCACGCTGCTTGCGGATCCGCGCCGCTCGCTGACCGACATTGCGCTCGAAGTCGGCTTCGGCGATCAGAGCGCCTACACGCACGCATTCACGCGCCGTTTCGGGCTGGCGCCCGGGCAGTGGCGCATGGTGCGGCATTGACTCGACGCGCGTCAACGCGCGGCCGGCAGTGCTGAATCATCAGGCACCGGGCCGCGCGCTCAACTGCCGCGTTCTGACTGCCGGTCAAATACGCCACGCAGCCTGACCGCTTCAAGCGCCTGGCCGGCTTAACCTGCCAGACCGCGCGCCAGATCACCGCGGATATCGCCGGCATTTTCCAGACCCACCGCGAGACGGATCAACCCCTCGGTAATCCCCGCTGCCGCACGCGCTTCCGGCGTGACCCGAGCATGCGTGGTGGTGGCCGGATGCGTGATGGTGGTACGCGTGTCGCCAAGGTTGGCCGTGATCGAGCAGATCTTCGTGCTGTCGATCACGCGCCATGCGTTCGCGCGCTGCGCTTCGGGCGTGTCGCCCTTCAGTTCGAACGAGACGATCGCGCCTCCCGCTTTCTGCTGACGCTTCGCAATCTCGAACTGCGGATGCGATTCAAGCCCCGGATAAAACACCCGCTTGACGGCCGGATGCGTCTCCAGCCAGCGGGCAATTTCCAACGCATTGGCCGACTGCTTTTCAACCCGCAGCGACAGCGTCTCCATGCCCTTGAGCAGCACCCACGCATTGAACGCGGACAGCGTCGGTCCCGCGCTACGCACGAACGGGAACACCTTCTCCATGATGAACTGCTTCGAGCCGACCAACGCGCCGCCGAGCACGCGGCCCTGTCCGTCGAGGAACTTGGTCGCGGAGTGCATCACCACATCCGCGCCGAGCTTGAGCGGCTGCTGCAGCGCCGGGCTGCAGAAACAGTTGTCGACAACGAACAACGCGTTCGCCGCCTTCGCGATCTTGCCGATCGCTTCGATGTCGGCGATCTCGGTCAGCGGATTCGACGGCGTCTCCAGAAAGAACATCTTCGTCTCGGGACGCACGGCGTTTTTCCACGCCTCCAGATCCGTCGGATCGACAAAGGTCGTGACGATGCCGAACTTGCTGAAAATCTGCGAGAACATGCCGAGCGTCGAGCCGAACAGGCTCTGCGAGCTGACGAGGTGGTCGCCCGCCTGCAACGCCGACATCACCACCGACATGATCGCGCTCATGCCGGAAGCCGTCGCCATGCACGCCTCACCGCCTTCGAGCGCGGCCAGACGGTCCTGGAACATTGTGACGGTGGGGTTGGTGAAGCGCGAGTACGTGTAATAGTCTTCGGAATTCTTGAAGCGGTCGGCGGCCTCGGCGGCGCTCGTAAAGCAGAAGCTCGACGTGAGGAAGATCGCTTCCGAATGCTCGTTGAATTCGCTGCGCAGCGTGCCCGAGCGTACCGCGAGGGTGTCGAAGTTCAGGGAGTCGTCCATGTTGGTTCTAGTTCCATGTGCCACGTGTCGTCACGTGTTGCCACGTTTTCCACACCGGCGGCGCCGTTCAGTCAATGCCTGAAGGGAAGCACACCGGCAACAAAAAAGCCCGCTTTGCGTCGGCATAAGCGGGCTTCATGTGCGGGGGAAAGCTGGAGCGGCGGCGGACGGTTGCTGCTGTTCCACCGTTCGCTTTAGCTGTTTTGGGTTGCCCCGCGTCCGCAAGCTGAGATCAAATCGACGCAAGCCATCATGCTAACACGCGTGACGCACGGCGTGCATTGCCGCTGCGCGCCGCGCATGTTTTCATCCGAATGCGCGGGAAACCTCGTCGTTCACGGCGAGGAGGGATAGCGCGCCGTGCGAAGCACGGCCTTTGCCCGCTTGTCCTTTGTCAATGCTATCCGTGGGTTGAAGGAAATAGCCGTATCCGTCGTTGCGCTG
>DASZIR010000203.1:0-3073 GCA_035948995.1 Paraburkholderia sp. | reverse complement strand
ACCGTCGCCGATCAAGGACACCTTCACGAAGGCCTCGCTGGCTGCACACGTCGCAGAACGTGCTGCTGTTGAACCGAAGGCTGCCAAGGCTGTGCTGGCCGCGCTCGAAGACACGATCCTCGGCGCAGTCCACAAGAAGGGCGCTGGCGAATTCACGCTGTCGGGTCTTCTGAAGATCGTCGTGCAAGCTGTGCCGGCGAAGAAGAAGCGCTTCGGCAAAGACCCGTTCACGGGCGAAGAGCGTTGGTTCCCGGCCAAGCCGGCTAGCGTGCGCATCAAGGCACGTCCGCTGAAGAAGCTGAAGGACGCAGCAGCAGCCTGATGATCGCGCACGGCGCTTTGCCGTTTTCGAACGGCGGCCGGCGCTGCGCCAATCTGAAGTGCAAGAAGTTCAGGAAGTGCAAAATCCCCGTGGGTGCAAACCCACGGGGATTTTTTATTGCCGCCTTGTTCCCGCGCGATTCCCGCTCCTGGCTCGCGCGGCTCGCCAGGATGCCCGGCGACACCCCGATACGAGGCGTCCGATGCACCGGAGTAGCGCATTACGAGCCGCCGCAGTACGATGGTGCGGAAGCCGTGCCGGCCGTATGCGCTGTTCGTGTGCATCCGTTGGGGTTTGCGTGCGGAAAGCTAGTGGCATAGCGCTTGCTTGAACGTTGTCGAACACCGAATGCGCAGCGCATTCGCCTTCTATCCGACAAAAAGAGCGGGGCGTGACATGCGATGCTATGACGAGATGCGTCATCACGATGAAGTCGTGCGGCCTCATTACGCACGCTTTGAGCGTTGGCTGGTGAAACAGGGCAACGAGGCCATCGCGCGCAAGCGCGCGGAGGCAGACCTGTTGTTCCGCCGGGTGGGCATTACCTTCGCGGTGAACGGCGACCTGTCCGGCACCGAACGGCTGATACCTTTCGATCTCATCCCGCGGATCATTCCGCGCGGCGAGTGGCAATCGCTTGAGGCAGGCCTGCGGCAGCGCGTGCAGGCGCTCAACCTGTTCATCCACGACGTCTACCACGATCGCAATATCGTGCGAGCGGGCATCGTGCCGGCCGAACAGGTCTATACCAATGCGCAGTACCGCCCGGAGATGCAGGGCGTCAATGTGCCGCTCGGTGTTTACGCCCATATTGCAGGCGTCGACGTGGTGCGCGCCGGTGAGGACGGCGCGTTCTACGTGCTCGAAGACAACCTGCGCGTGCCGTCCGGCGTCTCCTATATGCTGGAAAACCGCAAGATGATGATGCGGTTGTTCCCCGAGCTGTTCGTGCAGAACCGTATCGCGCCGGTCGCGCACTATCCGGACCTGCTGCTGGATACCTTGCGTTCGGTCGCGCCGGAAGGCGTCGACGATCCGGTCGTGGTGGTGCTCACGCCGGGCATGTACAACTCGGCGTATTTCGAGCACACCTTCCTTGCCCAGCAGATGGGCGTGGAACTGGTGGAGGGCAAGGACCTGTTCGTCGACGACAACTACGTGTTCATGCGCACGACCCAGGGACCCAAGCGTGTCGACGTGATCTATCGCCGGGTGGACGACGATTTTCTCGATCCGCTCGCGTTCCGCACGGACTCGGCGCTTGGCGTGCCGGGGCTGCTGACGGCTTACCGGGCAGGGCGTGTGGCGCTCGCCAACGCCATGGGCACCGGCATTGCCGACGACAAGTCGATCTATCCGTACGTGCCGGAGATGATCGAGTTCTACCTCGGCGAAAAGCCGATCCTCAATAACGTGCCGACGTTCCAGTGCCGCAAGCCCGACGATCTCGCCTACACGCTCGCGCATCTGCCCGAGCTGGTGGTGAAGGAAGTGCACGGCGCGGGCGGCTATGGGATGCTGGTCGGGCCGGCTTCGACGGCGGCTGAAATCGAAGCGTTCCGCGCCCGGCTGATCGCGCGGCCGGCGGGCTATATCGCGCAGCCCACGCTGGCCTTGTCGGCTTGCCCGACCTTTGTGGAAGCGGGTATTGCACCGCGCCATATCGATTTGCGCCCGTTCGTGCTGTCCGGCAAGACCGTGACCATGTGTGCAGGTGGACTGACCCGCGTTGCGTTGCAGGAGGGGTCGCTGGTGGTCAATTCATCGCAGGGAGGCGGCACCAAAGACACCTGGATGGTCGACTGAAGGGGTTACGGGCACAGGCCGCCTTATCGTTACGTAAAGCGGCCGCACCCGCAACAAGGAATGCCGGCGGCTCAACCCGCCGGCGCAAACGGGTAATCAGCGCGGGCGAGGAGAGTACCCCAAACCTGTCGCTGCGCGCAGGCCCCCCCCGAGGGGGCAAGAAAACCCGGGACGGCCCGGCGTCTTCTTGAGAGCCTTGCGTCATCAATCATGGAAAGCCGTCATGCTAAGCCGCACTGCCGACCACCTCTTCTGGATGGCCCGTTACATGGAGCGTGCCGAGAACACCGCGCGCATGCTCGATATCAACCTGAAGACGCTGCTGTTGCCGCAGACGCCTGAGCAGGAGGCCCGCGCGCAGCGTTCGGTGCTGCGTATTTCCGAGCTCGAAGCCGCCTTCGCGCAACGCTACGACGAACCGACGCGCGAACACGTGCTCGATTTCATGGTGGCGGACTCGACCAATCCGTCGAGCATTCACTCATGCCTGCAGGCTGCGCGTGAAAACGCTCGCGCGGTGCGTGGCACGTTGACTACCGAATGGTGGGAGACGATCAACGACACCTGGCTCGGGTTCAACGAACGCACGGCGGCCGGTCAGCTCACCGCGAGCCCGGATGAATTGTTCGAATGGGTCAAGTTCCGCTCGCACCTCTCGCGCGGCGTGACGATTGGTACCGCGCTGCAGGACGACGCGTTCTTTTTCACGCAACTTGGCACATATCTCGAACGGGCGGACAACACTGCGCGGATTCTCGACGTGCGCTTCGCCGACGTCGAACCGAATTCGCGCGATGCGGCCCGTCAGCTCGAAGACTTCTACTACTGGACCTCGATTCTCAGTTCGGTGTCGGCGCTGGAGATCTACCGCAAGGTGTATCGCGACGTCGTGACGCCCGCCCGGGTGGTCGAACTGATGATCCTGAACCAGCAGATGCCGCGCTC
>DASZIR010000202.1:0-17679 GCA_035948995.1 Paraburkholderia sp. | reverse complement strand
TGCTGGCGTCTGGAACGCGCTTCGGCTTCTCTTCCGCCTTGACCCTGACAGCGACATTGACGTACCAGCGCCCGCGCGAATCCTCACTGAAACTGCCCGCGCGCAGTTCGTACTTCGACAGGCCGTAGGAATCCCACAGGCAGATCTTGATGCCGTTGAAATGAATCTGGCCGTTTTTATAGGTCAGCGCCCGGCTCTTGAACGGAATCCATCCGAGAGAATACTTTGATGACTTGCGATTGCTCACGCGCCAGTTAAGGCGCTGTTTCCTGAACTGCCTGAGGCGAGTCGCGAATTCCTCGCACACCTGTTGAACGGTCGCCGACCCGACGACCACGCCATCACACCTGACGAATCCGTTCGTCAGCTTCTGAAGGTCGAATCCGGACAGCCATACCTGCGGGCGGTGGCAGTAGTTCCTGAGGCTGCGATACTGCGTTTCGTTGCAGAAATTCCAGACCGTATTGACGTCGCGAGCCATTGCAAGCATCGCTTTCGCATGCTTGTCCTTGATTCGCAGTTTCAATGTTTTCAGGTATTCCATCCGGAAGACTGTAATTGGTCTGCAACCCTATTTCAAGGGATGTCCAATGGGAAGGCCACGAAAAACAGACAGCGAACTTCGCCACGGGAGGCACTGCGTTTTCGCGCTTCACGTGCATCTGGTTTTCGTCACCAGGTCCCGCGCAACGTGTTCAACAAGCAGCACCTGGACGCGATGCACAGGATCCTCGCAGACGTTTGCCAGGACTTCGAGGCCGGGCTGGTCGGGTTCAATGGCGAACATGACCATGTGCATCTTCTGGTCAGCTATCCGCCCAAAGTGGCTTTATCGAAGCTGGTCGCATCGCTCAAGGGGGTCTCCAGTCGACTCCTGCGGCAACAGTTCGGCGACTTTCACCTCTGGCTCAAGCCGCGCGGAGTTCTCTGGTCGCCGAGCTATTTTGCGGCGTCATGCGGCGGCGCTCCAATCGACATTCTGAGGCAGTACATAGAACAGCAGCAAACGCCGCACCAAGGCGCTAACTAAAGGATGGCTACGCCGTCCGCGCTTTCCTTCCTCGGGCTAAACCCCGAGGCTTCACGCGCATTTGGTGATCTCGGCGCATTGGGCCGCAGTGAGGTTCGGGAACGCGGCCGCGAGGAACTGCTTCATGACCATGACCTGCGCGCTGAAGCGGGACATGGCCTTACCGTTCGTTGCGACCAGCGTGCTCAATGATGAGAGGAGGGCGTCGGTGTCGTTCAAATCCATGAACCCTCAGAAGGTTTCCCGGTCGCCGCCCGTCGCATCGCCGTCGCCGTCGTTGCCGTCGCTGCAGCGATCTGTGCGACGACAGTTGAAAGCTTGTGCACGGTGTTCAAACGCATAGTGCATCTTCCTGATGGTTGCCGCTGTTGAACACGTATTTTGTAAGGTCCACGAGACCCGTTCGATTTTTTCGCATGATGTGGCGCTGGTGCGAAACACGCCTGTATGAGCTATCGGCAACCGCTTCGTGTAACTGAAGAGTTAAGTTGTGTACGGTTTTCCTGAAAATTTCGTGAGCATTTCCTGCTTTACGGCTTGCCTGCAAACGGCGGCGGTACTGCACGCCCCGCAGCGCTGCTCAAAAATGCCAGCTGGCCTGGGCGACCCAGCGATGCACGAGCATCGCGCCGAGCATTGCGTCGACGCGTTCGGAACCGTGCGTTCCGACGTACGATATCCCGAACTGCACGTCCCGATACTGATACACGAGACCCACGTCACCGTAGCTGAACCCCGCGCCGAGGCTTGCGTTCAAGTCGTAGTAACCGACCCCGGCGACGGCGGAAAAGCCGTAGGAAAGCGGTAAATGTGCGTTCAGGTTGTAGCTGAACGCGCGCGCTTTCGGCGCAAGACTGTAGGTCGTATTCGGCGACGCAGTGAAGGAAGCGAACAGGCAATCGCGCCAGCCGCCGGTGAGCCCGATCTCGTCGTATTCGAAGTGGGATGCGAGCGGTTGATTCTCGAACTGGTAATGCGACAGCATCGCCTGGAGACTCCAGTCGGCGGCCCAGCGCCATTGGTATCCGGCGTTCGCAATGAACTCGGCGCCAAGCGGTGCGGCGTCGAAAAACCTGACCGACGAGACCGACGCGTTGGCGAACGCACCGGCTCCGGGATACCAGCTGGCCTCGGCGCCGAGCGATGGCTTATCTGAAGTCTGGTCGAGACCACGGTTGATCCGGTCGCTGGTCGCGCTGAGCTGGAATTGCCAGTCTTCGGACGCGGCCATGGCCGGCGCGGGCCAACAGAGGGCAGACAGGACGAGCAGTGCAGCGAGACGAAGCAGGCGGCTCACATACGTCACATACGGTGCCACTGCTTGCAGGGGCAGGGGCGAACAACGCCTCGACTTCATATCGGTGCAATGGTTTCCGGTGAGGTGTCGGTCGGTCCGGGCACCGGTTGCGGCGAGGCGCGCGTCTTGGTGACCCAGGGTGGCCGGGGATGGGGCGATCCTACCGCAGAAACCTGAATGGACGATATCGGGTATGGCGGCTTACACAATATTTTTTACGGGCGCGTCCGGTTTGCGGCGAAACCACGCGGATGCCGGCGAATTTTTCATTCAGCAGGAATACTGATGGAGTGTGGATACTGTGCCGCAGCCGTGCGGCTCCGCCTCCGTTCGCTGATGTCGCGTGCATTTCGCCGGGCCGGTGAAATGCGGTTATTCGAGTGGCTAACGTAACGCACAGAGCGACACGTAATGCCGGAGGCGCCGGCAGGCGCACGTCGCTCGTGCGGTTAGATCCGCGCCGCGCCACGCGGTGCGGTCGATCAATCACGCGACGAGACCTACCATGAACATTTCCATCGATATCTCCACCAATACCGATCCGCTGGGTATGAACACCGCCCCGGCGACAAAGTCCGATACGCAGCCCTTCGACTTTCAGGCGGTCTATCAATCGACGCTACAGTCGTTGCAGCAGATGATGCAGCAGGTGTTTGCCGAGGACGGCATCACCGAAGCCGAGCTCGACGGCAACACCGGTTCGGACATGACGGCGCAAAGCGCGTCGGGCGCGCTCGCCGGGTACATGCATCAGAACGGCATCCAGTCGCTGACCCCCAACCAGCTGTACCAGATGGCCTACAACCCGGCGGCTGGCACGCCGCCCGACGTGTCGTCGGCCGCGCAGTTCATGCTGCAAAACCCGGACACCTTCAATCAGATCGAGACGCACGATGTGCCGGGCGCGGACGGCATCGCCGGCGCGAACGACTTCGACTGGGCGGCGCAAGGCGGGCTCGGCACGGTCTCCGCCACGCCGGTCGCCGTGGCCGCCTCGGACACCAACGCGCAAAGCGCATCGGGCGCGCTCGCAGGCTATATGCACGAGAACGGCATCAATACGCTTGATCCGGATCAGCTCTACCAGCTTGCCTACAATCCTCACGCCAATACCCCGCCGGGTGTGTCGGCCGCCGCAGCATTCATGCTGCAAAATTCCGACACCTTCGATCAGATCGAAACGCACGACGTGCCGGGTGCCGATGGCATCGCCGGCGCGAACGATTTCGATTGGGCAGCCGAGAGCGGCCTCAACGAGGCGAGCTGAGCGGCAGCACGCTTCGGGACAGCGCGAGCGCGTCCGGCTCCCGAGGCGTTGCCTGCCGGAACACTGAGGCTCGATGCAGCAGGCTGAGACGCCGGATCAAGGTCCGGGTTATTGACCAGGGTACGATGGCGTCCTTTCATGGTATGCCGCTCAATCGCGCGTACGTCTGCCCTCGGGACTCAGCTTGCCGAACATGCCTTCTCGAGCGTGTGCAGTTCACAGATCGGGCGCGCCGTGGCTGCTTCACTGCAGAAGGAGCCTCGCTGCGCTGATCTGTGCCGCGCTTGCCCTACCCGCCGCGGCGCACGCCGAGGGCTGGCAGTTCGACGCCACGGCCGCGACCGACAAGGTGCTGCGCGGGCTGTCGCTGACCGACGGCACGCCGTCGTTCGGCGTCGATGCCGCGTACTACTGGGATCCGGGCTTCTACGCGTACGGCTCGCTCGCGCGGGCCAAGCCCGTCCAGGCAGACCCTGCCACGGGCCTCTTCGTCGGCGGCCTCGGCTACGTGCAGGCCAGTGCCGGCGATTGGCGCACCCAGTACGGGTGGACCCACTATGCGTACACCGACTCGGCGCTGCGCGGGTTCGATTTCGACGACTTCCGGGTCACCGAGGCGTATCGCGGCACGGTCTTCCTGTCGGCCGGCGGCTCGCCCCACGCCCGCATGGTCGACGCGCAAGGGCATAGCGCATCCGGTGCGGTGTTTTCGGCCGACGGCGTGGTACGCATCCCGTTGAGCTTCGGCTGGTCGGCCGCCGCGAGCCTCGGCTACTTCGATCTGCAGCGCCTCTACCACGACGGATTTTTCTACGGTAGTTTCGGTGTGACGTGGCAAATCCGCCAGTTTCAATTCGATACCGCCCCGATCGGCACGAGTCCCAATGCGAGGCAGCGCTACGGGAGCGAGCGCGGCGGCAAACCGCCTCGTAGCCGATTGCATCTGGCACTTTTGAGCGCCCCCAACTTGCCGCTTCGCGCCGCGCCCTCCGTCGCAATGTTGATAATGTTCGCGACCGTTGCAACATTCGTCCCGGATATTGGCACTCACGGAGCGGATCCAGCATGTTTTCCAACCTCCGCAGAGAAACGCTCAATGATGGATCGCTCGTCCGGTACGCCGGCTGCAATCCTTACCCCGAATTACAGGAGAAATCGATGAGAACGCTCGATGGCCTGCGCGTGCGGCTCGCCGCCCGCACGGCACGCCGCGCGCACGGGCTGACGCGTCGTGTCTCGCTCGCGTGCCTGCTGTTGCCGCTGCTGGTGTCTTGCACGGACGTGTCGCTCGTGCCGCAATCCAATCTTCAGATGGATCCTGCGGTGCTCGCACAGATGAACCAGGACAGCGACCGGATGATCGTCGTCACGGTCGCCAATCCGAGTGAGTCGGTGCCGATGCTGGCGGGCACGACCGCCGGCGGCTACGACGGCGCGCCGGGCTATGCGGCTTACGGCAGCGCGCGGGCGACGGTGGCGGCCATCGCACGCGACTACGGGTTGCGTGAGGTGATGGCCTGGCCGATCGTGCAGCTGCAAGTGCACTGCGCAGTGTTTGAAGTCGCCGGCAACAGCACGCGCGCGGACGTCCTGGCGAAACTCGCTCAGGACCGGCGCGTGAAGCTCGCTCAACCGCTGCAGTCTTTTCGCACGTTAGGCCTGCCGGCGGCGCCGGCGTATGACGAAAACTATGTCAACCTGGAGCGCGGCTTGCACGATATCGGCGCGCCGGCCGCCCAGCGCATCACGCAAGGGCAGGGTGTGCGGGTGGCCGTGATCGATACAGGCGTCGATACGGCGCATCCCGATCTCGCCGGCAGAATCGCCCTGACGCGTGACTTCGTCGAGCGGGACGACACGCTGTTCAATCACGACGTGCACGGCACCGCGGTAGCCGGCGTGATTGCCGCGAACCCGGACAACGGGCACGGCATTATCGGTGTCGCGCCGCGCGCGAAGATTCTCGCGCTAAAGGCCTGCTGGCAGACGCCGTCGGCGGGCGGCGGGGCGCCTGGCCCGTCGATCTGCAATTCGCTGACGCTGGCTCAGGCGCTTGCCGTGGCCAGCGAGTCGCACGCGCAGGTGATCAACCTGAGCCTGAGCGGGCCGCCCGATCCGCTCTTGACGCAGCTTGTCGAATATTGTTTGCGGCACGGTGCGATCGTCGTCGGCGCGGTGCCGCCTAACGGCGATCTGCACGCGTTTCCGGTGGGCATTGCGCACGTCATTGCTGCGGACATGTCCGCCAGCGGCACCTCCGCCAGCGGCACCTCCGCCAGCGGCGCAGCCGGCGAGGTGATCTACGCACCGGGCCGCGACGTGCTCACGCTCACCCCGGGCGGCCACTATGACTTTCTTTCCGGCTCCTCGTTTTCCGCGGCCTATGTGTCCGGCATTGCCGCATTGCTGCTTGCCGTCAATCCGTCTCTCGATGCCACCCAGGTCTATGCCGCGCTCAAAGCCAGCGCCGCCGACGGCGGCGCGAAGCAGACCGTCAATGCCTGTAACGCGCTGTCGGCCGTCGCGGCCGGCGCTTGCACAACCATCAACGTAGCGCGCTGAGCGCCGCGCCGGTCCGCGGCGCCCGTCGCTTCCTGCGCGTGTTGCGCCGACCGCGCCTCGCCGCATCTCCCGTTTGTGCGACGCGGCCCGCGACGCTCGCCATACCGGCAGGCCCGGCGTTTCATAGTCACGCTCCGGCGGTGCGTTCTTCGGAGCCCTGACGAACGCTCGGATCGCCCATGCGCATGTTTCTGCGCGCGCGCGTCCATTCGTTCGCGATCGGCAGCGGCACGACCACCGCCGACAACTCCCGGTCACTCGCCACCGTTTCCTGCGCGCTGAACTGCACGCCGAGATTGACACTCAATGCATCGCGGGCGGTTTGCCCCTCGAGCGTGAAGGTCTGGCTCGGTATCCACGAGTCTTCGTCTTCGAGGCGCGCTTTCATGGCCTGCCCGATGCGGTTCAACATCGGATCTTCCGGATCGCGTTCATGGATCGAGTGGGCGACGGCTGCCAGCTCGTCGAGGATCTTGCGGTCCTCGGCGCGGATGCGGTAGCGCGTCACGTAGTGCTGGCCCGGCCCTGCCCAGTTTTGTGCCTTCTTCTTGAAGTTCTCGAACGCTTGCGCGCCTTTCTCGAGGCCGTAGGTGGCCTTGAAGACCTGGGTGAACTGGGCGTGGCGTGCGGGTTCGTTGAGGAACTTCACGAAATCCTTGGCGTTGCGTTCTTCGAACTCGCGCAGCGTGAAGGGCTCGGAGAGCTTGCCGGATTTCACGATCGCGCGAAACGTCGAATTGAAGCCCCGGTCGTCGAGCGCGAACGTACGGGTGATCTGTGTCGGCCCACTGACCATCGATGCCGTGACGGGGCCCGCGGCATGGCTTAACGGGATTGACGGGTTGGTCAGCGCCGCGCCGAGCGTCATGTTCTGCTGGAAGCGCCACAGATAGGCCGAACGCAACAGCCGGTGCTTGCCGGTTGCCTCCTTGCGCCGGTTCGCGCCATGCGTCGTCAGATCGCCCGCATAGCCTACGCTGAGGCCGGCGCGCTCCGTTTCCGACTTGGCGAACAGACCGGCGATTTTGCCGATGCTGTGTCCGATGCGTAATCCTGCCGACGCGCTGACCGGGTGGTGCACCGTTTGCGCTTCCTGATCCTGCCAGCCGATGGACAGCGTCTGGCTCTTGAAGAATCGATTCGCGATCAGCTCCCATGTTTGTTCGGGGCTGAGCGCGCCGTGCTCGCCCTTCGCAAGCGACCAGATGAGATCGTTGACTTCGACCAGTTCCGCGCGTGCGGCGTCGGTGTCGAAGCCCGTGCGGTCGGCCTTCGGTGGACGCAGCGCACGCACCATCACGCCGCGCGTGCGCACGTTTTCGATAGCGAGCGGCGTGATTTCGGCGCTGGCGGTGCCCTGGCCGAGTACTTTTGCGAGGACGCCCGGTCCCCCGCTGGCCGTCAACCCGATCCCGGCCGAGCCGGCCTTTTGGCGTTGCGTGCCGAGGAAAATTTCGCCGCCATGCGTGGTCGAGCCGATGCTCAGCACGGCGTTGCTCGAGCGCGAGAGCCTGAGGTCGAGAATCGGGACCACACTGACCGGCGAGAACTTTTCCGTGACCCGCCGGATCGACTCCGATATGCCGGCGGTATTGATCCCGGCGGTGCCGCCATTCGATGCAACGAGCGGGTTGCCCCAGTTGTGTTCGAGCAGATACGTGCGAGTGAAACGATGCAGCCCGTCCGGCGTGAGATCGTCGGGCCGCACGGCTGACGAATCGACGACCGCGAG
Organism: Paraburkholderia sp.; assembly: GCA_035948995.1. Classification (GTDB taxonomy): domain Bacteria; phylum Pseudomonadota; class Gammaproteobacteria; order Burkholderiales; family Burkholderiaceae; genus Paraburkholderia. Next base: position 9,791 of record DASZIR010000202.1, on the reverse strand, counting down.
TGCCTTGCGCAGCGCAGCGCCGAAATCGGTTTCCTGGAGTTGGGTCGGCGCAGCGGACACCCCGTCGGAGACTGCCTGGCCGAGCGGAGTGCGCTCCGTCATCTTGAGATGGGTGTCGCCGGCCCATTTCTGCAGGTCGGCGAGTGTCAGCTCGCGGTCGACCACACGTTCGAGCTTCCAGCCGTGGCGCTTGAGCTTGCTGCCGGCCCAGCGTTGCAGACGACCTTCGATCAGCTCGCGCGTTTGCTCGGTGTCGACCTGATAGCGCGTCGCGATCTTTTGGGCGATCGTCTTCAGTGCCGCGTCGTCGAGCCGGTTGCCGAGCGGGCGCAGCTGTTTTTCCTCGAGTAGCGACTCCCAATGCTCGAGCAGCGCCTGGCGCAGCACCGGCTCAGGAAGCGATGTTAAACGCGGGTTCTGCAGATCAGGCGCGAAGGTCTCGTCGGCGGGAGAGTGTTGCTTGTCGTGTGCGAGTAGCGTCTTGATCGCTGTTTTCGCGTTGTCGTCGAGGACCGCGACGTCGTCGTCGGGGTGCATCAGGAAGTTATTGTTCGCGCCGAACTTGCGCAGGCCGGTGAGCGGCGTCTTCTTGCGGCCGACGGTCTGCTGCGCCCGCATCGCGAGGATCCGCGCTTTCGCGTCGACGACCTTCACGGCGGAGCGCACCATGTCGTTGCGCTGGAACTTGACGTTGCGCAATTCCTGCAGGTGATTGGCCCGCTGGACGTATTTGCTCATCTTCGCAAGCCGCCCTTGCACCTTGGCCAGTTCGGTGCCGGGGCCGCGGTCGCGGAAGCCGTTGTCCCACGAAAAGATCGCGGCTTTCTCCCTTGCATTGAGCGACGCATGAGGATCGTCGCCCACGTGCTCGAGCGCGCGGCTTTCGATGTGCAGCACCTCCTGGGCAAGCGAGGACTGGTTTGTGTCGAGCGCGCCGCGCGCGGTGCTCGTATGCACGGCGATGTCGCCCGGCGCGCCCCGTTCGGCTTCGACCTTGGCGACGGCCTCAAGAAACCGCTTGAGGTGAGGTTGCCGATTCTCGGGCAACGCGGGCTGCAACGTGCGCAACAGCGCCTCGAAGCCCGTCGGCGAGGAGGCGAGCTTCGCCGCCGTCCTCAGCGCATCCAGTTGGGGTTCCGCGAGCGACGCTCGCCCGGGCGGCAACGTGAGGAGCGATTCGAGCGGCTCCGGGCTTGAACCGTCACCGCGGTCGACGGAACTGAAAGTCAAAAAGCTGCCTTGCCGCAGCGCGGCGAAGGCCTCGAGCGCGCGCCCGGGGTCGCCGCCGGTCACTTGCGCAAGGCGTTCGGCGAGTATCGTGGGGTGCGTGAAACCAAGCTCCGGGCCGGCTCCGTTGATCGGCGAGTCCCGTTCGGAGGATTGGAGTTCCAGGCGCAACTGGAGTGCCAGTTCGGCGGAATCGGCATTCTCGCCAGCGTTCGCGGCAGTGTCTTCGGCTGAGTGCTTGAAGAGCGACTGAATGTGCGAGTCGAAGTCGGCACGTTTTGTCAATTCAGGGGCGAAGGCCTCGACGTTGGTTCGCCCTCGCGTCGCCTCGTCCGGCTTCGAACGCCGCAGGAACGGCGGAAGCGCCAGGTCGACGAACGCCCTGACGGCTGCGAGCTTTTTTCGCTTTTTCATTCCGGTTTCCGCCCGGGCCGACGGTGGCGGGTCCACGGTGCCGGATTCAGCCGGCGTCGCATGCTCCATCGGGGTCGGAGCGGGCCCGGCGTGCGGCAGCGTCATCGGGCGACTGGGCCGCGAAGTGGTCCGGATACCAAACAGTACCGTATCGGTGCTTGCGTGATAGGGATTGCTGTGCCGCTCCTTATGCGCGTCGCGCAGCAGGTTGGCGGGGTCGTTGCGGCCGGTCGGCAACGGTCCGACCTCACCGCTGATGGACGAGGGGTCGCTTTGCGGCGACGCGCCGCCGGAGTTTATCGAGCCGGCCTCGCTGCGCGTGTCATGGTGCGATTCGATTTTCGGTTCCTCGACGATCTCGCCTTCCGCGTCGTTGGCCGCGTCTGCCTGCGTCGCGTCCGAACTGGCGTCGAAGTGGGGGAGTTCGTCCTGTGTCGATGTCCGAGGCGAACCGTCAGGCGTGTCCAGGTCTTCCGGACGCGGTGAATCGGGAAGGTGCTCGAGATGTACGGAACGCGGCGAATCGGGAGGCGTCTGGACGCTTTCCAGATCTGCTGACGCCGGAGTAGCCTCATGTTCTACCGAACGCTGCGAACCAGCAGGCGAAGCCGGACTGTCCGCGCGTCGCAGCTCCGGTTGTGCTTCGCCGGCTTCCCTGGGGCCTACCTGCGGTACCTCGTTTCTCCCCTCTCGAAGGCTATTCGAGCGCACCAACTGCGGTGTCCGCGCGGCAGACACGGGTGGCGGTGTTTCCGGGTTGCGATTGCGCTCCTTTTTCCTGCCCAGGCGAGTCGGGTTCAGGTACGAAAGCATTGCAGACGCAGCGCTCTTCTTGCGGCCGGCGCTAGTGCCTGCTGAACTCGAAGCCCGAGCGGACGAGGCGCTGACGGTGGTCGCCGCGGGGGCCGCCGGCGACGGTGCGTGATGCGTACGGTTTAGAAAAGGCATGTCGGCTCCGTCGATCTGGTGAGAGCGATGTCGATAGGCGACGCAGGCCGCATCCGCCAGAGGCAGGCGTCGACTAAAGCGAAGAGTAGTGCGGCGAACCAGTCCAAAGCGGCGCCGCAACGAAAACGGGAGGACGGCGGCGAAAGATCGGCCTTTGCGTCGTGCGGTGCACTGCGCATCAGGTAGCCCATCGGGCCGCGTACATCGAGGCGAGCGAGCGCTCGAACTGGCTCAACGCGCCGCGGTACATCTCGATCTGCTCGGCCAGCAGGGCGGCTTCGGCCGTGGGATCGTAGTCTCTGGCGTCGTCTCGGGGATCGTACGCTTCGGCGTCGGCCCTGGGCTCGTTCTCTTCGCTCCCATCCGTTGATTCGTTCTCCCCGGTGCCAGGCGACGCACAGTATTCCGGGTCGAACAGCTCGTCTCCATTGCGCTCACTCACGACAATATCTTCCGGCGAACGGCGGGCCTCGGTGAGTGCGTCGAGATGTAGCCCGGCGATCCCTTCATCCGCCTTCATCTCCCTGGCAGCACGCACCGCGAACAGTGCGCTGTTCGCCGCGGGCTCGCCCGCCGAGACGTTGCAGTGCGTGAGCCATACCTTGATCGAACGCGCATCGTCCGTGTCCTGCTGCATCTGGAACAGGCGCGCACCCAGCAAGGTGGTCAGCGTTTGCCAGGCGTCTGTTGTTAGCGGCGAGCCGGCGCCATCCAGTACGACAAGCGAAACATGGGCGGGATTCTGCGGATCGTGGCGCGCCGAAAGCGCCGCGAAGTGGCCGTTCAGATCGAGCGTCGCCTGCCAGTCGGCCCCGCTGCGCACGCCCTCGGCGACCGAGGTCCACAGGTCGTCAACCGCATCCACATGCCCCGCTGCGAGTTGCGGGAGATCGACTTCGTGCGTGCTTAGCCGCAGCTCGTCATCGCGCGTATTTTCCGCCCCGGCGAGCAGGTCGATGAAATCGGCATCGCGCGGTTCCGGGAGAGGTGTTCCTTGCCGCTGCGCCCGGCGCAGCTCGCCGAGGTACATCGCCATATGATCCAGCCGCGCCGACAGCAGTTCGGGCGTGGTCGCCTCGAAGTGGCGGATTGCGCGCTTAACCATCCGGATGCGCTTGCGTTCGTAGGAGTCGCTGTACGTGTACGCCGTGCCGAACGGCGGCCAGTGCCTGGCGAGATGGGTCGCCTGCCGGTCGCGCAGCGTTTGCTGCTTCCTGTTGACGGGCTGATCTTCAAGCTCGGGGCGTGTCGCGAGCAGCGCCTGCATGCTGGACTCTTGCGTCATGTGCTTGAAAAAGCGCGCGCCGAGCCACTTTGGGTTCGTGTTCGTTCCGGAGGCGAAATGCGCCGGCTCGCGCGCGGCCTGTGCCAGCGTTTGCTCATGCAGGCGCTCGATGCCGGGCTCGCCTGGCATGTCCCGCGCGGCCGCGATCGCGAATATGGCGCCGCCTTCGCTCGTCTTCTGCGTTCCGGTATTCAGGCGATTGACCCATACCTTAGCCTCGCGCGGTTTGCCCTGTCGCGCCAACGCATCGTTCAGATGAACGCCGAGCGACATGGCAAGCGTGCCCCAGTCCTGCGACGAAAAGTGTCCGCTCGTGCTGTCCACCGCGACGATCGACAGATGGTGGGGCCGTTGCGCGTCATGCTGTACGGACAGCGCAACCTCGTGCGTGTCCATGCTGACCACGGCGCGCCAGCTGCCGCCCGTCTGCATGCCGGCCACCACCCGCGAGGCGAGATCGCTGACTGCGTCACGCGCGCCCGCGTGGAGAGCTTTGTAGTCCACATGATGCGCGCTCAGATCCAGCTTGGGATCGCGCATATTTTCCATCGCGACGAGCAAGTCGAGAAATTGCGCGTCGCGCGGCCTGCGCAATTCGAGCTGCGCGGCATGGGCAGCACGTAGCTCAGCCAGATAGCTTTTCATGTCGGAGACGCGCTCGACGATGCCGGGCAGCCCTTGCCCGGCGGCCGGCGTCATGCCGGCCGTGCGTGTGGGGACCGGCGCGGCGCGTCGTCCGGCAGTGGGCGTAGCCGATTGCCGGTTGGAAAGACCCGCAATTCCGGGCGACATGGTGCGCGGCTTCGCGCTGCTCGAGGATGCGTGTGGCGATTGCGTCTCCGGTGCGCGGTCGACATCGGCGGTCGGAGCCGCCTGGGAAGCAGGCGATGAGGCGGGAATGTTCACCACGGCGATGGTCCTTTGCATGAATTTCGATCATGCAAGTTAATCGCAGCCGTGAGTCGCTTGCCACGGCAGATGGCGAAACCGGGGTGACCGGAGCGAACGACCGCACCACGCCACTGTCGTTGCACGCCCCGATCGCGCGGCCGTTCACCGCCGCCGGAAGTTCGTCGACCGCATTCACTCGACAACGTCACCTCGGGCAGGATTGGCGCATTTGAGCGTGCGAATCTCGGACCTCGAAGTTTGGTGCCGCGGGGCGTCCCGGCCTCACGGCAGCGGCTGCCTGTCAGGCGCAACCTTGAATACATGCGCCGGCGGGTTACGTACGAGCGTTACGCACGAATCCAGATATACGCGCCGTCGGAAAGGTGGCGAAACATCTCGTCGTCGGATAGCAGGATGTTCTCGCGCCAGTAGCGGCCGTGCTCGACGTAGTGCTCGATCGTGTCGACGAGCCATTGGCCGTCGGTGTTCTCGTCGAGGATGCCGCGCACGACGAGAACCACGCCGCCCGTCTCGGCTTCGACGCCAAGCTGGGCCTGGTCCTGCGCGTAGACGGAGAGGTTGGCTTCAAGCAGGAGGCGGAAGACGCGCAGCGTGCGGCCGCCGGTGACAATACCGTACTGGAAATTGATGTAGATCGCGGCGGGATCTTCTTCGAAGTAGTCGACGGCGATATCGAAATCGTCGATAGAGACGACGCCATTCCCGATCACATGTTCGGCATCGCCGATGCCGCGCAATTCGCACAGCTCGCGGATCAGTTCGTTGCGGCGTTCGAGGCTCATCGGCGTGGCGAAAGGGGGGCGAAAAGGGGTGCGTCCCGCGCGGCGCGAAGACGCACCCGAATAGCGCTTAGCCTTGCGTCAGGCTCTTCGCGTTCTTCGGACCGGCTTCAGCCAACTGATCCTTGGCCGCGTCGTTGTTCAGCTCGTTTTCCATCTTGGTCGCCGCGTCCTGCAGGGCAATCGAGCTTGCCGTGTTGGCTTCCATCTGGGAGATTTGCGAGCCGGTATCGGCTGCGTTCGAGAGGGTCGAAGCGCCGGAAATTCCCTTTGATGCACCTGCCATGATGATTCTCCTTAAGTAAAGTCAATACACACCCCAGGACGGGGCAAGGTTACCGTCACCTGATGGTCACGGGGATTGCACTCCCGTACTCGCGTACGGGCAAGACGGCTTCGTGATAAACGGGGTCACGATTCCGATTCCACGGCCGCGCGGCACAACTGCGCGGCGGCATTCAGTCCGTCCGCGACGGTGGTCGCGGACTGGCGCAACAGCGGATCGGCGAGCTTCACAGCTTGCGCTGCGATGTCTCCCGCGACGCGCTCGAGTCCGAGTGCGGCTTCGGCAAACTTGCGGCGCTGAGCGACCGGCTGTTCCGGCAATGTCTTCACGGTGTCGATGATGTCGATCAATTCGGTGGTCATCGGTGCGTACATGATCTTCCTCAGTTCGGTGGTCAGTTCAGGTCATCCGGGGTGTCGTGCGTCGCGGCGAAATGCTTGGTGCCGTCGCTCGATTCCACGTACTGCAAGTTGCCTACCGCCAGCAGCGATTCGACATCGGACGGCGGCGCCATGCGGTCGTCCGGAGTGAACTGCGGCGCGATGCTGGCGAGCATCGGCGCAACATCGCCGCTCAGTTGCTCGATGGTTGCGCGTGCCGCGCCCGCGTTCTTCGCCACACCGGTGACGGTGAACGCGCGCTTGCCCAGATAGCGCACCTGCAGTGCCGGGTCGTGCAGCGATTCCTGCAGGTCGCGCACGATCTGGTCGACACAGCCGACGCGCCAGACCAGCTTGCCCGGTGCGATCGCTTCGAGCGTGTTGCGTGCCGTGATCTCGCTCGCGCTGTCCGGCACGACGCCGGCGATCTCGAAGCCGCCGTCGGCCCGCTTGACCTGCACGTCGGCGAGCTGCAGACGCTGCAGTGCACTCGCGAGCAAGTCCGCGGTCGGCTGCGGCGTCGCATCGTGTGTCGAACCATCCGCACGCGGATGCAGCACGGCGGGCAACGCAATGCCTGCACAGCCGATCGCAAGCAGCGCCACCCCGGCCAACCCCGCATTGCGGGCACCGCGGCCCTTGCGCGAGACCTTGCTCGAGACCCTGAGCGGCTGCGGCAACGGCGTGGGTGCTGCGCCTTGCAGCGGCGCCGGTCTGCTCACCGGTGCCAGCATCGTCTCGAGCAGCGCGATGTCCGACGGCCAGGTGGCCTGCGCGTCGCCGGCACACAGCACGATGTCGCCGAATCGGTGCGGCACGAAGTCCTCGAGCATCACAGCCGGGCCGTTGCCCGCGTGATCCGCGATCGAGATGCGTCCGTCGTCGTAGTGGTTCAGTTCCATCGTGGGCAAGTTCCAGTCGCTGATCTGAATGTCCGCTTCGTCATCGTTGCCGATGTGCGTCTGCGTTGGATTCAACTTTATGCGAGCGCCGGCGTGGCGTCCGGTCAGCAAACGAATTTCCTTGGTCATGGGCGAACTCCTTGCTTCATCGTGCGGCGCAGGTTTGCGCGCCGGGTTCAAATACCCACCCGGCGGCGGCCGAGCAGCGAATTAATCCTGGCAATCGCAAGCGCGCGTTCATCATCGCTGCGCTTGCGCGTGAGATTCAACAGCATCAGCGGCAGCAACAGGTTGATCGAGTGCTGCCGCGCCGGAGCGCGTGACACAGGCGTACCCGCTGCTTCAATCAGCCGTTCACGCACTGTTGCCAGCGTGGCTGGCGCGCCGGCCGCAGCGGCAGGCATCATGAGAAAGTCACGCATCGCCGCCAGCACTTCATACGTGGAGCTCGCCGGCGGCCGTTGCGCTGCCTGCGCACGGCGCGCGTCGAGCAACGTCTGCTCGGCCTGGCGATGCGCTTCGTTCGCGTCGCCGGCTCCGGCGCTGCCGCGCGCGAAGCGCGCGCGGCGTCCGGGCAAGGCCGCGCTCGCAGCACCTCGCTCATCGTCATCCTGCTGTCCGCGGTCCGAATTGCCTTGCTCGCCGCCGCGGCGCTCACCGACGCGCATGACGAGTTCGGCGCTGCGCTGCAAGTGCTCCTCGAGCATCTGCAGCAGTTCTTCGCTGGCGCCGCTTTCGTCGACCCCCTCCTGGGAGTCGGCGCCGCGCTTGCGCTTCGTGCGGGGGCGGTTGGTGCTCTTGTGCGCCTTCGCGTGCTCGTGATGGTGACGGTGGCCCTGGGCCGCCGGCGTGTCAGACGTGCCTTGCGACGACGTCGCGTTGTCGAGCGGCACGCGCGGGGAGCCGATGCGCGAGGTGCTCATGGGAACACCGTACGCATGACGGACTGCGCGAACTGCATTACGGCGGAGGCGCCCCAGGGCGCGGCGATGATGATGACCACGGTCACGATCAGAAACTTCACGCCGTGCGAAATACTCGAGTCCTGCAGCGACGTGACGGCCTGCAGGAACGCAATCAGCAGCCCCGCAGCCGCAGCAATGCCGACTGCGGGCAGCGACACGAGCAGGCAGAGCGTCAGGGCGTTGGTCGTCAGTTGCGTGATCGCGTCATAATCCATACGTCACCTGTAGGTCGAAACAAGGCCATGAATCAGCGTGGACCAGCCATCCATCGATACGAACAGCAGCAGCTTGAACGGGATCGCGACATTGGTCGGCGTCACCTGCGAGAGGCCGAGCGCCATCAGGATGTTCGCCACGATCAGATCGACCGCGACGAAGGCGAGGTAGAGCAGGAAGCCGATCTTGAACGCCGAGGTCAGTTCGGTCAGCGCGAACGCCGGGGCGAGCACGATCAGATCGTCGGGCTTGAGCGCGGCGGCCTTGTCGGCAGGCCAGATCTGTTGCGCGGAGTGCACGAAAAACGCCTTCTCGCGCTCGGCGGTGTGCTTGAGCAGGAACTGGCGAAACGGCTCGCGTGCCGCGTCGAAAATCGGCATCACCTGGCTCGTCGGCGACTGTTCGCTCGACAACTGGGCGCGATGGACGGCTTCCATGCCGACGGGCGCCATCACGAAGCACGTGACGATCATGGCGATGCCGTTGAGCACGGTGGTGGGCGGCACCTGCTGCACGCCGAGCGCATTGCGCAGCAGCCCGAGCACGACGACGATCTTGGTATAGGACGTCACGACCATCGCCGCGAACGGCAGCATGCCGAACGCGAGCAGCCCGACCAGCAGCGAGGCGACGTCAAGATTGGCGTTCATCGCTCGCCGCCATCCGGTGAATCTGCACGCCGAGGTTTTCGCCGACCGCCACCAGCTTGCCGAGCGCGACCGTCTGTCCGTAGGCGACGAGACGCACCGGCGCGTCCATGAGCGGCAGCGGCAAGTCCAGCACGTAGCCGGGCTGCAGCGCACTCAATTGCGCGACGCTCAGGTTGACCGTCAGCAATTCGATGTGCACCGGCAGGTCCATTGCAGCGACCTCGACGATCGGTTCGCTGCCAAGGGAAGCCGACTCGCCTGCATGCGGGCTGAAGTCGTCGGATTGAGCGTCGTTCAATGAGTTCACGGGGGTCTCCAGAGTAACGGCCTGCCCATCGATGCGCACGCCGGCGCACAACAGGCGGCCGCGCGCAGCACCGAAGCGCAGCGTGGCATGTTCAAAGGGGCGGCCGACGATGAACGGCGCAGCGGGCAGCCAGCCGAGCAGAACATCGTTGCGCCGCAGCGAGCCCAGCAGGGCGGGGGAGCATTGGCGGCTGCGCAGGCGCAGGACGCCCCGCACGACGATGTCGTCGAGCGCGCCGGGCACGACGGTGTGCCGGTGACGGGTCCAGATGCGTTCATAGTCGGCCGCGAGTGCTTCGGGTACTTCGACGACCACGCAGGTTCGGTCGATGCCGTCGACAGCGAAATGCAGGGTCAATCCTTCTACGCCCGTGGCGTGCTCCGCTAGCGAGATCGACCTGACGGTGGGGGTGCCTGCCGTCTCGGTGCGAAAGCGCGCGAGAATCTCGGCGAGCCACATGTTCGCGAGCGCGGCCGCCCGTTTGGGTTCGGTATCGAGCGCAATGGTCTGCAGCGCCGGA
>DASZIR010000201.1:0-38004 GCA_035948995.1 Paraburkholderia sp. | reverse complement strand
GGTCACGAAGCGTCACCCGACGCCGAAGGAAATGGACGACCTGCTGTTCGCATGGCGCGTCGCGAAGTACGTGAAGTCGAACGCGATCGTGTTCTGCGGCAACGGCATGACGCTCGGCGTCGGCGCGGGCCAGATGAGCCGGGTGGACTCGGCGCGGATTGCCAGCATCAAGGCGCAGAACGCCGGCTTGACGCTGAGTGGTTCGGCGGTGGCGTCCGATGCGTTCTTCCCGTTCCGCGACGGTCTGGACGTGGTGGTTGCAGCGGGCGCAACCTGCGTGATCCAGCCGGGTGGCTCGATGCGCGACGACGAAGTCGTCGCCGCCGCGGACGAGCACAACATTGCGATGGTGTTCACCGGCGTGCGCCACTTCCGCCATTGATGCGGGCTTGAGCGAGCGCGCCTGCTTCGGTTCCAGGGCGGCGCGCCCTTCCCGGCGGCTTGAGGAAAAGGCCCGGCAGAATTTTCTGCCGGGCCTTTCTCTTTGTCCCGCTCGTCTCGCTGCGGCAACCCCGGCGACGGCATTTATTCCTGCTCCCACGGCTCGCGCACTCCGCCACGCTACCCGTTCGTTGTAGTATCGCAGGCACTCAGTTCGCAGCGCATCTCATGAGAATTCTCGGCATCGACCCCGGCTTGCGCGTCACCGGCTTCGGCGTGATCGACCAAAACGGCCATCAGCTCACGTACGTGGCAAGCGGCATCATCAAGACGGCCGACGCCGATTTGCCGTCGCGCCTGGGTACGATCTTCGACGGTATTTCGACGCTGATCCGCCAGCACGCACCCGATCAGTCCGCGATCGAGAAGGTGTTCGTCAACGTCAACCCGCAATCGACGCTCCTGCTCGGCCAGGCGCGCGGCGCCGCAATCTGCGGGCTGGTGGCGGGCGGCGTGCCGGTTGCCGAATACACCGCGCTGCAATTGAAGCAGGCCGTGGTGGGCTACGGCCGCGCCACCAAGGAGCAGATGCAGCAGATGGTGGTGCGCCTCTTGAGCCTCTCCGGGGTGCCCAGCACCGACGCCGCCGACGCGCTCGGCATGGCGATCTGCCACGCCCACGGCGGCAGCACGCTCAGTACGCTGGGCGGCATCGCGCCGTCGCTGGCCAAGAAGGGGCTGCGCGTGCGGCGCGGACGGCTCGTCGGGTAAGGCTGGAAGGTATCGTTCAAGAGCGACGCCGGCCTGCCTGACGAAGCTGGACCGGCCGATTGACCTCTCCGGGTCACAGCGCCTCTTCGCGCGCACTCATCCGGACTGAACCGTGATCACATGCGCGTTTGCCCCTGCGGCCAGGCCGCACCCCGACGCCCTGCGCTACACTCGCCCTTTCTCTCACGATTGAACCCGCCATGATCGGTCGTATTGCCGGCGTCCTGCTGGAAAAAAACCCGCCACACCTGCTCGTCGACTGCAACGGCGTCGGCTACGAAGTCGATGTGCCGATGAGCACGTTCTACAACCTGCCATCAACCGGTGAACGGGTGGTGCTGCTCACCCAGATGATCGTGCGCGAAGACGCCCACCTGCTGTACGGCTTCGGCACCGCGGAGGAACGCGCGACCTTCCGCGAGCTGCTGAAGATCACCGGCATCGGCGCCCGCATGGCACTCGCAGTGCTCTCCGGCATGAGCGTGCATGAGCTGGCGCAGACCGTCACGCTGCAGGATGCGGCGCGGCTGACCCGCGTGCCGGGCATTGGCAAGAAAACGGCGGAGCGGCTGCTCCTCGAACTAAAGGGCAAGCTCGGCGCCGACCTGGGCGCGATGGCTGGCGCAGTGTCGGCATCCGGCCACGCCTCCGATATCCTGAACGCATTGCTCGCACTGGGTTACTCCGAAAAAGAAGCACTGGCCGCCGTCAAGAACGTGCCGGCCGCCACGGGCGTCTCCGAAGGCATCAAGCTCGCGCTGAAGGCGCTCTCCAAGGCGTAAGTGCGCTTAACGCGGGCTGCCCGGTCCCGCCTTGAGGAACGTGCCCGGCGTGCGATGGGTGAAGCTTCGCACGCCGCGGCCTGACGCGCACCCAGGCCGTTCGGCCAGCTTCGGGAACGGGCGGCGCGCGGTACAATGTCCGCATGATCGAAACCGACAAACTCGCCGCTGAGCGCATCATCGCTGCCACGCCCGTGTCGCCGAACGAAGAAGCCTTCGAGCGCGCGTTGCGCCCGCGTCAGCTTGACGAGTACGTCGGGCAGGAAAAGATACGCGGCCAGCTGGAAATCTTCATTGAGGCCGCCAGGCGCCGCTCCGAATCGCTCGACCACGTGTTGCTGTTCGGGCCGCCTGGTCTCGGCAAGACCACGCTCGCGCACATTATCGCGCGGGAAATGGGTGTCAATCTGCGGCAAACGTCCGGGCCGGTGCTCGAACGCGCGGGCGACCTCGCGGCGCTGCTCACGAACCTCGAGAAGAACGACGTGCTCTTCATCGACGAAATCCACCGGCTCTCGCCGGTCGTCGAGGAAATCCTGTATCCGGCGCTCGAGGATTATCAGATCGACATCATGATCGGCGAAGGACCTGCGGCACGCAGCGTCAAGCTCGATCTGCAGCCCTTCACGCTGGTCGGCGCGACCACCCGCGCGGGCATGCTGACCAACCCGCTGCGCGACCGTTTCGGTATCGTCTCGCGGCTCGAGTTCTACAACGCCGAGGAACTGGCGCGCATCGTCACGCGCTCGGCGTCGCTGCTTCACGCGCAGATTCATCCGGATGGCGCGTTCGAAATCGCCAAGCGTGCGCGCGGCACGCCGCGCATCGCGAACCGTCTGCTGCGCCGCGTACGCGACTTCGCCGAGGTGAAGGCGGACGGCAACATCACCGCGACAGTCGCCGATGCCGCGCTCAGGATGCTGGATGTCGACCCCGTCGGCTTCGACCTGATGGACCGCAAACTGCTCGAGGCGATCCTGCACAAGTTCGATGGCGGCCCGGTAGGCGTCGACAATCTGGCGGCAGCGATCGGCGAAGAACGCGACACCATCGAAGACGTGCTGGAGCCGTATCTGATCCAGCAAGGCTTCCTGCAGCGCACGCCGCGCGGCCGCGTCGCGACGCTGCTGACCTACCGGCACTTCGGCCTCGCCGCGCCGGATTCGTCCAGCCCGGTGCGCGACCTGTGGGACGCGGGCGCATCCTGACGCTGGCGGACCTCGCGTCAGGAGAGCGCCAGCGATGTCCGGTCAGGCCAGCCGGCAAATCGGGCGCGCAGGCGTTGCGCGACTCCTCGCACGGCGGGTGCGCTCCAGGGTGGCAAACGGCGTCACGCATCTGACCAGCCTGATCGGACCGCTGATCGGACCGGTAAGCGCCCCTGTCAGCGGCCCGGTTCGGTAATCCGCCTGAGCGTATCGTCCTCGCTCGGCGCATCCAGATGCGCGACATCGGCCCACGACACAACCCTCGCCTTGCCGCCATCGAAATCCACCACATTGACGCTCGTGTTGAGCAGCGCGTAGTCGCGCGGCACTTCGAGCGTCAGGTCGCGCGCAAACCGGTAGACACAATCCAGTACGCCGCCATGCGCAACGCACGCAATCCGCCCGCCCGGGTGCGCCGCGACGAGCGGCGCGATCGCGTCCATCACGCGGTGATAGAAGGCCCGCATTGACTCGCCTGCCGGCGGCGCGAAGCCAGCGTCGCGCGTTTGCCAGTGCTCGTATTCGTCCGGATAACGTTCCGCGATCTCATCCTTGTCGTAGCCCTGAAACGCGCCGTAATGGCGCTCGCGCAGGCCTTCGCGCAACTGCAGCGGCAAACCGAGCGCAGCGGCGATCGGCTGGGCGGTTTGCTGTGCGCGTTGCAGGTCGCTCGAATAAATCGCGTCAAGCCGCCCGCCTTGCCCGGCTTCATCTGCGAAGCGGCGCGCAAGGCGCTGGGCCTGCTCGACGCCGGTCGTCGCCAGCGGGATATCGAGGTGTCCCTGGATGCGCTTGATGCGGTTCCAGTCGGTCTCGCCGTGGCGGATGAAGAGGATCTGCGTGGACATGTCTGGGATTGGGGCGTCGGTAGCCGGTCGTGGCGAGCCGCTATTGTCGCAAAAAGCGGCGCAAGGCTGCGCCGCGGGTTGCTTCTACCTCAGGCGTGCGTCTGCAGCCAGAACGTGACAGGCCCGTCGTTGACGAGCGACACCTGCATATCCGCACCGAACTCACCGGTCTCGACGACCGGATGCTTCGCCCGGGCGGCCGCGACGAAGTAGTCGAACAGGCGCTCGCCTTCATCGGGCGGCGCAGCGGGCGTGAAACTCGGGCGCAGGCCGCTGTTGGTATCGGCAGCCAGGGTGAACTGTGACACCAGCAGCAGACCACCGGCGCGTCCTGCACCATCGAGGTTTTGCACGGAGAGGTTCATCTTGCCGGCCGCATCGCTGAACACACGGTAGCCGAGCACCTTCGCCAGCAGCCGGTCGGCTACCGCCTCGGTGTCACCGCGTTCGGCGCAGACCAGCGCGAGCAGGCCCGCTTCGATGGCGCCCGTGACACGCTCGCCGACGCGCACTTCCGCCCGGCGTACCCGTTGGATCAGCGCGATCATGCGCTGCCCTCCTCCGGATTCCGGGGGGCAGCGCCAGCCGCAAACGCAAAAGCAGCCGCAACCGTTACGCTGCGCCCGCAATGCCCCAACATGCTGCGCTCCGTCACGCCGTCAGCGTCACGCGTGCAAAACGGCGCTTGCCGACCTGCACGACGTATTCACCCGCTTCGACCTTCAGGCCCTTGTCGGACACCGTCGCGCCGTCGATCTTCACGCCACCTTGTTCGATATTGCGCAGCGCCTCGCTGGTCGACGGCACCAGGTTGGCCTGCTTGAGCAACTGGCCGATCGCGAGCGGCGCGCCAGCAAGCGTCACGGCAGGAATATCGTCCGGCACGCCGCCCTTCGCACGATGATTGAAGTCTTCGAGGGCGCGCTCGGCGTCGGCCTGCGAATGGAAACGTGCGACGATCTCCTGCCCGAGCATCACCTTGAAGTCGCGCGGGTTACGGCCCGCTTCGATTTCGCGCCTGAAGCCGGCGATGTCGTCCATCGGACGGAACGACAGCAGCTCGAAATACTTCCACATCAGGTCGTCGGAGATGCTCATCAGCTTGCCGAACATATCGGTCGGCTTTTCGCTGATACCGATGTAGTTGTTCTTCGACTTCGACATCTTCTCGACGCCATCGAGTCCTTCGAGCAGCGGCATCGTCAGGATGCACTGCTGCTCCTGGCCGTACTGCTTCTGCAACTCGCGGCCCACCAGCAGGTTGAATTTCTGGTCGGTGCCGCCGAGCTCGAGGTCGGCGTTGAGCGCCACCGAATCGTAGCCCTGCATCAGCGGGTACAGGAATTCGTGAATCGAGATCGGCAGGCCGCTCTGATAGCGCTTCGTGAAATCTTCGCGCTCCAGAATCCGCGCCACCGTGTAGCGCGACGCCAGCTTGATCATGCCGTCGGCGCCGAGCGGCATCGACCATTCGCTGTTGTAGCGGATCTCGGTTTTGTCGCGATCCAGCACCAGCGCGGCCTGCTCGAAGTAGGTCCTGGCGTTCGATTCGATCTGCTCGCGCGAAAGCGGCGGGCGCGTCGCGTTACGGCCGGACGGATCGCCGATCAGCGAGGTGAAGTCGCCGATCAGGAAAATCACCGTGTGCCCGAGATCCTGCAACTGGCGCATCTTGTTCAGCACCACGGTGTGGCCGATGTGAATATCGGGCGCCGTCGGGTCGAGACCGAGCTTGATGCGCAGCGGTATGCCGGTGGCCGCGCTCTTCGCGAGCTTCTGTGCGAATTCCTCTTCGATCAGCAGTTCATCGACGCCCCGCCTGGTAACGGCGAGCGCGTGACGGACTTCGTCGGTGATCGGAAAGGCGGGAGTGGGCTTGGACGTAGACTCGGTGCTCATGCTGGAACGTGAGGTCGCAAAAAGGGAGATTGTCCCATAGATGGGCGCCGCCGCGTCCGCGGACGATGCCGGCGACGCTCTGCCGGGCCCGAAATAACCGCTCGCTGGGTGTGCGCACTGCCCGCCGGCGCACCGTTATCATCATCACGGACACTACCGTGGCCGTCGTTGCGCTGATAATCTGCCAACACGGTTCACAACGTACGACGCACAGGAGCAGCAACGTGGCGCAAGACACCACTGCGCACGGCATCTATTTCGGGTTGATGTCGGGCACCAGCATGGACGGCGTGGACGGTGTCGCCGTCGAATTCGCCAGGGGCAAGCCGCCCGTCGTCCTCGCGGAAGCCTTTGTCGGCTTCACACAGGGGCTGCGGGACGCCCTCTTCGCCCTGCAGCAGCCGGGCGACAACGAAATCGAGCGCGAGGCGCTGGCCGCCAATGCGCTCGCCACACGCTATACGGTCTGCTGCCACGAACTGCTGCGCGCCGGCAATCTGTCCGCTGTCGACGTACGCGCGATCGGCGTGCACGGCCAGACCGTGCGGCACCGTCCGGAAAAGGGCTACACACGCCAGACCAACAACCCGGCGCTGCTCGCAGAGATGGCCCATATCGACGTAATCGCAGATTTTCGCAGCCGCGATGTGGCGGCGGGCGGCCAGGGCGCGCCGCTGGTGCCGGCCTTCCACGCCACGGTGTTCGGCGCGAAGGGCGAAACCCGCGTGGTCTGCAATCTGGGCGGGATCAGCAACATCACGATTCTGAACGCCGCAGGCAGCGTGCGCGGTTTCGACTGCGGGCCGGCCAATGCGCTTCTGGACGAGTGGGCACACCGGCACCTCGGCAAGCCCTATGACGAAAACGGGCACCTTGCGGCCGGCGGTCAGGTGCATCGGCCGCTGCTGAACGCCCTGCTCGACGAGCCGTTCTTCACGGAACAACCGCCAAAGAGCACCGGCCGCGACCTGTTCAACCCGGCATGGCTTGACGCGAAACTGCAGCCGTCTGGTGCTTTGGCGCCGGCTGACGTGCAGGCGACGCTCGTCGCGCTGACAGCGGTCACGGTTGCCCGGGAGATCGCACGCCACGCGCCGGACGCCCGCGCGGTCTACGTATGTGGCGGCGGCGCGCGCAATCCGGTGTTGATGAAAGCGCTTCAGACAGCGCTCGAGGAAAGCGGCGTGAGCGGTGTGCCGGTGCTCACCACCGAGGCGCTCGGCGTGCCGCCCCATCAGGTCGAGCCGCTGGCCTTCGCGTGGCTGGCCATGCGTTGTATGGCACGCGAGCCGGGCAATCTGCCAGCCGTGACTGGCGCGGCGGGCGAGCGCGTGCTGGGCGCGATTTATCCGCGCTAAGGGGCGCGGCTCAAGGCCGGCGATGCCTTGGGAATAAGAAAACGGGGCCATGGCCCCGTTTTTCGTACCGCGTTTTCAGCTTTTGATCGATCAGACCGAGAACGACGAACCGCAACCACAGGTGCTCTGGGCATTCGGATTCTTGATTACGAACTGGGCGCCGTTGATATCGTCCTTGTAGTCGATCTCGGCGCCGACCAGGTACTGGTAGCTCATCGAATCGATCAGCAGCTGGACGCCGCTCTTGTTCATCACGGTATCGTCTTCGTTGATCGCTTCGTCGAACGTAAAACCGTATTGAAAGCCCGAGCAGCCGCCGCCCTGCACGAATACGCGCAGTTTCAGCTCCGGGTTGCCTTCTTCGTCGATCAGCTGCTTGACCTTGTCAGCCGCTGCGTCAGTAAAAACGAAGGGGCTAGGCATCTCGGTCACAGGGGTGTCGGTGACTGCGTTCATTCGAACTCTCCAAAAAAGCTTCTAACCGCTATTGTAGGGCTGATCTCAATATCGTGCCGAAGCCCACAAAATCAATGGGTTCTCTCCAGCGAACGTCGCGCGCCACACGCCACGAAGCAAAACCCTGCATAACGCGCCCAATACGAAAAAAGCCGCCAACGCACATGCGTCGGCGGCTTTTGCAGCGGCTCCGACCCGAAGGCCAGAGCGCACCGAAGCGATTAACGCTTCGAGAATTGCTTCCTGCGACGTGCCTTGTGGAAGCCGACCTTCTTACGTTCGACTTCACGAGCATCACGCGTAACGAAGCCAGCGTTCGACAGCGTCGGCTTCAGCGTTGCGTCATAGTCCATCAGCGCGCGGGTGATGCCATGGCGAACCGCGCCGGCTTGACCCGTTTCACCGCCACCGGTCACGTTGACCTTGATGTCGAACGTGACGCCGTGGTTCGTGAGTTCCAGCGGCTGACGCACGATCATCAGCGACGTTTCGCGCGAGAAGTAGTCGGCGATGGGCTTGCCGTTCACAACGATTTCGCCCTTGCCTGCCTTGATGAACACACGTGCAACGGCGCTCTTGCGGCGACCCGTGCCGTAATTCCAGTTACCGATCATGTGGGCTCCCCTTAGATCTCGAGCGCTTTCGGCTGTTGTGCCGAATGCGGATGCGTTGCTTCAGCGTAGACCTTCAGCTTCTTGATCATCGCGTAGCCGAGCGGGCCCTTCGGCAGCATGCCCTTGACCGCTTTCTCGAGCGCACGGCCCGGGAAGCGTTCCTGCATCTTGCCGAACGTCGTTTCGTAAATACCGCCCGGGTAGCCCGAGTGGCGATAGTACTTCTTGTCCGTGGACTTGTTGCCCGTGACACGGAGCTTGCCGGCGTTGATAACGATGATGAAATCACCGGTGTCGACGTGCGGAGTGAATTCAGGCTTGTGTTTGCCGCGAAGACGGTGTGCCACTTCGCTGGCGACACGCCCGAGAACCTTATCCGTCGCGTCAATCACGTACCATTCACGCGTCACCTCATGGGCTTTTGCGGAAAACGTCTTCATGATCGATCCAAAAATAATTGCTGCGCCCTGTGTTTTTTTCCTGCTTGTAGTGTGCGCATCGAGGCGCGTGCAGGCTCTCCCTGTTCTTCCTCCGCGGGCACGAATGCGGAAAAGCCTTGGATTATAAAGGAAATTCCCGCGGCACGTCAAAAATTGCGACGATGCGCCGGGGCGGGTGCCGTCACAGCGGCGGAAATGGAACCACATCATTGACGCCAGTCCGGTCGACCCCTGCCTCGCCGCAATCGTTCACGTGCCGTGCGGACCGGGACGAAAGCCCGGAAAAAGCGCGAAAAAAAACCCGAACGAGCGGTTCGGGTTTAATCCACCAAAGGAGGAGGGTGGAGGAGACATGCGGAGGTTGCCGAACGGCGGCAACCAATGGAACCAATTATATGAGCCGACCTTGTGCGACGCAAGAATATTTGCATTGCGAAATGCGATTTCATTATGCGAAAGATGGATAAAGGCAGCGCAATGGCCCATAAATTCATAAAAATCAATGACATCCGCTCAATTCATCACCATCTCCACACCCAGAAACTAGAGTAAAACCCCTAACTGCACCAGGGCAATCCCGCACCTTCGAAACATGCCGCAGCGCAACACGCAAGGCGCCACCGGGCATATCGGCGTGCCGGAGTGCCCTCGGGCGAACGCGCGGACGTCGGGCTACAATGCCATCTCGAATACAGGTAAGTGAGCTGGGGTACAGGCATGGAATGCAAAGTAAGCTGGATGGGGCAAGACGGCATGGCGTTCGCCGCCGAAACCGGCAGCGGCCATCTCGTCACCATGGACGGCGCGCCGGAAGGCGGCGGCCGCAATCTGGCCCCGCGGCCGATGGAAATGGTCCTGCTCGGCACCGGCGGATGCACCGCGTACGACGTGGTGATGATCCTGAAGAAAAGCCGCCAGGAAATCGCCGGCTGCTCGGTCACGCTCAAGGCTGAACGGGCGAGCGAAGATCCGAAGGTGTTCACCAGGATCCACTTCCACTTCACCGTCACCGGCAAGAACCTGAATCCGGCTACCGTCGAACGGGCGATCAATCTGTCGCACGACAAGTATTGCTCCGCGTCGATCATGATCGCCAAGACCGCCGAGCTGACGCACTCGTTCGATATCGTCGCGGGCTGATCGCCTGGCCGCGGGGTGCGGGCCTGCCGGGGCGGGCGCCGCGCAAAATGGCAGCACAAACGCGCCAAAAAGGAAATGCCGGCGCCCTGACGGGACGCCGGCATTTTTCTGTTCAGCGGCAAAGCAGGCCGATAAGCCGGATTCTGTGCACACGCCGCGCCGAAGCGCCGCGCGCGTGGCAGCCATTCCTCTAGGCGCGCCATTGCTGACGCGCTCAAGCTTCCTACCCGCAGACGAGACGGGGGCCCCGTCCTGCATCTCGAAGATGCGCGCCTGCCTACTTGGAATTGCTCCGGGTGGAGGTTACCGTGCCGGTCTGCCTCGCAGCAGCCGCGGTGCGCTCTTACCGCACCGTTTCACCCTTACCTGATCCCGGCTTGCGCCGGGCCATCGGCGGTTTGCTTTCTGTTGCCCTGTTCCGCGTGTTGCCACGGATGGCCGTTAGCCATCACCCTGCCCTGTGGAGTCCGGACTTTCCTCGCCCTCTTTGGCTTAAAGCCGCAGAGGCCGCGACTGCCTGGCCTGCTTTGCTGGCCGCGATTTTAACACCTGGCGGCCAGGCCGGCCGGGCGAGGGTTAAATGGAAGATCGCGGCGTAGCGGCGCGCGGACATGATGGATGGGGCCGCAGCCAGGTCAGCGAGCGCGCCGCCCGGCACGAAACACCGCGGTGTCATCGTAGAAAAACGGCGCTTCGTTCGCCGGCCACCAGCCGGGAATCCCCAGCACCGGGAGCGGCGCAAGCCGCCGGCTGGTCAACCCGGCAGTGCCCGAAAGCGCACGGCTGACCGCATCGTCGAGCCACGCATCGCGGGCACTGGCGGGCCAGGAGAAGTATTCCGGCGGGACGTTTACGATCCAGGTGTGCCCGGTACATGCCTTATACGGCGAAATCAGCTTTTCGAGCAGCGCGTGACCGAAGCAGCGGACCTCGCACTGTGTGCCCCACACTGCGCGGTTCGCGACGAGCAAGGTCTGCCAGTCGAAGCTGCGCAACGCATCGCCGAGCGCCGGTTCGGCGCACGCGAACAGCAACGCATTCTCATCGAACAGGGTCAGCGCATCGCGCACGCCGCCGCGCGTCGGGCCCACGCCCAGCTCGTCGATGGCCGCCGACTGCCGCGCGTTCAGTGCCGCCTTGATGCGCGGAAACGCAAACCAGACCGACGCGTTAAAGAAGTCATGCAGGTTATGACGGGTCGGCACGCACCCGGTTGCGGCGATATGCGCCTCGTAGGCCGCGCCAGGTGGCAGATCGTCCTGGGCAATAAACGCGAGACGCTGGCCGCGGCCGGTGGTCTGGCGGGACTGCTGCGCGTCGGCGTTCATTTCGGTGAGCAGGGCTGCGTAGCTCGTCAGGGCTGCCTGCTGCCAGCGCACGCCGCGCACAGCGAACTGCGCAAACCACGGCATCGACCAGTCAATGTCGGCAAAGCCCGGTTTGTGCGCGTGATTGGCAGGGCTTTCGCCGGATCGCACCCTGGCCGCTAACGCGTCGTCCTCAGGCGGCTCGACGCCCGCGCTGCCCTGTATATCATCCATCGCCGCTGGCGCCAAACCTTCTGCCGGCACGCCACCTTGCGCCACCACCGCCACCTGCCTCAAACCAGCCGCCAGCCGATCGGCTCGCCGCCGCGCAACGGCACGACCGGCGTATCGCCGACCGGCAGTTCGGCCGGCAGCGTCCATTGCTCGCGGCGCAGCGTGACCTGCTCGCTACTGCGCGGCAGGCCGTAGAAGTCCGCGCCGAAGAAGCTCGCGAAGCCTTCCAGACGCTCGAGCGCGCCTGCCTTGTCGAACGCTTCGGCATACAGTTCGAGCGCATGCAGCGCCGTGTAGCAACCTGCGCAACCGCACGCATGCTCCTTCAGCCCCTTCGGATGCGGTGCGCTATCGGTGCCGAGGAAGAAGCGCGGATTACCCGAAGTGGCCGCCTCGACCAGCGCCACGCGGTGCGTCTCGCGCTTCAGCACCGGCAGGCAGTAGTAGTGCGGGCGAATGCCGCCCTGGAAGATCGCATTGCGGTTGTACAGCAGATGGTGCGCGGTGACAGTCGCACCGAGCAGCCCCGGCGCCACCCCGGCTTCGCGGATGTAGTCCACCGCGTCTTTGGTGGTGATGTGCTCGAACACCACCTTCAGCGCCGGAAACTCGCGGCGCAGCGGCGTCATCACGCGGTCGATAAACACCTTCTCGCGGTCGAACAGGTCAATCGACGCATCGGTCACTTCGCCATGCACGAGCAGCGGCATGCCGGTTTCCTGCATGGCTTCGAGCGTCTTCGCGCACTTCATGAGGTCGGTGACGCCCGCGTCCGAATTGGTCGTCGCGCCTGCCGGATAGAGCTTCACACCATGCACGAAGCCGCTTTCGCGCGCGCGGCGAATTTCGTCGGGCGGCGTGTTGTCGGTCAGGTACAGCGTCATCAGCGGCTCGAACTTCACGCCGTCCGGAATCGCGGCGACGATG
Organism: Paraburkholderia sp.; assembly: GCA_035948995.1. Lineage (GTDB taxonomy): Bacteria > Pseudomonadota > Gammaproteobacteria > Burkholderiales > Burkholderiaceae > Paraburkholderia. Next base: position 25,639 of record DASZIR010000201.1, on the reverse strand, counting down.
CGCTCGCGGTACGCCTGCGCCATCGCCGTGGTCGTGACCGGCGGCTTCAGGTTGGGCATGATGATCGCGCGGCCAAACTGGCGCGCGGTGTGCGGCAGCACCGCCGCGAGCATCGCGCCGTCGCGCACATGCAGGTGCCAGTCATCGGGGCGGGCGAACGTCAGGGAATCGGGCGAGGCAGTGGAAGCAGTCATGGCGAGATGTTGACGAACCCGGCGCCGCAGCGGCATTGACGTGGGCAAACCGCAACGCTGCGGCCTGAACACCCGTCAAATTAGCTATTTGACGCGCCTGGCTCGGTGATATGCTTGGAAATCATCATTGTAACGGGTCCCCCCGTTCACAGGCCTAGCATCAGCAACATGTGCCAACTTCTCGGAATGAACTGCGCTGCGCCGACGGACGTCACGTTCTCGTTCACCGGCTTTGCGGCGCGCGGCGGCGTCACCGATCACCATGCGGACGGCTGGGGCATCGCCTTCTTCGAAGACAAGGCCTGTCGTCTGTTCATCGACCATCAATCGTCGGCCACCTCGCCGATTGCCGAGATGGTCAAGCGCTACCCCATCAAGTCGAAGAACACGATCGCGCACATTCGCAAGGCAACGCAAGGCCATATCCTGCTGGAGAACTGCCACCCGTTCATGCGCGAACTGTGGGGCCGTCACTGGATCTTCGCCCACAACGGCGATCTGAAAGACTATTCGCCGTTCCTCACCGGCGTGTACCAGCCGGTTGGCACGACCGATAGCGAACTCGCGTTCTGCGCCTTGCTGCAGGGTCTGCGCAAGGCCTTCCCGGGCACGCAGCCGCCGCTCGATGAACTCTTCGCCGCGCTCGAGACGCTCACGCGCGAGATCACGAATTTCGGGGTGTTCAACTTCCTCATGTCGAATGGCCAGGCGCTGTTCGCGCATTGCTCGACCAATCTGCACTACATCGTGCGCCGCTGGCCGTTCTCGACTGCGCATCTGGTCGACGCGGACGTGTCGATCGATTTCGCCAAGTACACCACGCCGGAAGACCGCGTCGCAGTGATCGCCACCCAGCCGCTCACCGACAACGAAGTGTGGAGCGCGTTCAAACCCGGCGACCTGCTGATGTTCCAGCATGGTGACGTGGTGGGCCGCGTGAATGTGCCGGTGCCTGCATGCGTGCTGGAGAAGCTGTGTAACCCTGCAACGGATGCGTCGGCTTCGGTCGCGACGCTTCTTCGCCCGCAGCCGCAGACCGAAGAGGCCGCCGTGCTCGACGTCGAAGCTGCGGACGACACTGCGGCGTTCGAATCCTGACCCGGGCAGCACCGCGTTTCGCGTCGCCTCGCGTGACGCCATACAAAAAACCGCTTCGAAAGAAGCGGCTTTTCGTTTGCTGCAGCGTCTGGCCCGGCGGCCATCACACCGCCGGCCACGAACCCTCAGTGCAGAATCTTCGCCAGAAAATCCTTCGCGCGATCCGACTTCGGATTCGCGAAGAAATCTTCCTTGCGGTCGTCTTCGACGATCAACCCCTTGTCCATGAAGATCACGCGGTGCGCGACCTTCTTCGCAAAGCCCATTTCGTGGGTGACGCACATCATCGTCATGCCTTCCTGAGCGAGTTCGACCATCACGTCGAGCACTTCGTTGATCATCTCCGGATCGAGCGCCGAGGTCGGTTCGTCGAACAGCATGGCGATCGGATCCATCGAGAGCGCGCGCGCAATCGCCACCCGCTGCTGCTGACCGCCGGACAGTTGCCCGGGAAACTTGTCCGCATGCGCGCGCAGGCCGACACGGTCCAGCAGCTTGAGCGCCTTCGCCGCGGCCTCGTCCTTCGAACGGCCGAGCACCTTGATCTGCGCAAGCGTCAGATTTTCCGTGATCGACAGATGCGGGAACAGCTCGAAATGCTGGAACACCATGCCGACTTTCGCGCGCAGCTTCGACAGGTTGGTCTTCCTGTCGCCCACCGACTGGCCGTCGATGGTGATTTCACCCTTCTGGAACGGCTCGAGGCCGTTGACCGTCTTGATGAGGGTCGACTTGCCCGAGCCCGACGGGCCGCACACCACCACCACTTCACCCTTTTTGACTTCCGTCGTGCAGTCGGTCAGGACCTGGAAGTGGCCGTACCACTTCGAAACGTTCTTGATAGAAATCATCTTGCAACCTTTTTCTGAAGACCTTTGACGAGGCTCGACGCGACCACGCAGACCACGAAATAACACGCGCCCGCGAACAGTACCATTTCGACATTCGTGCCGTCACGGTCGCCAATATTCGTGGCGGTGCGGAAGAAGTCGGCGAGGCTGATCACGTAGACGAGCGACGTATCCTGGAAGAGCACGATACCCTGCGTCAGCAACAGCGGCACCATCGCACGAAACGCCTGCGGCAGCACCACGAGCACCATTGCCTGCGGGTAGCTCATGCCTAGCGCAAACGCCGCATTGATCTGCCCGCGCGGCACCGACTGGATACCGGCGCGGATGATTTCGGAATAGTACGCCGCTTCGAACAGCGAGAACGCGACCATGGCCGACGCGAGCCGGATGTCGATTTCGGGCGACAGACCCAGCACGTTCTGCAAAAGCTGCGGCACGATCAGGAAGAACCACAGCAGCACCATCACCAGCGGGATTGAGCGGAACACCGTGACGTAGGCTTGCGCAAACCATGCAATCGGCTTGAACGACGACAGCCGCATCATGGCGAGCAGCGTGCCCCAGACAATGCCGATCACGATCGCGATCAACGTGATCTTGAAGGTGATGATGGCGCCTGTCCACAGGGTGGGCATGGCGCCGGGAATACTGCTCCAGTCGAAATGATGCATCACTTGCCCCCGATATAGCCGGGCAGCCGGCTCTTGTGTTCGACCCAGCGCATCAACTGCATCACGATCAGGTTAATCAGCACGTAAGCAAGCGTGACCGCGATAAACGACTCGTAGGTCTGCGAGGTATAGTCGACCAGTTGACGGGCCTCGGCAGACAGGTCGAGCAGGCCGATGGTCGACGCCACAGCGGAGTTCTTGAAGATGTTCAGAAACTCGGAGGTAAGCGGCGGCACGATGATCCGGTACGCGACCGGCAGCAGCACGTAGCGATACGTCTGCCATTGCGTGAAACCCATCGCGAGGCCGGCCGCCCGCTGGCCGCGCGGCAAGGCGTTGATGCCCGAGCGCACCTGTTCGCACACGCGCGCGGCGGTAAACAGGCCAAGGCACACAATCGACGCGGAGAAGAACTGCGCGTTCGGCGGCAGTTGCTTGAACCAGGTACCGATGGACGGCGGCAGGAGTTCCGGTATCACGAGATACCAGATAAAAAACTGCACGATCAGCGGGATGTTGCGGAAGATCGCAACGTACACCGTGCCGATACCGGCCAGCCAGCGATTGGGCACCGTGCGCAGCACGCCGAACAGCGACCCCACGACCAGCGCGATCACCCACGCCGACAGCGACACCGTGATCGTCACCCAGAGGCCGGACAGCAGCCAGCCCAGATAGGTAGTCGGCTCGCCCGTAGATACCGGACTTAGCAGAATGCCCCAGTTCCAGTGATATGACATGACAGGACTCCAGCAAAAAGAAACGGAAGAAGCGTGCGGCTTCTTCCGTTCGCCTGCGTTCGCTTACGTTGGGTTAACGCGTTGAACGGAGCGCCAAGGTTTAGTCGATCGCCTTGTCATTCGGGCTCTTGAAGAGCGCCTTCACGTCGTCGCTTTCCGGGAAGTTCAGGTTCAGGCCCTTCGGCGGAATCGGCGCTTCGAACCACTTCTTGTAGATCTGATCGGCCTCACCGGAGGTCTCGACCTTCGCGATCGCGTCGTCGACCACTTTCTTGAACTCCGGATCGTTCTTGCGCATCATGCAGCCGTACGCTTCATGAGACTGCGGCGTACCGACGATCACGAAGTCGCCCGGGGTGCTCGACTTCGCGCGCTCGCCGGCGAGCAGTGCGTCGTCCATCATGAACGCGGCAGCGCGGCCGGTAGACAACGTCAGGAACGACTCGCCATGGTCCTTCGCGCTGATGATGTTCATGCCCATGCTCTTGTCCTGGTTCATCTTGCGCAACAGACGCTCCGAGGTCGTGCCGGCCGTTGTCACGATGGTCTTGCCCTTCAGGTCCGACCAGTCCTTGATGCCCGAATCCTTCTTGGTCATCAGACGCGTGCCGATCACGAAGATGGTGTTCGAGAACGCGGCCTGCTGCTGGCGTTCGGCATTGTTGGTGGTCGAGCCGCACTCGAGGTCGACGGTGCCGTTCTGCACCAGCGGAATGCGGTTTTGCGACGTGACCGGGGTCAGCCTGACTTTCAGGTTCGGCATGTTCAGCTTCTGCCTGACCGCCTCAACCACCTTCAGTGCGAACTCCTGCGAGTAACCGATGACGTTCTGCTGCTCGTCGTAATACGAAAACGGAATGGACGACTCACGATGACCCAGCGAAATAACGCCCGTGTCCTTGATCTTTTTTAGCGTTCCGGCGTCCTGCGCATGTGCGCCAACCGCAAACAGTCCGAGAGTCGCGACCAGCAGCGCAGCTTTTTTGATCTTCATGTTGATCTCCTTGGCAAGAACCGGCGCCAGTGTAGCAAAGTAATTATTTTGAAAGTATAGGTGCAAGCTCGTTTTCATGTTGCACCGGCGTGATGCGGGTGGCTTGTCCTCGTTACTATCCTAGTCCACCGCACCAGTAAATAAAAAAGCGGGCGACATCGTCAAGATGCCGCCCGCCAAGTGCGACCCGCGGTCTGACGAGCCGCGTTGACACAAGGGAAACCAAGGGGACACTAAAAAACTGGCCGGCCTGATCAGGGGTACAGGCCACGCAGTTCGCGTGCTTGCAAGATGCGCTTGCACGCAACGATAAAGGCTGCCGTACGCACCGAGACGTTCTGTTCGCTCGACACTTGCCACACGGCGGCAAACGCTTCGCGCATCACGCGCTCCAGACGCTGGTTGATCTCGTCTTCGGTCCAGAAGAAGCTCGAGAAGTCCTGCACCCATTCGAAGTACGACACGGTCACGCCGCCGGCATTCGCCACCACGTCCGGAATCACGAGGATGCCCTTGTCGTGCAGGATGTCGTCCGCAGCCGTCGTGGTCGGGCCGTTCGCGCCTTCCACGATGATCTTCGTCCTGATCTGGCTGGCGTTCTTTTCGGTGATCTGGTTTTCCAGTGCAGCCGGAATCAGGATGTCCGATTCGATGCCCCAGAAGTCTTCGTTCGCGATCGTGTCCGCTTCAGGGAAACCGCCCACGCCGCCGTGCTTCGCCACGTGGTCGAGCAGTGCGACGGCATCGATACCCGAGGAGTTGTAGAGCGTACCCGTGTGGTCCTGCACTGCAACGACCTTCGCACCGGCTTCCTGGAACAGACGCGCGGCGATGCCGCCGACGTTACCGAAACCCTGCACCGCAATGCGCGCGCCTTCGATATCGAAACCAATGCGGCGCGCCGCTTCGGAGCCGACCACGAACACGCCGCGGCCGGTTGCTTCCCTGCGGCCGAGCGAACCGCCGAGCGCGATCGGCTTGCCGGTCACGACGCCCGTGGCCGTTTGGCCCTGGTTCATCGAGTACGTGTCCATCATCCACGCCATGATCTGCTCGTTCGTGTTCACGTCCGGCGCGGGGATGTCGGTGTTCGGTCCGATGATGATGCCGATTTCGCTGGTGTAGCGGCGCGTGACGCGCTCGAGCTCACCACGCGACAGCGTACGCGGATCGACGCGGATACCGCCCTTGGCACCGCCGTACGGCACGTTGACTGCAGCGTTCTTGACTGACATCCACGCAGACAGCGCCATCACTTCCGACAGCGTCACGTCCTGGTGATAGCGCACACCGCCCTTGCCCGGACCACGCGAAACGTTGTGCTGCACGCGGTAGCCTTCGAAGTGAGCAACCGTGCCGTTATCGAGTTCGATGGGCACATCGACCACCAGGATGCGCTTCGGGCGCTTGAGGGTTTCGAGCCAGCGCGACAGCGAACCGAGATACGGCGCGACGCGGTCGACCTGACGCAGATAGTTGCCCCAGGGGCCGAGGTTGTCGCTATTCAGATAGGACGGGACGGACTGCAACGACGATGCGGACTGCGGTTGGGATGACATGAACGCTCCAAGCGTTTTGACCGAATGACGCCATTGTCGAAAAACGCCATTTTGAAATCCAATGCCGTTTGGTCATCCCGTTATGTCTTTCGTGCATAACGTTGAAAAACCGCAAAAAGCTGTCGCATGACCCGTAACAATGAGGCCGCGCGGCGCTCGCTGGCTCATGGCAAGCACTGCGAAAGCGCTGCTTCCCGCTGGCCTACGCCGCGCCCTGAGCGACCTCTCCGGTCACCGCGTCCCACAGCTTGCGCACCAGCACCTGGCGTGGATCCTCGCCCTGCGCGGCCAGCTTGTCGCGATAGAGGCGAATCTCCATGGTCAGCGTGAACTGCCCTTCGGGGGTGCCTCGTGAAGCGCGATCGAGGCGAATCAGCTTGCCCTCCGCCACCGCATCTTCGACCGCACTATGCGGCAGGAAAGCAATGCCATGGCCAGCCAGCGCCATGGCTTTCAACCCCTCGGCCATGTCCGTTTCGTAGAGACGGTCAAGCGACAGGCGAGCCGGCGCATTCGCAATGATCACCTCCGTCATGCGGCCGAGGTACGCGTTCGGGGTGTAAGAGAGATACGGCGTCGGTTCGTCCGGCGTGCCCGGCAGCGTGTAGCGCGGGCGCCCCGCGCGGCCTGGCGCGGAGAACGGACTGATCGGCTCGATGCCGAGCGTGAGCATGTCGTAGCGCGCAGGATCGAGCGCGACCGGGTGGCTCGGATGGTGGTAGCCCATCACCAGATCGCAGCCGCCTTCCACCAGCGACAACACCGCGTCGTGCACGTTCAGCGCGCGCAGGCGAGTGTGCACCGGACCTAGCTGCGCCTCGATGCGCTGCAGCCAGCGCGGAAAGTACGTCAGCGAGAGTGTGTGCGGCACCGCGAACTCGATGGTCGCGGCGGGCGTCGCCATGTGGCCGCGCAGCAGGGTGCGCGCTTCGTGGAACTGCGAGAGCATCGCGAGCGCCTGCTCATAGAACACCTGGCCCGCTGCAGTGAGCCGCGTCGGATAAACCGAACGGTCGATCAGCTCCGTGCCGAGCCAGGCTTCGAGCGCTTGAATACGGCGCGAAAAAGCGGGCTGCGTGACGTGGCGCAACTCCGCGGAGCGGCTAAAACTGCGGGTTTCCGCCAGCGAAACGAAGTCTTCGAGCCATTTCAGTTCCATGCGAAGCCTGTGACCAGCGGGAGAGGAGAAGTCAGCATTCTAGCGGGGCGGCCAGCGCATGTAGCCCGCAGAATCAAGGGCAGGCCCCTTCCGGTGGTAAAATTCCGGGTTCCCTCCGTTTCCGATCTGCTCACTGAGCCGTCACGCCCCCATCATGTCCGACACCCGCCCCGACGCCCTGTTCGCGCTGACTGCGCTCTCCCCCCTCGACGGCCGCTATGCGTCGAAAACCGAAGCCCTGCGTGAATGGCTCTCGGAAGCCGCGTTCATGCGCCACCGCGTGACGGTCGAAATCCATTGGCTGATCGCGCTGTCGCACGCCGGTTTCGCCGAGGTGCCGCGCTTTTCCGAAGCGTCCGAACAGTTCCTGCTGCAACTCGCGGAGCGTTTCACCGCGCACGACGCCGCACGCATCAAGGAGATCGAGCGCGTCACGAATCACGACGTGAAGGCGGTCGAATACTGGCTCAAGGAATCGGTCAAGGGTCAGCCGGAACTGGAGCGTGCGAGCGAATTCATCCACTTCGCGTGCACTTCGGAAGACATCAACAACACGTCGCACGGCCTGATGCTGGCCGGCGCGCGCGAGCACGTGATTGTGCCGGCGCTGCGTTCGGTGCATGCGCGTCTCGTCGCGCTGGCGCATGCGCAAGCCGCCCAGCCGCTGCTGTCGCGCACGCACGGCCAGCCTGCCAGCCCGACCACACTCGGCAAGGAAATCGCCAACGTAGCCGCACGCCTTGCGCGCGCGATCGAGCGTATCGAGAAGGTCGAACTGCTCGGCAAGATGAACGGCGCAGTTGGCAACTTCAACGCGCACCTGTCTGCGTATCCTGACTTCGACTGGGAAGCGTTCTCGCGCCAGGTGGTTGAGAAGCGCCTGAAGCTCACGTTCAACCCATACACGATCCAGATCGAGCCGCACGACTACATGGCTGAGCTGTTCGATGCCGTGTCGCGCGCGAACACGATCCTGCTGGATCTGGACCGCGACGTGTGGGGCTACATTTCGCTGGGCTACTTCAAGCAACGTCTGAAGGCCGGAGAAATCGGTTCGTCGACGATGCCGCACAAGGTCAATCCGATCGACTTCGAAAACTCGGAAGGCAACCTGGGCCTCGCGAACGCAACGCTGCGCCATCTGGCCGACAAGTTGCCTGTCTCGCGCTGGCAGCGCGACCTGACCGACTCGACGGTGCTGCGCAATATCGGTGTCGCGTTTGGTTATTCGCTGCTGGCTTATGACGCGCTGATCCGTGGTCTGGACAAGCTCGAAGTGAATCCGGCACGTCTGAACGAAGACCTCGATAACTGCTGGGAAGTGCTGGCTGAGCCTGTGCAGACGGTGATGCGCCGTTTCGGTATCGAGAACCCGTATGAACAACTGAAGGAACTGACGCGCGGTAAGGGCATTACGCGTGAGGCGCTGCAGACGTTCATCGGCGGGTTGAACATTCCGGCGGATGCGAAGGAACGCTTGCTGGCGATGACCCCGGCTTCGTATGTGGGCAAGGCGATTGAGCTCGCCAGGCGGATTGTCTAAGCTGAGGTTGCTTCCCCAAAACCCCAACTTTTGACGTGAAAAGCCCGGCCCATCGTGGCGCCGGGTATTTTTCAAGGCGTGAAAATGTAGGCATGTAATTAATAACAAAATATCTTGAATTCTAGGATTAATGGTATATAAAGTGGGCATGCACATTCACGTCATCCCCAACCGCGACTCGCCACCGACCGTGCTGCTGCGCGAGTCCTACCGCGACGGCAAGACCGTCAAAAAGCGCACCCTCGCCAATCTCTCCGCGCTGCCCGCCGACCAGATCGAACTGATCCGCCAGGTGCTGCGCGGCGAGAAGCTGGTCGCGCCGGCGTCCCTCTTCGAGATCGATGGCTCACGACATCACGGTCATGTGCAGGCGGTCTGGCTGGCCATGCAGCGCCTGGGGCTGCCGCAACTGCTGTCCACACGCCCGTGTGCAGAACGCCAGCGCGTGCTGGCGATGATCGCCGCGCGAATACTGAGCCCCCACAGCAAGCTCGCCACCACGCGCTGGTGGGACACCACCACCTTGCCGGAACTGTTTGAGCTCGACGTGTGTGACGAGCAGGCGCTGTATGCCGCTATGGACTGGCTGCTCGAGCGCCAGGATGCGATCCAGGGCAAGCTCGCGCAGCGTCATCTGCAGCCCGGTGGCATCGTGCTGTATGACCTGAGTTCGAGCTACTTCGAGGGCAGCACCTGTGAGCTCGCCGCCCTGGGCTACAACCGTGACGGCAAGCGCGGCAAGCTGCAGGTCAACTATGGACTGCTTACCGATGCGCGCGGCGTGCCGGTTGCCATCTCGGTGTTTGAGGGCAACACGGCCGATGCCGACACGTTCATGCCACAGGTCAGGCAACTGCGTGAGCGCTTTGGCATCGACGAGATGGTGCTGGTAGGCGACCGTGGCATGATCGCCCAGACTCATATCGATGCGCTCAGGGCTGAGGCCGGGCTGCAGTGGATCACCGCACTGAAGTCCGGCAGCCTGCGTGTGCTGGCCAGCGAGGGAACATTGCAGCTGGGGCTCTTCGATGAGCGCAACCTGTTCGAATTTACCCACGCCGACTATCCCGGCGAGCGCCTGGTGGCCTGCCGCAACCCCGAGCTGGCGAAGAGGCGGGCCCACAAGCGCCAGGCGCTGCTGGAGGCCACTGTTGCACTGCTCGAACCGATCCGCCAGCGGGTGGCCGCCGGGCGCCTGAAGGGCCAGGACCGCATCGGCCTGTGCGTGGGCAAGGTGCTCAACCGCTACAAAGTCGGCAAGCACTTTGATCTGGTCATCGGTGACGCGTCGTTCGAGTACACGATCAACGAGGCACGTGTGGCCCAGGAGGCCACCCTCGACGGGATCTACGTGATCCGCACCGCGGTGCCGCAAGAACGCATGGGCAGTGACGACGTCGTGCGCAACTACAAGAGCCTCAGCCAGGTCGAGCAGGCCTTCCGTTCCATGAAGAGCGTGGATCTCGAGGTGCGGCCGATCTATCACCGCCTGGCAGACCGGGTGCGTGCCCACCTGCTGCTGTGCATGCTCGCCTTTTACGTCAAGTGGCACATGATGCAGGCCTGGCGCCCGCTGCTGTTCGCCGACGAAGAACAGGCGGCCAAAGCGCAACGCGATCCCGTCGCGCCGGCCAGGCGCTCGGCCGGCGCCTTGCGCAAAGTCTCAAACAGGACGCTGGAGGACGGCACCTGCGTGCATAGCTTCGATTCGCTGCTACACCACCTCAGCACCATCGTGCGCAATGCCTGCCATCACCCGGGAGCGTCCACGCACGAAGCCACCTTTACTCTCGATACGGCACCCGATGCCAAACAGCTGCAAGCCCTCGAACTGCTGAAGACCATTGCCGTGTAGGCAGCAATCCAACACTGGATCAACCGCAACCGGTTGATTCAAAAGAATACTTTGCGTCGAGGGCGCGGCAACTTCAGTCTAAGCCACGACGCTATACCTGCCAGGTGCAGCAGACATGAAAATGGCGCTCCTCGGAGCGCCATTTTCGTTTTCAAGCTGCGTTAAGGGCTTGTGCCTTCACGCGCTTTCATCTGCTTCAGCACCTCATCGACAATCTCATCCGGCGACAACTCAATACTCACCGTGATCGCCTCATCCTCACCCGGCTCTTCCAGCGTATCGAGCTGACTCTGCAGCAGCGACGGATCGAAGAAATGCCCCGTACGCGTCTGCAAGCGCTCATGCAGCACTTCGTACGAACCCTTCAGATAGACAAACACCACGTCCTTGTCACCGTCACGCAGGATGTCGCGATACGAACGTTTCAGCGACGAGCAGGTGAACACCGCCGCCTCGCCCGCGCGCTGCTTTTCCTCGATGGCCGCGCGGATGGTTTTGAGCCATGGCCAGCGGTCTTCGTCGGTCAGCGGAATGCCGTGATGCATCTTTTCCTTGTTGGCCGCGCTGTGAAACGCGTCGCCGTCGGTGAAGCTGCATTTCAGGCTCTCCGCCAGCATTTCGCCAATTCGCGTCTTGCCGGCGCCCGACACGCCCATTACGATCGGAATCATCTAATACTCCTTACAGGACCGCCGCAAGCGCGAAGGTCAAACCCAAACCCAACACGGAAATGATGGTTTCGCAGAGCGACCACGTCTTGAACGTCTGCCCCACCGTCATTCCAAAGTACTCCTTGATCAGCCAGAACCCGCCGTCGTTGACGTGCGAGAAAATCAGCGAACCCGAACCCGTGGCGAGCACCAGCAGCTCAGGCCGGACCTGCACGCCGCTCGCTGCTGCGATGGGTGCGACGATGCCGCAAGCGGTCGTCATGGCAACCGTTGCCGACCCGGTGGCGAGACGAATCAGCGCGGCCACGAGCCAGCCAAACAGCAGCGGCGACAGATGCGCCGAAGTCGCCGCATAGACGATTTCCTTCGAGATGCCGCTATCCATCAGCACGCGTCCGAACCCGCCGCCCGCACCGACGATCAGTGTAATGCCCGCGATCGGCGCGAGACACTCGCCGCAGAATTTCTGGATCTGCTCGCGGTTAAAGCCGCGCTTCGCGCCGAAGGTCCAGAAGCTGACCAGCACCGCGATCAGCAGCGCCACGTCCGAGTTGCCGACGAAATGCAGCAGATTGTTCGGCAGCGTGTCCGGCGTGAACACGAGGTCCGCCCAACTGCCGATCAGCATCAGGATCACCGGCAACAGGATCGTGAACAGCGTGATGCCGAAGCTCGGCAACTCGCGCGTTTTTCCTCCGTCCTTGCCCTCCTCAGCCGAACCGAGAAACTGCGCGGCGAGCGGATTGTTCTCCGGCAGCTTGATATAACGGTGGACCAGCAGCGCGAACAGGGGACCCGCGACGATCGCGGTCGGCACGCCGACAATCAGGCCGTAGGCGATCGTCTTGCCGATATCGGCGTGATACGCCTGCACCGCGAGCATCGCGGCCGGGTGTGGCGGGATCAAACCGTGCACGACGGACAAGCCCGCGACCATCGGCAAGCCGACCAGCAGCAGCGACTTGTTGGTGCGCTTCGCGACGTTGAACGCGATCGGAATCAGCAGCACGAAGCCAACTTCGAAGAACACCGGCAAGCCGACGATGATCGCGACACACATCATCGCCCAGTGAATGTTCTTCTCACCGAACCAGTCGATCAGCGTGGTGGCGACGCGCTCCGCCCCGCCCGATTCGGCCATCATCTTGCCGAGCATGGTGCCGAGCCCAACCACGACGGCGATGTGGCCCAGCGTGTTGCCGTTGCCGGTTTCGAACGACTTGACGATCGTGCCCATCGGCATGCCGACCACGAGACCGAGCAGCAGCGAAATGATGATCAGGACGAGGAACGGATAGACCTTGTAGCGCGTGATCAGCAGGATCAGCGCGGCGATGGCGATCACCGCATAGATCAGCAGCAAGCTGCCATGGTTAGCTCCCATCGAGCTCCTCCTTTTTTGCGTTATTGATTCTCGGATGCGAGCGCACGGCGTAGGCCGAGTCGCACTTCCTGTCCCTACGCCTGACGCGAAGCCGGGCAACCGCGCGGACGCGGAATTTTACTGTTTGTTTGAATCTTAAGCGTTCGAAACCCACCGCGCGCATTAAAAAGGAGCCTCGCCGGGGCAGCCTGAACGGCTGCAACGACGAGGCTCCTTCGGGTGAGCCATGTTGCCTGGCTGACGTACGCGCTACCGTTGGCCCGCGCTACTCAATGTGCCGGCGCGGCGAGCTGGCTCGCAGCGCGAGCAAGGCGCGTCACCTCATCCCAGTTCTGCGCGGCCAGCGCTGCCTTCGGCGTGAGCCACGAGCCACCCACGCAAACAACGTTCGGCAGGGCGAGGAAATTAGGGGCAGTTTCAGCAGTGATGCCGCCGGTCGGACAGAATTTCAGCGTCGGAAACGGGCCGTGAAACGCCTGCAACATCGGCACGCCACCCGCCTGCTGCGCGGGGAAGAACTTGACGATCTCGTAGCCGAGCTCCAGCGCGACGATGATGTCGCTCGGCGTCATCACGCCCGGCAGCAGCGGCAGACCGGCATCCTGCGCGGCCTGGTGCATAGCCTTCGTGAGACCCGGCGACACGCCGAACTGTGCGCCGGCCTTCTTCGCCTGTGCGCAGTGTTCCGGCCTCGTGATCGTGCCGACGCCGACGACGATGTCTTCCGCCAGTTGGCTCGCGCGTTCAATCGCTTCGAGACCGGCCGCCGTGCGCAGCGTGATTTCGAGCACCTTCACGCCGCCGGCGTGCAGCGCACGCGAGACGTTCTCGCCCTGTTCCGCCGAGTCGAACGCCAGCACCGGAATCACCGGGCCGAGGCGCACGATGTCGCTTACTTTCTTCGTCGTCATAGTCAGGCTCCTTGTTTCTGCAGCTCGTGGCTTGCGTGAACTTCACCCACCATCGGGCCAAATACCGAAGCGCCCAGCTCCGCGGGCGCGGCGGCCGCACGGAAGACGCCAAAGAGTTCGCGGCCGAAGCCGACTTCGTTCTCCGCCTGATGCTGCGGAGCGGCCTCCGGCCGCGCCGCCCATTCGGCCGTATCGATTTCGATGTCGAGCACGCCCGCTTCGGCGTCGATCACCAGCATGTCACCGGTGCGCACCTTGCCGATCGGCCCTTGCAGCAAGGCTTCGGGCGACACGTGGATCACCGCGGGCACTTTGCCCGAGGCGCCTGACATGCGTCCATCGGTGACAAGCGCGACATGGAAACCCTGATCCTGCAACACACCGAGCAGCGGCGTCAAACGATGCAGCTCAGGCATGCCGTTTGCGCGCGCGCCCTGGAAGCGCACCACGGCCACAAAGTCGCGTTTGAGTTCGCCGTTGTCGAAGGCTTCCTGCACCGCTTCCTGCGAATCGAACACGATCGCCGGCGCCTTCACTTTGCGATGCTGCGCCGCAACCGCCGAAATCTTGATGACGCCACGCCCCAGCTTGCCTTGCATCAGTCGCAAGCCGCCGTCCGGCTGGAACGGCTCGCCAATGCCGCGCAGCACGCCCGTTTCCTGGCTTTCCGTGACACCCGGCACCCAGGTCAGCTTGCCGTCGAGCAGCTTGGGCTCTTCCGTGTAATGGTGCAGCCCCTTACCGGCAACCGTATTGACGTCCTCGTGCAGCAAACCGCCTTCCAGCAGATTGCGCACCAGGAACGCAACGCCGCCCGCTGCGTGGAAGTGGTTCACGTCAGCCTTGCCGTTCGGGTAGATCTTCGCGAGCAAGGGCACGCTTTGCGACAGGTGGTCGAAGTCGTCCCAGTCGATCACGATGCCCGCTGCGCGCGCAATCGCCACGAGGTGCAGCGTGTGATTGGTCGAGCCGCCGGTCGCAAGCAGCGCGACGATGCCGTTGACGATCGCCTTCTCGTCGATGACGTGACCGATCGGCGTGTAATTGCCGCGCTCCACCGTCAGGTCGAGCACCCGGCGTGCGGCTTGCGCGGTGAGCGCGTCGCGCAACGGCGTATGCGGATGCACAAACGCCGAACCCGGCAGATGCAGGCCCATCACCTCCATCAGCATCTGGTTGCTGTTGGCCGTGCCGTAGAAGGTGCAGGTGCCGTGGCCGTGATACGCGGCCGCTTCCGCTTCGAGCAACGCGCCGCGGTCGCACTGGCCGGTGGCGAACTGCTGGCGGATCTTGGCCTTGTCGTCGTTGCCAAGACCGCTGGTCATTGGGCCAGCGGGGACGAAGATCGTCGGCAGGTGGCCGAATTGCAGCGCACCAATCAGCAGACCGGGCACGATCTTGTCGCAGATGCCAAGGCACAGCGCCGCGTCGAACATGTTGTGCGTCAGCGCGACGGCCGTGCTCATCGCGATCACTTCGCGCGAGAACAGCGACAGTTCCATGCCCGCGTTGCCTTGCGTGACACCGTCGCACATCGCCGGCACGCCGCCCGCGAATTGCGCCACGCCGCCGGCTTCACGGGCGGCCTGCTTGATGATGTCCGGGAAATTCCTGTACGGCGCATGCGCGGACAGCATCTCGTTGTACGACGACACGATGCCGATGTTCGGCTCGCGGATCTGCTTGATCGCGAGCTTGTCGTTGCCCTCGAGGCCGGCAAAGCCGTGGGCGAGATTCGCGCACGACAGCGCGCCGCGCGCCGGGAACCTGCCCTGGGCCTTATCGATGCGGGCCAGATAGGCTGCGCGGGTGGGCTTGCTGCGTTCGATCACGCGCTGCGTGACCTTGAGCAATTGCGAATGCGGGGAAACCATCGAAGCTCCTTCGTCGCTGGCCGAGGCGAACACGCGCAGCGCCAGGTGGGGATCGCGGGGACGTCGTTTATGAGGCGACGACGTGATATTAGTAGAAAAACTACATGATCGCAATATGGATTGTCTCGGCAGCATCAAGACCCAAAATCCCACTTAACGCGCCGCCACAAGGCCTCCCGGCTAAAACACGGCTCCACTAAGGGAATATCCCTACTCACCAGATGTAGTTTTTGTACATATTCTGCAATCAGCTATAGTCCACGCATTCTTCAGCATAGTGCGAGTTTTCCAATGATGCTGTCCCAGGTGGAAGAGATGCGTGACCAGTTGCGCCCGTCCGAGCGCAAGCTGGCCGACTACGTGATCGAAGCGCCGCGCGAGGTGCTCGACCTGTCGATGAACGAGGTGGCGGCCCGGGCCGGTGTGAGCCAGCCGACCATCGCGCGCTTTTGTCATGCGCTCGGCTTTTCCGGCTTTCGCGAGTTCAAGATCCGGCTCGCCCAGGGCATCGCGGCAGAAGTCCCGGCCGTCTACCGCGACGTGCGCCCCGACGAGCCGACGCCCGGCGTCGCCGCGAAGGTGCTCGACCGGACCATCGGTGCGCTGATCCAGGTACGCAACAATCTGTCGTCAGACAGCGTGGCGGCGGCCATCACGCTGCTCGCGCAGGCGCGGCGGATCGAGTTTTACGGCGCGGGCGGCTCCGGCATCGCCGCGCTCGACGTGCAGCACAAGTTCTTTCGCCTCGGCATGCCGAGCGTCGCATATTCGGACCCGCATACGTTCTTGATGTCGGCGCCGCTGCTGGGTGAGGGTGACGTGGTGGTGGCGATTTCGAACACGGGACGCACCCGCGATATCGTCGATGCGGCGAAGTCAGCGCTGGCCGCTGGCGCCAGGGTGATCGCGATTACCCACGGCAATTCGCCGCTTGCGCGGCTCGCGACGGTGGGCCTGTTTGCGAATGTCGATGAGGATACGGATATCTTTTCGCCGATGACTTCGCGCGTCTCGCATCTCGCAATCGGCGACATCCTGGCGGTAGGCGTGGCGCTCAGCCGCGGACCGGAACTGGTCGAGAAGCTGGCTCAGGCGAAGGAAGTGATCAACCGCAGGAGGATCGATCCGCGGGGGTGACGCAACATGCGACACGCATCACGCGTGTGGTCTTAAGCACGTTTGCGCGCCGGTTACCGCATCCGTGCTCGATGCTGAGACCGCGCCTGCTGCTACTTTCGTGATTTTATTGCCGCTCATGTTGAGCCCGTTCAGCACGGTCAATCCGGTGTCCGTAATCAGCATTAAAACGGCTTGATAACGACCAGCGCGACTGCGGCCAACATCCCCAGCACAGGCAGTTCATTAAACATCCGATACCACTTGTGCGAGCGGCGATTCTCACCGCGTTCGAACGCCGCCAGTAGCCGCCCACAATAGAAGTGATAGACGATCAGCAGCACAACGACGGTCAGCTTCGCATGCATCCAGCCCTGTCCGCGTCCAATACCGATCACAAGCCAGAGCCACAGCCCGCATGCCAGCGCCGGAATGGCGATAAACGTCATGAAGCGGTACAGCTTCCTCGCCATGATGAGCAGGCGCGCCGTGGCGGCGGGTTCCGTTTCCATCGCCAGATTGACGAAGATGCGCGGCAGATAGAACAGGCCGGCAAACCAGGAAGCAATCAGAATGATGTGAAACGTTTTTACCCAAAGCATCGGCGGTCCTCGGACGGCTTGTTGACGTTATTGTTGGCGCTGCGCTGAGCGTCAAGGGCTACTGACGACCTTCGCCGTGCCCCAGCACCACATACTTCAGCGACGTCAGCCCTTCCAGCCCCACCGGACCGCGCGCATGCAGCTTGTCGTTCGAAATGCCGATTTCCGCGCCAAGGCCAAATTCGAAGCCATCCGCAAAACGCGTCGACGCGTTCACCATCACGCTCGCCGAATCCACTTCGCGCAGGAAGCGCATCGCGCGGTCGTGGTCTTCGGTGACAATCGCATCGGTATGCGCGGAGCTGTAGGTGTTGATGTGCTCGATGGCCGCATCGATATCGTCCACCACCTTGATCGCCAGCACCGGCGCGAGATATTCGGTGCGCCAGTCTTCCTCGGTCGCATCGACCAGCGGGCCGACGCGCGCCGCTTCGAGCACCTGACGGGCCGCCGGGTCGACACGCAGTTCGACTTCCTTGTCGCGATACAGTTTGCCGAGCGGCGGCAGCACTTCGTGCGCAATGCCGCGTGCCACGAGCAGCGTTTCCATCGTGTTGCAGGTGCCGTAGCGATGTGTCTTAGCGTTGTCGCAAACCGTCAGCGCCTTCGTCAGATCCGCGCGGTCGTCGACATACACGTGGCAGATGCCATCGAGGTGCTTGATCATCGGCACGCGCGCTTCTTCCATCAGACGCGCGATCAGGCTCTTGCCGCCACGCGGCACGATCACGTCGACGTACTCCGTCATCGTAATCAGCACACCGACTGCTGCACGATCCGGGGTCGCCACCACCTGCACCGCGTCCTGCGGCAAACCAGCGGTCTCAAGCCCTTCGCCGATCAGCTTCGCCAGCGCGCTATTGCATTCAAGCGCCTCCGAACCGCCACGCAGAATCGTCGCGTTGCCTGACTTGAGACACAGCGCCGCGGCGTCGATCGTCACGTTCGGACGCGATTCGTAGATGATGCCGATCACACCAAGCGGCACGCGCATCTGGCCGACCTGAATACCGCTCGGCCGGTACTTGAGATTGCTGATCTCGCCAATCGGATCGGCCAGCGCCGCGACCTGGCGCAAGCCTTCGACCATTGTCTTCAGCGCCTTGTCCGACAGCGTCAGGCGGTCGATGAAAGCGGCGTCGAGCCCTTTCTCGCGCGCCCGGGCAACGTCACGTGCATTGGCTTCCTTCAGTTGCGCCGCGTCACGCTCGATCGCGCGCGCCACCGCTTCCAGCGCGGCGTTCCTGGCGGCCGTCGACGCCCGCGCCATCGCACGCGAAGCGTGGCGGGCGCGGCGGCCGAGGTCGGTCATGTACTGGTCGATATCCATGGTGATTCTCATAGTGCCGCACACGTCTTCACATGCAACGGACAGGCAGAATTAGCGAACGATCAAACGATTGTAAGTCGGGTTGCGGCGGCTTGCTTGATGCGGGTTCAACAGATGGAACCGGCTGCGCGACCCAGAGGCGCCAGCGCGGCACGCATGACAAGACGTTCTGGGTCTTGGCCTGGCGACGCGAGTCGGCGTGCAATCTGCCAAACCTCGCTTCGCGGCCCGCCTGCTCGAACCGCCCGGCAAACCCGCTCCCGTCCCGCGTCCGCCCGCTCAGCGCTCAGGCTGGCCTGCGCACTGGCGCGGCTGGCCCGGGCCTGCCTGGCGGTGGGACAGGCGCAGCTTTCGTAGGGGAAGCCACCGTCATCGCCAGTTCAAAGAGCCCGTCCCACGGATCAGGCGGCGGATCGTTGCGATGGTTGCCCGGCGTGCCGCCCGACAACCCCTTCACCTGACGGTCGAGCTTCGCCGCAAGCGCAAGCGCCTTTTCCAGCGCCGCCTCGGTCACGCGCGACAGCGCCGGCCCGATCAGCCGTTCGCGCGGGCCCCACACGCGGTTCTCGCGCACCAGCATCGCAAGCGGCTTACCCGCCGCGACACCGCGCTTGATCCGCAACAATGTGCGCACTTCCTCGACGACCGCCCACAGCACCAGCACCGCGGCCTCGCCTTCGCCGCGCAAGCCATCGAGCATGCGCGCGAGCCGGCCGACGTCGCCCGCCAGCATCGCCTCGTTCAGCTTGAACACGTCATAGCGCGCGACATTGAGCACGGCGTCCTGAACCTGCTCGAAGCTCAAGACCCCGGCCGGATACAGCAGCCCAAGCTTCTGGATCTCCTGATGCGCGGCGAGCAGGTTGCCTTCCACCCGCTCGGCGATGAACTGCAACGCGCGCCGCCCCTCTTCGCCGGCCGCCACGCGTTGGCCTTGTTGCGACAGCCGCTGGCCTACCCAGTTCGGCAACTGCGCCCGCTCGACCGGATCGATTTTCAGCGCCACGCCTGCCTCCGCCAGCGCCGTGAACCACCCGGCCTTTTGCGTGGCCGCATCGAGACGCGGCAACGTGATCATCGTCAGAACATCCGGATTCACGGCGTCAGCGAGCGTTTTCAACGCATCCGCGCCTTCCTTGCCCGGCTTGCCCGACGGAATCCGCAGCTCGACCAGTTGCCGGTCGCCGAACAGCGACATCGACTGACTCGCGCCGAGCAGCGAACTCCAGTCGAAGCCGCGCTCCACCGTGAACACCGAGCGGTCCGTATAGCCGGCCGCGCGCGCCGCCGCACGGATGCGGTCGCACGCTTCCTGCGCGAGCAGGTGTTCGTCGCTGTACACGACGTACAGGCCGGCGAGTCCCTTCGCGAGGTGCGTTTCGAGCGCGTCAAGTCGCAGTTGCATGGCTACGGATCAACAAGAATGGCAAGACATGATGAGGTAAGACGGCGCTCAAAGCGGCGGCGGCGGCAACGGCGCGCGCGGCGCCACGGCTGGCGCGGCTTCGGCCGGCGTCGGATGCAGCGAGCGCACGACGGCGAGACGGCGCGTCAGCTGGTCGACGGCATCGTTCTGCATATCTGCGAACAGCAGGTCGGATTCTGCAGACTTTGCCTGTGAGTACTGATCGCTATAGGTCATCGCCCGATTCAGCGAGATCACGCTGCCGGGAATCAGCACGGTCCCATCAGCGCCGACAAGCGTATAGCTCAGCGAGTAGTTCAGTTGATACTCTTCGACAACGCCGAGCGAGTTCATCGTCAGCACCGAGGTGCCACGTCCCTCCGTCACGCGCAGAATGGCATCCGCGTTCGCCGCCGAGTTGACAACCACCGTGTCGCTGCCGCCCTGCACCATCCGGGTCAGGCGTCCCACGAATGCCGGCGGAGCGCCGGCAATGGCGAGCCGCTTGAACGGATAGTCCTGCTGGCCGCGCAACTGAAAGCCGCAAGCGGACAACACCATCACCCCGCATGCCAGCGTCAAAAACGATCTGCGAGTCACATTGGCTCCTGGTTCGCAGTAGATCCCGTACTACCTTCCTGTGCCGCCACAATGCGCAGCGGCACCTTGCCCAATTCCGGACGCACCGTCAAACGACGATGTTCACGAGACGTCCCGGCACGACGATGATCTTCTTCGGCGCGTTGCCTTCGCTGAACTTCGCGAACATCTCGTGCGCAAGCGCTGCCTGCTCGATCGCGTCACGCGGGGCATCCCTGGCGACCGTGACCGCGCCGCGCACCTTGCCGTTCACCTGCAGCACGAGTTCGATCTCGGCCTGTTCAAGGGCCTTTTCGTCGACCTTCGGCCACGGCGCGTCGAGCAGCGTGCCGAATTCATCGGCATAACCGAGTTCCTGCCACAGCTGGTACGTCGCGTGCGGCACGACCGGGTACAGCACGCGCAGCAGCACGCCGTAGCATTCGCGCAGCACGGCGGGATTCGCACCCTTGGCGCTGTCGAGCGCGTTGAGCATCTTCATCGCAGCCGACACCACCGTGTTGTACTGCAGACGCTGGTAGTCGAAATCCGCCTGCTTCAGCACGCTGTAGATCTCGCGGCGCAGCACCTTGCCGGTTTCGGCGAGCTGGGCGGCATCGAATGACGCACGTTCACGCAGCGCCGCCTCGTTCGCATGACCGAAGCCCCACACGCGGCGCAGGAAGCGGCTCGCGCCTTCCACCCCGGCGCCCGACCATTCGAGCTGCTGCTCGGGCGGTGCGGCGAACATGACAAACAGACGCGCGGTGTCGGCGCCGTACTGGTCGATCAGCACCTGCGGATCGACGCCGTTGTTCTTCGACTTCGACATCTTCTCGACGCCGCCCAGCACTACGGGCTGGCCGTCCGAGTTCAGCACGGCGCCGACCGGGCGGCCCTTGTCGTCATGCGTGACGGTGACATCGGCCGGGTTGTACCAGGTCTTCTTGCCCGCTTTGTCTTCGCGGTAGAAGGTTTCGTTGAGCACCATGCCCTGCGTGAGCAGGTTCTTGGCCGGCTCGCCGAACTTCACGACGCCGAGATCGCGCGAGACCTTCGCCCAGAAGCGCGAGTACAGCAAGTGCAGGATCGCGTGCTCGATGCCGCCGATGTACTGGTCCATCGGCATCCAGTAGTCGGTGCGCCCGTCGACCATCGTCTTCGCGTTCGGCGCAGCATAGCGGTAGAAGTACCACGACGAATCGACGAAGGTGTCCATCGTGTCGGTTTCGCGCTTCGCAGGCGCGCCGCACTTCGGACACGTGCAGTTCACGAACGCTTCGGACTTGGCGAGCGGGTTACCCGTGCCGTCCGGCACGAGGTCTTCCGGCAGCACGACCGGCAGATCCTGTTCCGGCACCGGCACGTCGCCACACGTGGCGCAGTGGATGATCGGAATCGGCGTGCCCCAGTAGCGCTGACGCGAGATACCCCAGTCACGCAGGCGCCACGTGACCTGCCTGTCGCCCAGACCCAGTTCCTTCAGGTCGCTGGCGATCGCGTCGACCGCCTGCGTGTAGGTCATGCCGTCGTACTTGCCGCTGTTGACCAGCGTGCCGCCTTCCTTGTCGCCGTACCATTCCTGCCAGGCTTCGGTCGAAAATTCCTTGCCTTGGAGCGCCACCACCTGCTTGATCGGCAGACCATATTTCTTCACGAACGCGAAGTCGCGCTCGTCGTGCGCCGGCACGCCCATCACGGCGCCTTCGCCGTAGCTCATCAGCACGTAGTTGCCGATCCACACTTCGACCTGCTCCTGCGTCAGCGGATGCGTGACGTAAAAGCCGGTGCCCATACCCTTCTTTTCCATCGTCGCGACGTCAGCTTCGGCGACGCCGCCGTGCTTGCATTCTTCGATGAAGGCCTGCAGTTCCGGCTTGTCCCTGGCGAGGCGCGTGGCGAGCGGATGCTCGGCCGCGACCGCGCAGAAGGTGACGCCCATGATCGTGTCGGCCCGTGTGGTGAACACACGCAGCAACTTCTGCTCGCCGTCGATCTCATACGGAAAACCGAAGTTCACGCCAAAGCTCTTGCCGATCCAGTTCTGCTGCATGATCTTGACGCGCTCGGGCCAGCCGAGGCCTTCGAGGTCGTTCAGCAGTTCGTCGGCGTATTGCGTGATCCGCATGTAATACATCGGGATCTCGCGCTTTTCGACCAGCGCGCCCGAGCGCCAGCCGCGCCCGTCGATCACCTGCTCGTTGGCGAGCACGGTCTGGTCGACCGGGTCCCAGTTCACCGTGCCCGTCTTCTTGTACGCGATGCCCTTCTCGAGCATCTTCAGGAACAGCCACTGGTTCCACCTGTAATAATCGGGGCTGCAGGTGGCGACTTCGCGCGACCAGTCGATTGCGAGACCCATCGACTGCATCTGCTTCTTCATGTACGCGATGTTGTCGTACGTCCACTTGGCCGGCGGCACGTTGTTAGCCATCGCGGCGTTTTCCGCCGGCATGCCGAACGCGTCCCATCCCATCGGCATCAGCACGTTGTAGCCGTTCATCCGCAGATAGCGGTACATCACGTCGTTGATCGTGTAGTTGCGCACGTGGCCCATGTGCAGCTTGCCCGACGGGTACGGCAGCATCGAGACGCAGTAGAACTTGGGCTTGCCGGTGGTTTCCGTTGTCTTATAGACGTCGGCGGCGCGCCACTGCCCTTGCGCGGCGGATTCGACGTCGGAGGGAACGTATTTTTCGTGCATGGTGTGATGGGATCGCTGGGTTCGGTGCTTTCGCACCGGGCCTGGTGCTCTGCTAGATGAAATGGCGTCGTTTCCCCTTTTGCAGGGGAAAACGCCGATTATACCGTTCGCGGAGGGGTACGCTGCGCGCCGCGCGGCACGGGTCAGGAGGCTTTTGAGGCCTGGGGCGGCCGCGCCCGCTGACCGCCTGGGCCGCGGCCCGGGCGGAAGATCGCCTGGGCAGGCGGGTTGTCGGGCGCGACTCGTGTGGCCCGTCTACTGACTAACAACAGGAGGCGGAGGCTCCGTCACAAAGCCGATGCGCTCCAACCCCGCCTGCTGTGCCGCCCCCATGACCTGGGCGATCACCTCATAACGCGTCGAGCGGGCGGCGCGTAGCTGAATCTCCGGCTGCTCCGCCTGCTTGCCCGCCTGCGCGAACTGCGCGCGCATCTGGTCCAGCGTCATGCCATTACCGTTCCAGTAGATCTTGCCGGCGGCGTCGATCGAAAGCGAAATGGTCTGCGGCGTCTGGCGCGCCGGCGCGGCTGCGACTTTCGGCAGATCGAGCCGGATCGCGTGCGTGAATAAAGGCGCGGTAATGATGAAGATGACCAGCAGCACCAGCATGACGTCGATCAGCGGCGTCATGTTGATGTCCGCCATCGGTGCTGCGGTTTGCCGTTTTTCGAGTCCGCCGAATGCCATGCCGACCTCCTGCCTGAGCTAATCTGACCTGAACTGACCTGATCTCATGCGCGGCGCCGCTCAGGCGGGCGAGCACACGTACGCGTGCAGATCGTGCGCAAAGCCGTCCAGTTCCTCGGACAACTGCCGCACCATCCGGCCAAGCACGTTATAAGCAAGCACCGCGGGAATCGCGACCACGAGGCCGAAGGCGGTCATGATCAGCGCCTCGCCGACCGGCCCGGCCACGTTCTCGATCATCGCCTGCCCGCTGGCGGCAATGCTGCCGAGCGCGTGATAGATGCCCCACACGGTGCCGAGCAAGCCGACGAAGGGTGCCGTGCTGCCCACCGAAGCCAGCAGCACCTGTCCAAATTCAAGCCGCCGCTGCGACACGCTGAGCGCCTGCCGCAGCGCCCGCAAGACCCGCTCGCTGCGCTCGACGCGGGCAAGAAGCGCCCCCGGGATATCCACTTCGGTTGCCTGCAACGCGGCTTCGGCGAGCGGCGTGAACACCCGTTCGCTATCGGCGCGCCGCAACGCGGCGACGCCGTCCGAGAGCGTCGGCGCCTGCCAGAACTGGGCAATCGCACGCGCCGCCTGGCGCTTCGCGCGGCCCAGTATCCAGCTCTTGACGATCAGGAAGCACCAGCTCGCAATCGACATGGCCAGCAGCACGTAGGCTACGGCGTGCGTGATCGCATCGCTGGTTTGCAGGTAGTGAAGAATGCCGGTGCCTGCCATTGGACCTCGCCGTCGGAAAGTGCGCAGGGTGCGCGCAGCTGGGCAAACGCGCGCTCAGCGCAGGCCGAGCACGTCCTGCATGTCGTAAAGACCGGTTGCACGGTCTTCGAGGAAACGCACCGCGCGCAGCGCGCCCTGCGCATAAGACAGCCGGCTCGCCGATTTGTGCGTGATCTCGATGCGCTCGCCGATGCCCGCGAACAGCACCGTATGGTCGCCGACGATATCGCCGCCGCGGATCGCCGAGAAGCCGATGGTGGACGGATCGCGCTCACCAGTGACGCCTTCGCGGCCGTAGACCGCGCACTCGTCGAGGTTGCGGCCGAGCGCATCGGCGATCACTTCGCCCATTGCCAGCGCGGTGCCGGACGGCGCGTCGACCTTGTGACGGTGGTGCGCCTCGATGATCTCGATGTCATAGCCGGTGGCGAAATGGCGCGCGGCGTAGTCCAGCAGCTTCAGCGTGACGTTGACGCCCACGCTCATATTGGCCGCAAAGACAATGCCGACCTTTTCGGCGGCCGCGCGCAGTTGCGCCTTCTGCTCATTGTCGAACCCAGTGGTGCCGATCACCATCCTGACGTTGTGGCGCTGCGCGGCCTCGAGATGCACCATGGTGCCCGCGGGGCGCGTGAAGTCGATCAGATAATCGGACCCAGCAAACACCTGCTCGATATCGCTGGTGAGCAAGACACCGGTCTGCTTGCCGAGGAACGCCCCGGCGTCCTGACCGAGTTGCGGCGAACCGGCCCGGGCGAGCGCGCCTGAAAGGGTCGCGCCAGAGTCGTTCAGGACGGTTTCGATGAGCATCCGGCCCATACGGCCCGATGCACCGGCAATGGCAATTTTCATCCGAATGCGCGGGAAACCTCGTCGTTCACGGCGAGGAGGGATAGCGCGCCGTGCGAAGCACGGCCTTTGCCCGCTTGTCCTTTGTCAATGCTATCCGTGGGTTGAAGGAAATAGCCGTATCCGTCGTTGCGCTG
>DASZIR010000200.1:0-29170 GCA_035948995.1 Paraburkholderia sp. | reverse complement strand
ATGCCCTGCCTTGATCTTGCGGTAGACGGCACTCTGGGAACAGC
The DNA here is from genome assembly GCA_035948995.1 of Paraburkholderia sp. Taxonomy (GTDB): domain Bacteria; phylum Pseudomonadota; class Gammaproteobacteria; order Burkholderiales; family Burkholderiaceae; genus Paraburkholderia. The sequence goes on along the minus strand of DASZIR010000200.1, from coordinate 29,126 downwards.
CGTACAGATACATCAGGTGCTGCACGCGGAGTCGTCCGGGGCCGCCCAGATAGTCGGCAGACACGGCTTTGGCCTCGACCTTGTACGGTGCTGGTGTATGGACTGCTGGCGGGCACGGCGGCGCAGCGGTGGGGGTGTGGTGAGACTTGAAGTAGACAGCCACAGTAGGCTCCCTGAATCAGGTTATGCCCTCCGTGGCGAAAGTGAAGGTGTAGCGAACTGCGACGCACTGGTTCGTGCTGGGTCATTCTAGCGCGTCATTACTGGTGGTGCTTGGCATTTCAGATGCTCATGGTGGGGCCGGTCACCAGCGCATCCAGATAGTCGGACCATGCCTGCATTAGCTTTGTCCGGCCCGCGAAGTAGGTCGCTTGGTTATAGTGGCCTTCAGCCGTGCCCGAGTCCTTACGGTGCGCCAGTACCGCGTCGATCACATGAGGTTCCGCCACTTCGCCCTCGTTGCCGAGCGTTGAGAACGTGCTACGGAAACTGTGCGGGCTGTAGGCCTTCCCGGTCAACCTGTACATGGCCTCACGCGCCGACGATTGCGGCATGGGCAAGTTTGGGTCGTTCTCATTCGGGAACAGCAGGCCTTTGGTTCCGCTGACGTGCTGTAGTTGCCCGAGTAGTGCGAGAGCCTGACGACTGAGTGGCACCTTGTGCATGCGCTTCATCTTCATCCGGCTGGCCGGGATGATCCATTCGGCAATGTTCGGGTTCAGATCAAACTCTAACCAACTGGCGCACCGCAGTTCGGACGACCTGACGCACGTATGGCAGAGCAGCAGCAACAGCAATTTTGTGCGACGGTCACCGCCGTAGTTGTCGATACCGTCGAGCAGCCTGTGCAGGGTGTTGCCACTCATGACCGGACTGTTGACCGTGGCCGCTTCGGACTTCTTTTTCTTCTTGGTCCTGACGTTGGCAATCGGGTTGACCGTCAGCAGTCCGTCATCGCATGCCTGTTCAAACGCTGCATTGATCCACGTCTTGGCGATGCGAGCCACGCTGGGCGTGCCCTGGTCCATCGGCACGTACTTTTGGGTTTCCTTGTCCCACGTCTTGAGCAAGCCGTCCCTGATCCCCTTCAGGTGGACGACAATCTCATTCCGGGTGACCTTGGCGAACGGCACGCACCCAATGTCCATCGTGGGGCCGAAATACCGCTCCATGTACGTCGCAACCTGAAGGGCGTAGGACGGCACCCATTCCGCCTTGTTCTCTTTGATCCACGCCTCGACCATTTCCGAGACGGTTTCCGCCTGAGCTTCTTTCGCCAGATCGGCCTTGGCCTTGGCTTTTACTGTCTTGTACTGCGGCGGGTGCAATTTCTTGTCTACGTACTCAGACCACGCCTTGGCGCGGGCCGCGTCCGCGTCCTGGTACGACATCGCGGGCCATACACCGAGTTTTATCTCAAACTGGCGGTCTTTACCCTTGGCAGGATCGAACAGGCGATACATCCATTTCCAGGTCCGTTCGCCCTTGAGTCCGGTATACAGATACATGCGCCTGCCCACGGCGAGCTTGGAGCCGGGAGGCTGGCTTTCGATCAGGGGCTTGGGAGGTCCGTTATCGGCCTTGCTGGACTTCTTGGGCTTGGACTTCGATTGTTGCGCTGGCGTCACCAATGACAAAATTGGGGCGGTAGTCATGGCATGTTCCTTTTGAAAATTCCACCAAAATTCCACCGGAATTCCACCAAATTTTAACGCAGAACGCGCCAGATTACGCCAGTTGGATTACCGCAGATCCTTGATTATAAAGGGTTTCGCGCCAGATTGCGCCAGACCGCAACAGCTTTCTCGATGGTTGAGCGTAATAGCCATGAGTCGGGCCTGAAATGCGGTTTATTTATAGATTATCGCACCATATTCCCGCTCCCGCAGGGTTTTGAGAGGGCGTTCGGCCAGTTGGGCTAGGCTTTGCGGGGGTAGCCGCGGATGATCCTTCGCGAGCGAGCGAGCGGCCGGCTGCTTCGACCGGCTGGCCTGGCCAGGGTGGCGGGCGCAGCGCCCGCGAGCAGGTGCAACCCGGATGCCGGATTAGGGGCTACCGGGCAGGTTGAGTCGGGCGATAGTCACGTGCTATAATCTCTGGCTAAGTCGCTCCGCATTATCCATTTTGCGGAATTTTGTTGGGGCGGCTGGCTTGTAGCGATAGTTGCCTGCGCTACGGGGAATTTTCAGGTGGTGCTTCTGCGGCTCTTTATAAGTGGCTGCGGCGGCAAAACCCAAGGCAGCAGACTCGCAAGCCGGCGCACCCAGGGTGTCCGCCGCGTCAGGTCTTCGCAAGTGGCGAAGACGGCGCGGTCGATACGGCAGCCGGCTTAAGACCCAACCCTAGCGGAGATTTTCATGGCAGTTACCATGCGTCAAATGCTGGAAGCAGGTGTCCACTTCGGTCACCAAACGCGCTTCTGGAACCCGAAGATGGCCCCCTTCATTTTCGGCCATCGCAACAAGATTCACATCATCAACCTCGAAAAGACGCTGCCGATGTACAACGACGCACTGAAGTATGTGCGTCAACTGGCAGCTAACCGCGGCACGATCCTGTTCGTCGGCACGAAGCGTCAGTCGCGCGACACGATCGCCGAAGAGGCACAACGCGCTGGCATGCCGTACGTCAACGCACGCTGGCTCGGCGGCATGCTGACCAACTTCAAGACGCTGAAGGTTTCGATCAAACGCCTGAAGGACATGGAAGCGGCGCTGGAAGCAGGTGAAACCGAGCGCATGAGCAAGAAGGAAGCGCTGCTGTTCGAACGCGAAATCGCCAAGCTGCAAAAGTCGATCGGTGGCGTGAAGGACATGGGCGGCATTCCGGACGCAATTTTCGTGGTTGACGTCGGCTACCACAAGATTGCTGTGACCGAAGCGAACAAGCTCGGCGTGCCGGTTATCGCTGTGGTCGACACGAACCACTCGCCGGAAGGCATCGACTACGTGATCCCCGGTAACGACGACGCCAGCAAGGCTGTCGCTCTGTACACGGCTGGCGTGGCTGACGCGATCCTGGAAGGCCGTGCTAACGCGGTCAACGAAGTGGTGCAAGCTGCTCGCGGCGGTGACGGCGACGAGTTCGTCGAGGTCAACCCGGAAGCGTAAAGCTGCCCCGTGTCCGGCAAAAAAGGGGGCTTTCTACAGGCCCCCTTTTTTTAAGTCACGACACCTGGCTGCAGCGCGAGAAAAATACGCGCGGTGCGGAAACGAATTCTTGCCGCCGGCATCGAAGTGCGGGCGGCGTGTGAAAGACTGACTCAAGGAGCGAATGATGGCGGCAATTACCGCAAGCATGGTTGCAGAACTGCGCGCGAAGACCGACGCGCCGATGATGGAATGCAAGAAGGCGCTGACGGAAGCCGACGGCGACCTGGAGCGTGCTGAAGAACTGCTGCGCGTGAAGCTCGGCAACAAGGCCAGCAAGGCCTCTTCGCGCGTCACGGCTGAAGGCGTGATCGCCTCGTTCATCGGCGGCAACGTCGGTTCGATCGTTGAACTGAACTGCGAAACCGACTTCGTTTCGAAGAACGACGACTTCCTGGCTTTCTCGAAGCAGGTCGCTGAACTGGTCGCTGCGCAAAACCCGGCTGACGTCGCTGCGCTGGCAGCCCTGCCGCTGGAAGGCTCGACGGTCGACGCAGTGCGTCTGGCGCTGGTCGGCAAGATCGGTGAAAACCTGTCGATCCGCCGTTTCGCCCGTTTCGAAACCGCCAACAAGCTGGCTGCGTACCTGCACGGCACGCGCATCGGCGTGCTGGTCGAGTACACCGGCGCGGACGAGCAGGTCGGCAAGGACGTTGCAATGCACATCGCGGCCATGAAGCCGGTCTCGCTGTCGTCGGACGACGTGCCGGCCGACCTGATCGCCAAGGAACGCAGCATCGCTGAGCAGAAGGCCGCCGAATCGGGCAAGCCGGCAGAAATCGTCGCCAAGATGGTCGACGGCAGCGTGCAGAAGTACCTGAAGGAAGTCTCGCTGCTGAACCAGACGTTCGTTAAGAACGACAAGCAGACGATCGAACAGATGTTGAAGGCTGCAGGCTCGGGCGTGCAGAAGTTCGCGCTGTTCGTGGTCGGCGAAGGCATCGAGAAGAAGCAGGACGACTTCGCAGCTGAAGTGGCTGCGCAAGTTGCTGCTGCAAAGCAGCAATAAGCTTCGGCTAAGCTTCACGGCATTACCGTTGGACCCGCGGCGGGGCAAGACCCTGCCGCGGCCGGCAGCGCCGCAAGGCTGCATGCGGGTTGACCCTCGCCGTGCAGCCGCCGCTGGCGAACCGCGTGTGAACCTCGTGGTCCGTCAATTTGGCGACGCTTGCCCGAATCAGCATTTCACCCCTACAGTTAGTTCCTTGTTGTTGCCCTGTTCTGCGCGATCTGGATATCCCTATGCCCACTGCCTATAAACGCGTCCTGCTCAAACTCTCCGGCGAAGCTCTGATGGGCGACGATGCCTTCGGCATCAATCGTGCGACGATCGAACGAATGGTGGCGGACGTGGCCGAGGTGGTGCGGCTCGGTACGCAACTGGCCGTCGTGATCGGCGGCGGCAATATTTTCCGCGGTGTGGCGGGCGGTGCGGCGGGTATGGACCGCGCCACGGCCGACTACATGGGGATGCTCGCCACGATGATGAACGCGCTGGCGCTGCAGGACGCGATGCGCCACGCCGGTATCGAGGCGCGCGTGCAGTCCGCGCTGCGCATGGACCAGGTGGTCGAGCCGTACATCCGGCCCCGGGCAATCCGCCAGCTGGAAGAAGGCAAGGTCGTGATCTTCGCGGCCGGTACGGGCAACCCGTTCTTTACGACGGATACGGCTGCTGCACTGCGCGGCTCGGAAGTGGGCGCGGAAGTCGTGTTGAAGGCCACCAAGGTAGACGGCGTCTATTCCGCCGACCCCAGGAAAGACCCGACGGCAACGCGCTACACGACGATCAGCTTCGACGAAGCGATCGGCCGCAATCTGCAAGTGATGGACGCCACGGCTTTCGCGCTGTGCCGCGACCAGAAACTGCCGATCCGCGTGTTTTCGATTGTCAAGCCGGGTGCGCTAAAGCGCATTGTGCAAGGCGAGGACGAGGGTACGCTCGTCCACGTGTAAACTCTCGTTCACATAACGTGGGCTTTAACGCGGGCCCGGGCCGCCGCTATTCGCGCGCTGGCCGGCTCGCACCGTTCTGAAGGTTCGGAGGTTTAAAAATGTCTGTGGCTGATATCAGGAAGGGCGTCGAGCAGAAGATGCAGCGCTCGATCGACGCGTTCAAGAACGATCTGTCGAAGATCCGCACGGGCCGTGCACACACGGGCTTGCTCGATCACATCCAGGTCGATTATTACGGCTCGCCGGTGCCGATCTCGCAGGTCGCGAACCTGACGCTGATCGACGCCCGTACGATCGGCGTGCAGCCGTGGGAAAAGAAGATGGTGCCGGTCGTCGAAAAGGCCATCCGCGAGTCGGACCTGGGCCTGAACCCGGCCACGCAGGGCGACGTGATTCGCGTCCCGATGCCCGCGCTCACCGAAGAGCGCCGCCGCGAGCTGACCAAGGTCGCGCGCAGCGAAGCGGAAACGGCGAAGATCGCGGTGCGCAACCTGCGCCGTGACGCTAACGAGCAACTGAAAAAGCTCGTCAAAGACAAAGAAATCTCCGAAGACGACGAGCGTCGTGCCGGCGACGACGTCCAGAAGCTGACGGACAGGTTCGTGTCGGAAATCGACAAGCTCGTGACGACCAAAGAAGCCGAGATCATGACGGTCTGAGGCCGTCCGGCATCAGCATCTTCAGGTCTTTACTTCTTTTTTTGCAGTCACTGTCCCGACGGCCATGACCTATACCAGCTCAACCGTTCGCGTGCCTGATGTCGCGGCGGTGCCGCGACATATCGCGATCATCATGGACGGCAACGGCCGTTGGGCAACGCAGCGCCGCCTGCCGCGCGTGGCAGGCCATACGCGCGGCGTCGACGCGGTGCGTGCCGCCGTCGAGGCATGCGCACGCTCCGGCGTCGAATATCTGACGCTGTTCGCCTTCAGCTCCGAAAACTGGCGCCGCCCCAACGACGAAGTGTCGTTCCTGATGCGCCTGTTCGTGACCGCGCTCGAGCGCGAAATCGGCAAGCTGCACGCCAACGGCATCCGTCTGCGGGTGGTCGGCGATCTGACGATGTTCGACAAGCGCATCCAGGATCTGATCCGCCGCGCGGAGACCAAAACCGCCCGCAATACCCGTCTTACCCTGACGATCGCGGCCAACTACGGCGGCCGCTGGGACATCATGCAGGCCACCCGCAAGCTGGCCGAGCAGTCGGCGCTGGCGGGTCACGCCGTCGAGGTCAACGAGGAATCGTTCGCCGAGCACCTCGCCATGGCGTACGCGCCGGAGCCCGATCTGTTCATCCGTACCGGCGGCGAGCAGCGCATCAGCAATTTCCTGCTGTGGCAGCTCGCCTACACCGAGTTTTACTTCACCGACACCTTCTGGCCGGATTTCGACGCCGACGCCCTCGGCCACGCGATCGCTTCGTATACGGAGCGTGAGCGCCGCTTTGGCCGCACCAGCGCTCAACTCGAGCCGCAATCGCAAAACGTCGATTCGCTTCCATGCTAAAAACCCGTGTTATCACGGCGATCGTCCTGCTGGCGGTGTTTTTGCCGGTCACGCTGTTCGCGCCGGTGGGCGCGTTCGGCGCGCTGATCGCGTTCGTGGTCGTTTTCGCCGCATGGGAATGGGCGCGTCTGCTGAAAGCAGGGGGCGCCGGTCCCGTGATCTACGCACTGGTGGCCGCGGTGGCACTGGTGGGGAGTACGAAGCTCGGCACCAGCACGCATCCGCCGCGCTCCCTGTTTCAGGCCGCAGCGATCTTCTGGATCCTGGTGGGTCCCTTCGTGCTCTTGCGCAAGCCGTTGCTGGCAAAGGCCGCATGGCGTCCGTTTCTTTTCCTCGCCGGAATCGTGGTATTCGTCGCCTGCTGGCATGCGCTCGTATGGGCGCGAGTCCAGGGCGTACCGTTCGTTCTGTCCCTTTTGCTTGTGGTCTGGCTGGCCGATATCGGCGCATACTTTGCGGGTAAGGCGTTCGGGCGGCACAAGCTCGCGCCTGCAATCAGCCCCGGTAAGACCTGGGAAGGCGCTGTGGGGGGCTGGCTGGCTGTTTTGATCGTCGCCGCAGCGGCTATAGTGCTGCATGCGTTCGAACCGACCCTGTATTCTGCGCTGCTGGAGCGCCTCGGTGCCGTGCGCACGGTGGTTGCCCTGACCATTCTGGTGGCCTTCAGCGTGGTGGGTGACCTGTTCGAGTCGATGTTAAAACGCCAGGCCGGTGTGAAGGATTCAAGCGGCCTGCTGCCGGGACACGGTGGCGTCCTTGACCGCATCGACGCACTATTGCCGGTGCTGCCGCTCGCGATGCTGTTGCTGCACTTCGGCTAGAGAAAGAGATATGCAAAAACGTCTGACACTGCTCGGTTCCACGGGCTCGATTGGAGATAGCACGCTCGACGTCGTCGCGCGCCATCCCGAGCGCTTTTCGGTCTATGCGCTGACAGCACATCGCAACGGCGACAAGCTGGTCGAGCAATGCCTGCGCTTCCGTCCTGAAGTGGCGGTGGTCGGCGACGCCGGGACGGCGGCGCAAGTCGCCGCGAAGCTGCGCGCGGCCGGCTGCAAGACCGAGGTTACTTACGGCCCGCAGGCGCTCGTGGAGGTGTCGAAGAGCGACGGTTGCGATACGGTCGTGGCCGCGATCGTCGGCGCCGCGGGTCTCGCGCCGAGTCTCGCCGCCGCGCGCGCGGGCAAGCGCATCCTGCTTGCCAACAAGGAAGCGCTGGTGATGTCCGGCGCGATCTTCATGGACGCGGTGCGCGACCATCAGGCCGTCCTGCTGCCGGTTGACAGCGAACACAACGCGATTTTCCAGTGCCTGCCGCGCGAAGCGGCGTCGCATGGCGGCGTGTCGAAGATCATCCTGACCGCGTCGGGCGGCCCGTTCCGAACGCGCGAGCCGGCCAGTCTTTTCAACGTGACGCCCGACGAAGCCTGCAAGCATCCGAACTGGGTGATGGGCCGCAAGATTTCGGTCGATTCGGCGACGATGATGAACAAGGGCCTGGAAGTCATCGAGGCGCACTGGCTGTTCGATCTGCCCGGCGAGCGCATCGAGGTGCTGATTCACCCGCAGAGCGTGATCCATTCGATGGTGTCGTACGCCGACGGCTCGGTGCTCGCGCAACTCGGCAATCCCGACATGCGCACGCCGATCGCCCACGCACTGGCCTTCCCTGAGCGGATCGATTCCGGCGTGGCGCAGCTCGACCTCGTGCAGGTCGCGTCGCTGTCGTTCGAGAAGCCGGATTACGCGCGCTTCCCGTGTCTCGCGCTGGCGATGAAAGCGCTGGCAGAGGGCGGTGTCGCGAGTGCGGCATTGAACGCTGCCAACGAGGTCGCGGTCGAGGCCTTCCTGTCGCGCAAGATCGGCTTCATGGCGATCGCGCAAGTCGTCGACTCCGTGCTGAACGCGCTGCCCAACCGCAGTGCGAAGGCGCTCGACGACGTTATCGAAGCCGACGCTGCCGCGCGCCGGGCGGCCGCCGGTTTCATCGGGCGTCTGCCGGCAGGTGCGCTGCGCGCGGAACGTGTCGTCCAGTGAGGCGAATATGAACCTGCTGATCGAGCTGCTCGCCTTCGCGGTCGCGATCGGTGTGCTCGTGGTAGTCCACGAGTATGGCCACTACAGCGTTGCGCGTTTGTGCGGTGTGAAAGTGCTGCGGTTTTCGATCGGCTTCGGCAAGCCGCTGGTCCAATGGGTGAGCCCCAGGACCGGCACCGAGTGGACGATTGCTGCGTTGCCGCTAGGCGGTTACGTGAAAATGCTCGACGAACGGGAGGCCGGTGCGCCGATTCCCGCTGACGAGCTGCCGCATGCGTTCAACCGTCAGCCGGTTGCCAAGCGTTTTGCAATCGTCGCGGCCGGCCCGGTCGCCAACTTCCTTCTCGCCATTGTGCTGTTTGCCGCGGTATTCGGCACGGGCGTGAGCGAGCCGGCTGCCATCGTCGCCGCGCCCGCGCCGAACACGCCTGCCGCTCTGGCAGGGTTTGACGGCGGCGAGACCGTGGTGGCCGTGCACAATGCGGATGCCAGCGAATCCGAGCCGGTCCGTTCGTGGTCCGATCTGCGCTGGAAGATGCTGGGCGCCGCGTTCGATCATCGCCGTATCGTACTGAGCGCGAAGGACGGTCGTGGCACCTTCGATTTCCCGCTGGATCTGCGCGACGTGTCGGAGAAGGACGTCGATGACGACTTCATGTCGCGTCTCGGCTTCGAGCCGGGTGGCGGCAAACTGATCGTTGCCGGTGTTCAGCCGGGTAGCGCCGCGCAACGCGCGGGACTTGCGGCGGGTGACCGGCTGGTGGCGATCAATGGTAAGCCGACCGATAACGCCACGGCCTTCATCGCGTATATCAAGGCCCACGCGGACAAGACGATCACGCTGCAGGTCGAACGTGGCGGCGACGCACAGCGCGCGGGCAAGACGGAAGAGATCCACGTCGTGCCGCTCATGCAGCGCGACGAAGCCACCGGCCAGCAGATTGGCCGGATCGGTGCGGAACTGGCCACCCAGGTGCCGTCGATCGAGGTTCGCTATGGTCCGATCGAAAGTCTTCAGCTTGGCGCGCGCCGCACGTGGGATCTCGCGGTTTATTCGGTGCGTATGTTTGGCCGGATGATCACCGGCGAAGCGTCGCTCAAGAACCTCTCCGGTCCAGTCACCATTGCGGACTACGCAGGCAAGAGCGCGCGACTGGGTCCATCAGCATTCCTGTCATTCCTTGCCCTTGTCAGTATCAGTCTTGGCGTACTCAACCTGTTACCGATTCCGGTATTGGACGGTGGGCATCTGTTATATTATTTGGTTGAAGCTGCAACCGGCAAGGCTGTCTCGGATCGCTGGCAGCTCGTGCTCCAGAGAGCGGGACTTGCCTGTATCGTCGCCTTGTCGGCGATCGCGCTTTTCAACGATCTGGCTCGTTTGATCCATTTTTAAAGGTTCTGGTGGCGCTCACCATAGCAGCCGCCTGACCTGATTCAGCCATACATTGGGGAAGTACGTTGTTGAAACCTCATCGCTTTGTTCCTGAGACGGCAGCAGCCGCGGCATTGGCCGCACAGGGGCTAATGGCCCCCGCGACGACACCTTTCGTGGTGCACGATATCCGGATCGAGGGGCTGCAACGCGTCGAACCAGGCACCGTGTTCGCGTACCTGCCCATCAAGCAAGGCGATACGTTCTCCGGCGACAGGGCATCCGAAGCCATTCGTGCGTTGTACGCAACCGGCTTCTTTAACGATGTCCAGATTGCGACTGAAGGCAGCATCGTGATCGTGCACGTGGTGGAACGTCCGGCCATTGGCTCGATCGATTTCTCGGGTCATCGCGAGTTCGACAACGACAATCCGGCGAAGGCGCTGCGCGCGGTCGGACTGTCGCCAGGCCGGTACTACGACAAGGCGCTCGCCGAGAAGGCCGAGCAGGAACTCAGGCGCCAGTATCTGACGCACGGCTATTACGCGGCCGGGGTCAAGTCCACCATCACGCCGACCGGGCCGCTCAAGCTGGGCCTGGGCTTCCCGCTTACGAAGCACAGTGGCGACCAGTACCAGAAATTCCAGTTCCAGACTGGGACGGCATTCTGATTGGACGGTCCGGGCAATACCCGGACCTCTTTTACAGTATCGAGAGGATGACTTTGCGAACCGGTATGTTTTCGAAACGTGTGGCGTGCGCGCTTGCGCTGGCAATGACTTTGGGCGTTGGAGCAGCGCACGCGCAGGAAGCCAGGATTGCGGCCGTCAACTCGGATCGTATCTTGCGCGAGTCGGCGGCCGCGAAGGCCGCACAGACCAAGCTCGAGGCTGAGTTCGCAAAACGCGACAAAGATCTGCAGGACATGGCGCAAAAGCTGAAGTCGATGTCCGACTCGCTCGACAAGAACGGCGCGTCGATGGCGCCGGCTGATCGCGCGCAGAAGCAACGCGACCTGTCGCAACTGGACACCGATTTTCAGCGCAAGCAGCGCGAGTTCCGCGAAGACCTGAACCAGCGTCGTAATGAGGAACTGGCAGCCGTTCTCGACCGTGCCAACAAGGTGATCAAGCAGATCGCCGAGCAGCAGCACTACGACCTGATTGTTCAGGAGGCGGTGTATGTCAGCCCGCGCATCGATATTACCGATCAGGTGCTCAAGGCCCTTGCAGCGTCGCCCGGTGGCGGTGCGTCGTCCACGAACAGCGGCAACTGAACAGCAGGAGCAGTACGCGCATGGCATTTACGCTCGAGGAGATCGTCCAGCAATTCGGCGGTGAAGTAGTCGGAGACCGTTCGCATCGCGTGGGCAGCCTGGCGCCGCTCGATCAGGCTGGTCCGAACCAGCTGGCGTTCCTCGCCAACCCGAAGTATCTGTCGCAGGTCGAGACCACCCGCGCGGGTGCCGTGTTGATCAATGCTGACGACCTCGCCAAGGTTTCGTCGCAGGAAACGCATGTGCACGGCGCGCGTAACTTCATCGTCACGCCGAACCCCTACGCTTACTTCGCGCGTATCGCACAGGCGTTTATCGATCTGGCGGCACCGAAGGCCGTGCCCGGTATTCACGTCAGCGCGACGGTCGATCCGTCGGCGCAGATCGCGGCAAGCGCGGTGATCGGACCGCACGTCACGGTGGAAGCCGGCGCGGTGATCGGCGAGCATGTGCGGTTGGACGCCAACGTCGTCGTTGGGCGTGGCACGAAGATCGGCGCCGGCTCGCACCTGTATCCGAACGTGACCGTGTACTACGGCTGCAAGATCGGTGAACGCGCGATCATCCATGCGGGGGCCGTGATCGGCTCCGATGGATTTGGTTTTGCGCCGGATTTCGTCGGCGACGGCGACGCCCGCACGGGCAGTTGGGTCAAGATTCCGCAGGTCGGCGGCGTGTCGGTCGGGCGGGATGTCGAAATCGGCGCCAACACGACGATCGACCGCGGCGCCATGGCCGATACGGTCATCGAGGAGTGCGTGAAGATCGACAATCTCGTGCAGATCGGCCACAACTGCAAGATCGGCGCCTACACGGTGATCGCCGGTTGCACGGGGATTGCCGGCAGCACGACAATCGGGCGGCATTGCATGATAGGCGGCGCGGTCGGTATTGCAGGTCACGTTACGCTGGCCGATTATGTGATCGTCACGGCGAAGTCGGGCGTGTCGAAGTCGCTGACGAAGCCCGGCATGTACACGAGCGCCTTCCCGGCCGTCGATCACGCCGACTGGAACAAAAGTGCCGCCTTGATGCGCAACCTCGACAAGCTGCGCGACCGTATCAAGGCGCTCGAAGCGGCAGCGGCCGCCCACGCGTCGGGCGACAAGGCGTGAGCGCCAGGTAAGCAAAGGCTCCAAGTATCAAGCTGGTCAAGCAGGAAGCGTCGGTTGCAGCGACCAGGCAGCATGGGCTGCCTGGTCGCGGAAAGCGACGGCAGCATGCGTGACCACCCACCTGAACCCGTATCCGCAGTCATCATCGCGCAGTCAATGCGTGAGCAGAAACACCATGAGCACCGAAAAAATCAATCTCGACATTCACAAAATTCTCACGCTGCTGCCGCATCGCTATCCGATCCTGCTCGTCGATCGGGTGCTCGAACTCGAACCGCACAAGAGCATCAAGGCGCTGAAGAACGTGTCGATCAACGAGCCGTACTTCATGGGCCATTTCCCGAGCCGTCCGGTGATGCCGGGCGTGCTGATCCTCGAAGCGCTCGCGCAGACCGCGGCGCTCCTGACGTTCTCGGAGGAGCCGCACGATCCGGCCAACACGCTGTACCTGTTCGTCGGCATCGACAATGCGCGCTTCAAGCGCGTGGTGGAGCCGGGCGATCAGCTGATCCTGAACGCAACGTTCGAGCGGCATATGCGCGGCATCTGGAAGTTCAAGGCGCGCGCTGAGGTGGATGGTGCGGTTGCGGCGGAAGCCGACCTGATGTGCGCAGTCCGGCACACGGACACGGACGGCCAGTAAGGGCCAGGAAGGGATAGCCGGTCAGGCGACCTACGCCGGCCGGCATCCAGATAACGCAACGGAATCAGAAGCGAGGGCGCATGAGCAGGATTCATCCCACTGCAATCGTCGAGCCGGGCGCGCAGCTCGACGAAACGGTTGAAATCGGGCCGTATGCCATTGTTGGCCCGCACGTGACGATCGGCGCGGGCACGACGATCGGTTCGCATAGCGTGATCGAAGGTCACACGACCATCGGCGAACAAAACCGTATTGGCCACTATGCATCGGTCGGTGGCCGGCCGCAGGACATGAAATACAAGGACGAGCCGACCCGGCTCGTGATCGGCAACCGCAACACGATTCGCGAATTCACCACGATCCACACCGGCACGGTGCAGGACGCGGGCGTCACCACGCTTGGCGACGACAACTGGATCATGGCTTACGTGCACCTCGGGCACGATTGCCACGTCGGCAGCAACGTCATTCTGGCGAGCAACGCACAGATGGCGGGCCACGTCACGATCGGCGATTACGCGATCGTCGGTGGCATGTCGGGCGTGCATCAGTTCGTGCGCATCGGCGCGCATTCCATGCTGGGCGGCGCCTCGGCACTCGTCCAGGACATCCCGCCGTTCGTGATTGCCGCGGGCAACAAGGCCGAACCGCACGGCATCAACGTCGAAGGTCTGCGCCGCCGCGGTTTTTCGGCAGATGCGATTTCGGCGCTGCGGGCCGCGTACCGTCTGCTGTACAAAAACGGTCTGTCGCTCGAAGAAGCCAAGGTGCAACTGTTCGAGCTGGCCACGGCCGGCGGTGACGGCGATGCGCCGGTGCAGGCGCTGGTCGACTTCGTGGTCGCGTCGCAACGCGGCATCATCCGCTAGCCGATGACCTTGCAACCCAGTCCGCTGCGGCTCGCGATGGTGGCCGGCGAGCCCTCCGGCGACCTGCTTGCCGCGTCCCTGCTCGATGGCCTCGCCAGCCGGATGCCCGCCGGCACGCAGTACTACGGCATCGGCGGCCCGCGCATGATCGCCACGGGCTTCGACGCGCACTGGCCGATGGAAAAGCTGACGGTGCGCGGCTATGTCGAAGCGCTGCGGCACATTCCGGAGATTCTCGGCATTCGCAACGAGCTCAAACGCCAGTTGCTGGCCGAGCCGCCTGCTGCCTTTGTCGGCGTCGACGCACCCGATTTCAACTTTGGCCTCGAGCACGCGCTGCGTGACGCGGGCATTCCGACTGTCCACTTTGTCTGCCCGTCCATCTGGGCGTGGCGGGGCGGCCGGATCAAGAAGATCGCCAAAGCGGTCGACCACATGCTGTGCGTGTTCCCGTTTGAAACGGCGCTGCTGGAGAAGGCCGGCGTGGCGGCGTCGTACGTGGGCCATCCGCTCGCCGACGAAATCCCGCTCGAGCCCGACACGGCAGGCGCGCGCCGCACGCTCGGCCTGCCGGAAAGCGGCCCGGTGATCGCGGTGCTGCCCGGCAGCCGGCGCTCGGAAATCGCGCTGATCGGTCCCACCTTCTTCGACGCGATGGAGTTGATGCAGCAACGCGAGCCTGGCGTGCGTTTCGTGATGCCGGCCGCGACGCGGGCGTTGCGCGAACTGCTGCAGCCGCTCGTGGACGCCCATCCGCGCCTCGCGCTGACGCTCACCGAAGGGCAGTCGCAGGTGGCGATGACGGCCGCCGACGCCATCCTCGTCAAGAGCGGTACGGTGACGCTCGAAGCCGCGCTGCTGAAAAAGCCGATGGTGATTTCCTACAAGGTGCCCTGGCTGACCGGCCAGATCATGCGCAGGCAAGGCTATCTGCCGTATATCGGGCTGCCGAACATTCTGGCGGGCCGTTTTGTGGTGCCGGAAATCCTGCAGCACTTCGCGACGCCCGAGGCGCTTGCCGATGCCACGCTGAAACAGTTGCGCGACGACGCCAACCGGCGCACGCTGACGGAAATTTTCACGGAAATGCATCACGTGCTGAAGCAGAACACGGCCCAGCGTGCCGCGGAAGTCGTGGCGAGCGTCGTCGAGACGCGCAAGGCGCGCCGATGAACGGCGCGCGCACGCCCCGGCGCAAGTCCGCCACATTGGTGGAGCAACCCGGCTTGAACTTCAATACGCCGCACGAGATCGTCTGCGGCGTCGATGAGGCGGGGCGTGGCCCGTTGGCAGGGCCGGTCGTGGCCGCAGCGGTGATTTTTGATCCTTCGAAGCCGATGATCCGCGGCCTCGACGATTCGAAGGCGCTCACCGCCAAAAAGCGCGACGAACTGTATGACAAGATCGTCGAGCGGGCGCTGGCGTATTGCGTCGCGTCCGCATCGGTCGAAGAAATCGATACGCTCAACATCCTGCATGCGACGATGCTGGCGATGAAGCGCGCCGTCGAGGGCCTCGCGGTCGTGCCGACGCTCGTGAAGATCGACGGCAACCGCTGCCCGGTGCTGGGTATCCGCAGCGAGGCGATTGTCGGCGGCGACGCGCTCGTGAAATCCATCTCCGCGGCGTCGATTCTCGCCAAGGTCACGCGCGACCGCATGCTGCTCGAGTTACATCAGGCGTTTCCGGTCTACGGCTTCGACGCCCACTCGGGTTACGGCACGCCGCAGCATCTGGCGGCGTTGCGCGAACACGGCCCGTGCGAACATCATCGGCGCTCGTTCGCTCCGGTGCGGGAGGCGCATCTGCGGATCGGCAAGATGCGTGTGGGTGTGCCGGGCACCGTGGTGACGGCGCTGCCGCCTGCCGTAGCCAACGAGTGGCCCGACGACCCGTTCGGCGATAACGCGCTTTCCTGAAGCACCCGCGCGGACGCTTCGTTCTGCTTTTCTCACCTTCTCACTGTCTTCGCTGCCTGTGAAAGCCATCACCTCGCGGGACAATCCGCTCTACAAGCGCCTGAAAGCATTGGCCGGCTCGACGCATCAGCAGCGCCGCAGCGGTCACGCGCTGCTCGAAGGATTTCACCTGGCGAGCGCCTACCTGGATGTCGCCGGACAGCCTGAAACGTGCATCGTCACCGAGGGCGCCTTGCGTCATGAAGAAGCGCAGGCCATCGTCGCGCGCATCGACGAGCACCGTCTCGTGACGCTGCCGGATGCGCTCTTCGGTCAGTTGTCCAACGTGGTCAACGGCGTGGGCATTCTGCTGCTCGTCGAAAAGCTCGCTGCACCGTTGCCGGAGCGGGTCGCGCAGACCTGCGTCGTGCTCGACGGCGTGCAGGACGCGGGCAATGTCGGCTCCATCCTGCGCAGTGCCGCAGCCGCGGGGATCCAGCACGTGTTCTGCGCGCCGGGCACAGCCTACGCGTGGTCGTCGAAGGTGTTGCGCTCAGGGATGGGCGCGCATTTCCTGCTGCAGATTCACGAAGACGTGGAACCGCACGCGCTGATCGAGCGCCTGGCCGTGCCGGTGGTCATTACCGATTCGCACGGCGCCGAGGCCCTCTACGATTGCGACCTGTCCGGGCCGCTCGCGTGGGTGATGGGCAATGAAGGGGCAGGGGTGTCGCAGGCGTGGCGCGATGCGGTCACGCTGCGCGTGACGATTCCGCAGCCGGGCGGGATGGAATCGCTGAATGTGGCGGCCGCTGCCGCCGTGTGCCTGTTCGAGCAATGCCGCCAGCAGCGCGGTGCGTGACACCGCTGTCACGCAGTTCTGGCGCCGCAGGCCGCGCTCTGGTCGCGGGGCTCGCTGAACGGCCGCCGGCATCGAGCCACGGCCGCCTGGCCTCTCTCAATACGCCGGCCGGTCGAGTTTGATCTCCTGCAGGATCGTCGTCGCGATCTCCTCGATCGACTTGTGCGTCGACGACAGCCACTTGACCCCCTCGCGCCGCATCATCGCTTCCGCTTCGTTGATCTCGTAACGGCAGTTCTCCGGCGCCGCGTACTTGCTGCCCGGACGACGCTCGTTTCGGATTTCCGACAACCGTTGCGGATCGATCGACAACCCAAACATCTTTTGCCGATGCTCGAGCAGCGGCGTCGGCAGCTTGCCGCGTTCGAAGTCTTCCGGAATCAGCGGGTAGTTGGCCGCCTTCACGCCGTACTGCATCGCGAGGTACAGGCTCGTCGGTGTCTTGCCGCTGCGCGACACCCCTACGAGGATCACGTCGGCGTCGGCGAGATTGCGATTGGATTGACCGTCGTCATGGGCGAGCGAGAAGTTGATCGCCTCGATACGGTTCTTGTATTCCTCGGTGTCCGCGTTCTGGTGGCCGCGGCCCATCGCGTGGCTCGACTTCAACTCCAGTTCCTGTTCGAGCGGTTCCACGAAGGTCTGGAACATGTCGAGCACCAGTGCATTCGAGCCCTTGACGATCTTGTTCGACGAACTGTCGACCAGCGTCGTGAACACGATGGGCCGACGGCCATCCTGCTGGGTCGCCTCGTTGATTTTTTCGAGTGTCGCGTAGGCCTTCTCGGTGGAATCGACGAAAGGCACGCGAACCAGGCGAAATTTCTGGTCGAACTGGGAGAGGATCGAATGCGCGAAGGTTTCGGCAGTGATCCCGGTACCGTCGGAGACGATGAATACGGTGGGCGGCATCAGTGGGGCAGGGAACGTGAGCGGGAAATTACGCTCGAATCTAACATCGCCGAGTCGACGCAAACTGTACGGTGGCTAACCGGAGATTACAGGGGCGTCGGCGCGGCGCGCGGTGGGCGCCGCTGGCGCGTCCCGCACTGCCGCCGCCTCGCAAAGAGCCGGACGGCAGGTCCGGGGCGCGGTTCGAGGCGCAATTCTCGTCCGACAGTCACATTTTGAGAGTCGGCACGGTAGAATAGCGGCAACCTGTTGGATAAGCAATTGCAGGCGAACCGCGCTTAACTCGCATTTATCGCCCGGCCATCGCCCCGCTTTTTGCCGGTAACTTGCGACGATTTTGAATAATTTCGTCGAACCGTTGGCTTCGTCGCGCTATTTGCGCGCTTTGTTGCAATCGGGTTGCCATCGGGGTTGCCATCGCATGCTCGACCAGGCGGCTGCTGATCAAGCCGCCCCGCGATTGTTTATCTAACAGGTTGTGCAAGACGTCGAGATCCGCTTCCTATGAGCCCTCGCGTCCGAGCCCACTTGCACAGCCGTGAATTTCTTTCACACTCAGGGGCTTGTATGACTAACGCAGTTAACGTCGCAAAGGATCAGGCGTATGTAGTTCCGTTCGAGCAGTTGCGGATGATCGATGTGGAGATTGTGGGCGGCAAGAATGCGTCCCTCGGCGAGATGATCAGTCAACTCGCTCAGGCCGGCGTTCGTGTGCCGACCGGTTTCGCCACGACGGCACTCGCATTCCGCGATTTCCTCCATCACAACAACCTCACCGAACGCATCGCCAAACGTCTCGAGACGCTCGACGTCGATGACGTGAAGGCGCTCGCCGAAGCGGGCAAGGAAATCCGTCAATGGATCGTCGACGCACCGCTGCAGCCGAAGCTCGAGGCTGACATCCGCGCGGGCTTCGACACGCTTCAGAACAGCTCGCCTGAAGAGCTTTCGTTCGCAGTCCGTTCGTCCGCTACGGCAGAAGATTTGCCGGATGCGTCGTTCGCCGGGCAGCAGGAAAGCTACCTGAACGTGGTCGGCATCGACGACGTGCTCGATCGTATGAAGCACGTGTTCGCGTCGCTGTACAACGACCGCGCTATCTCTTATCGCGTCCACAAGGGCTTCACCCACGCTGAAGTCGCACTGTCCGCTGGTGTGCAGCGTATGGTGCGCTCGGACGTCGGCGCGGCCGGCGTGATGTTCACGCTTGATACGGAATCCGGCTTCAAGGACGCGGTGTTCATCACCTCGAGCTACGGTCTTGGCGAAACCGTCGTGCAGGGCGCCGTGAATCCGGACGAGTTCTACGTCTTCAAGACCACGCTGGCGCAGGGCAAGTACCCGGTCATCCGCCGTTCGATCGGCTCGAAGCTGATCAAGATGGAATTCACCAAGCCGGGCGAGCCTGGCCGCGTGAAGACCGTGGACGTGGCGCACGAGCAGCGCAACCGTTTCTCGATCACCGACGAAGACGTGATCGAACTGGCGAAGTACGCCGTGATCATCGAGAAGCACTACCAGCGTCCGATGGACATCGAGTGGGGCAAGGACGGCCGCGACGGCAAGATCTTCATCCTCCAGGCGCGTCCGGAAACGGTGAAGAGCCAGGCCTCGGGCAAGGCAGAACAGCGCTTCAAGCTGAAGGGCCAGTCGCAGGTGATCGTCACGGGCCGCGCGATCGGCCAGAAGATCGGCGCGGGTCCGGTGCGGGTGATTCACGATCCGTCGGAAATGGATCGCGTGCAGCCGGGCGACGTGCTGGTGGCCGACATGACCGACCCGAACTGGGAGCCGGTCATGAAGCGCGCCTCGGCAATCGTCACGAACCGCGGCGGCCGGACCTGCCACGCGGCCATCATCGCGCGTGAGCTGGGCGTGCCGGCCGTGGTGGGCTGCGGCGACGCAACCGACCTGCTGAAAGACGGCGCGCTGGTGACCGTGTCGTGCGCGGAAGGCGACGAAGGCAAGATCTACGACGGCCTGCTCGAAACCGAAATCACCGAAGTCCAGCGCGGCGAACTGCCGCCGATTCCGGTGAAGATCATGATGAACGTCGGCAACCCGCAACTTGCGTTCGACTTCTCGCAGTTGCCGAATGGCGGCGTGGGCCTCGCGCGGCTCGAGTTCATCATCAACAACAACATCGGCGTGCACCCGAAGGCGATCCTCGAGTACCCGAACATCGATCAGGATCTGAAGAAGGCGGTCGAAAGCGTCGCGCGCGGTCACGCGTCGCCGCGCGCGTTCTACGTCGACAAGCTGACCGAAGGCATCGCGACGATTGCGGCGGCGTTCTATCCGAAGCCCGTCATCGTGCGTCTGTCTGACTTCAAGTCGAACGAGTACAAGAAGCTGATCGGCGGTTCGCGTTACGAGCCGGACGAAGAAAACCCGATGCTGGGTTTCCGCGGCGCGTCGCGTTACATCGCCGAAGACTTCGCCGAAGCATTCCAGATGGAGTGCGTCGCGCTGAAGAAGGTGCGCGAAGAGATGGGCCTCGACAACGTCGAGATCATGGTGCCGTTCGTGCGTACGCTCAAGCAGGCTGAGCGCGTGATCGGGCTGCTCGAGAAGTTCGGCCTGAAGCGCGGCGAGAAGGGCCTGCGCCTGATCATGATGTGCGAAGTGCCGTCGAACGCGATTCTTGCCGAAGAGTTCCTGCAGTTCTTCGACGGCTTCTCGATCGGCTCGAACGACCTGACGCAGCTCACGCTCGGCCTTGACCGCGATTCGGGTATGGAGTTGCTGGCGGTGGATTTCGACGAACGCGACCCGGCGGTCAAGTTCATGCTGAAGCGCGCGATCGAGACGTGTCTGCGTCTGAACAAGTACGTCGGTATCTGCGGCCAGGGCCCATCGGATCATCCGGATTTCGCGCAGTGGCTGACGGATCAAGGCATTGAGTCGATCTCGCTGAACCCGGACACGATCATCGAGACGTGGCAGGCGCTGGCTAAATCGTCGGCGAAGCAAGCAGCAAACTAAGCGGCGCGCATCGCAGTTCCGGTGCGGTTCATCAACGTGGACCGTGCCGGGCAATAAATTGCACCAGCTTCGTGCTATAAACACCCCGGTAGATCCGGGGTGTTTTGCTTTGTGGAGGTCGACGTGGCGCCAGGTGGGCTGTTCTGGTGGGTCGGGGCGGGTGTGCTCATCGTGCTGGAGTTGATGAGCGGCACCTTCTATCTGTTGATGATCGCGTTGGGATTCGTCGCCGGCGCCGTCGCGCGCCTGGCCGGCGCCAATGCCGACGTGCAGTTTGCGCTGGCGGCTGTAGTGGCGCTGGCGGCGGTGCTGCTGTTGCGGCGCTCGCGCTTTGGCCGCAAACCTCGCAAAGAGGCCGCGCGCAATCCCGACGTGAACATGGATATCGGCCAGACCCTGGCCGTGACAGGATGGCGCGACCGGCGGGCGCGCGCGAATTACCGGGGTGCGGCGTGGGACGTCGAACTCGCGCCGGGCGAGCCTGAGGACGCGCAGGTCTATGAGATCAGCGCCATGGATGGCAGCCGCCTTATCGTGGTGGCCAGCAAGCGGGCTGCAGGCGCCTGATTGCACAGATAACAACTCAAACCAGAGATCGGAGCAACTATGGATTCGACCATCGTCGGGGCAGTCCTTCTCATCATCGTAATCGTGATCGCGGCGCAGACCATCAAGATCGTGCCGCAGCAGCATGCCTGGGTGATGGAGCGGCTCGGCCGATACCACGCGACGCTCACGCCGGGATTGAGCTTTGTGGTTCCGTTCGTCGACCGGATCGCCTATAAGCACGTCCTCAAGGAAATCCCGCTTGAGGTCCCGAGCCAGGTTTGTATTACGCGCGACAACACCCAGTTGCAGGTCGACGGCGTGCTGTATTTTCAGGTTACCGACCCGATGAAAGCGTCGTATGGATCGAGCAACTTCGTGTTCGCGATCACGCAGTTGTCGCAGACCACGCTGCGCTCGGTGATCGGCAAGCTCGAACTCGACAAGACGTTCGAGGAACGCGACTTCATCAATCACAGCATTGTCTCGTCGCTCGACGAAGCGGCGTCGAACTGGGGCGTGAAGGTGCTGCGCTACGAAATCAAGGACCTGACGCCGCCGAAGGAAATCCTTCACGCGATGCAGGCGCAGATCACCGCCGAGCGTGAGAAGCGCGCGCTGATCGCGGCCTCGGAAGGGCGCAAGCAGGAGCAGATCAATATCGCCTCGGGCGGGCGCGAGGCGTCGATCCAGAAGTCCGAAGGCGAGCGCCAGGCGGCGATCAATCAGGCGCAGGGGCAGGCCGCGGCGATTCTGGCGGTGGCCGAAGCCAATTCGCAGGCCATCCAGAAGATCGCAGCGGCGATCCAGTCGGCCGGCGGCATGGAAGCGGTGAACCTGAAGGTGGCCGAACAATACGTGAACGCGTTCGCCAATCTGGCGAAGCAGGGCACTACGCTGATCGTGCCGGGCGATCTGTCGAATATGAGCGCGATGATCGCCTCGGCGCTGACCATCGTGAACAAGGGGAAGGGCACCACCGAGGTGCGCTAAGCGGGCGGGCGGCGAGGTTCGTGCGCTCCCGGGGTGTCGTTTACAAACAAAATGGCCCGCAAAGTATGCGGGCCATTTTTCATTTCGGTGAAGTCGCGGGCGCGCCTCAGGTGGGCGTGCGCATCAGACGGGCCTTTTCACGCTCCCAGTCGCGCTTCTTCTCGGTCTCGCGTTTGTCATGTTGCTTCTTGCCCTTCGCGAGGCCGATCTCGCATTTGACGCGGCCGCCCTTGTAATGAAAGTTTAGCGGCACGAGCGTATAACCGCGCTGTTCCACCTTGCCGATCAGTTTGCTGATCTCCTCGCTGTGCAGGAGGAGCTTGCGGGTGCGCACCGGGTCCGGCGTGATATGGGTCGACGCTTCGGGTAACGGGCTGATGTGCGTGCCGATCAGGAACAGTTCGTTGTTGCGGATCACCACGTAGCCTTCCTTGATCTGGCCGCGACCGGCGCGCAACGCCTTGACCTCCCATCCTTCGAGCACGAGCCCTGCTTCGTAGCGTTCTTCGACCGAATAGTCGTAGAAGGCTTTTCTGTTGTCTATGATGCTCATGAATGGAAAGTGCCCAACTCGTTTAAAATCACCATTTTAGCAAAGCGGGGCAAGGAAAGCCCGCGGTGCTTGGCCAACCCTTGCCGCGTGCTGTCCAATTTATGGCAGATGTCCAGAAAACCGTATTGATACGCCATTCGGCGGAACAGATGTTCGACCTCGTCACCGATGTCGCCGATTACCCGAACTTCCTGCCCTGGTGCGGCGGCGTCGAAATCCGTCGCCAGGACGAGGACGGCATGGAGGCGAAGATCGACATCAACTTCAAGGGCATCAAGCAGCATTTCGCCACCCGCAACAGCATGCAGCGGCCCACGCGCATCGACATGGAGTTCGCGGACGGCCCGTTTCGCAAGTTCACGGGCTACTGGCGCTTCACGGCACTGCGTGCAGATGCCTGCAAGATCGAATTCGCGCTGCACTACGAATTCACCAACGTTATCCTTGAGAAGATCATCGGCCCGGTGTTCAGCCATATTGCCAACACCTTCGTCGAATCGTTCGTGAAGCGCGCCGACCAGCGCTACGGTAAGCCATGAGCGCGATGCTGTCGATCGAAGTCTGCTATGCGCTGCCCAATGAGCAGGTGCTGATCCCCGTCGAGTTGCCGGAGGGTGCGACCGTGCAGCAGGCGCTCGATGCCAGCGGCATCGTGCAGCGCTGTCCGCAGATCGATCTCGCGAAGCAGAAGGTCGGTGTGTTCGGCAAGCTCAAGCCGCTCGACGCCGTGCTTGCCGACCACGATCGCGTGGAAATCTACCGGCCCTTGATCGTCGATCCGAAGGCGGCGCGCCAGCGGCGCGTCGAAAAGACCCGCAAGGAAGGCTCGATCGAAGGGCGTAAGTGGATGCATCGGGATACGCGCTAGGGCGGTCCTGCGGCGGTCGGTGGCGGCGCGTTGCCTGCTCCGACGAATCACGGCGCGCACCGCGTGCCAAGTTGTCCAGCGAGCCATGTTCGCGGGTTTGCCGCTCTGGTCCGCCGGGCCGCCATTTAGTGCGCGGATACCTGCGCCTTTTCTTCGATCGGCGCGGCGTCCGAACCCTCATCCGCATGTTGCCGCACCGACCAGCTCACGCCGGCCACCAGCAACGCGACGGCCGCCATTTCAAGCGGACGCGGCAGCCGGTGGTCGTAAATGAACGCATAAAGCAGCGCAAACAGGGTTTCGAAGACGATCATCTGGCCGGACAGCGTCAGCGGCAAGCGTTTCGAGGCAGCGTTCCACAAGCCGTTGCCCAGCCACGACGCGCCGATCGCCAGTCCCAGATTGAGCAGCCAGAAGCTGTGCCAGCGCTCGCTGCCGAGGGTGCTCTGGAGGCTGCCGGACGGCAGCACGGCAACGACCAGCCACAACGAAGCACCGAGCGCGCCGGTCACCACACCCCACAAAACAGACCATTCGTTGCCGCTGAAATGATTCTGACGCTGCAGGTAGCGGGTGTTTTCGACCGCGAACCATGTCCAGCAGGCGAGCGCGCCCACCGCGCAGGCCAGTCCGGCGAGCCTGGTCAGGATGCTGACCGGTGCGCCGTGTGTGAGCGCGCTGCTCGCCGCAAACACATCGACATTGATACAGGCGATACCCGCCAGGACCATCGCGAGCGGCCACGCGAGACGGGTGAGCGGCACGGCGCCGTGGTCGCGCCGGCCGAGCAGCGTGACGGTGACCGGCAGCACCCCGACGATCAGCGACGTCGGCGCGATGCCGACCAGGTGCACGGCGGCCGTCAACAGGATGTAGTAGAGCAGGTTGCCGGCCAGCGCGAGCTTGACGAGCGCGGCGAGATCCTCGCGGGTCAGCCGGGACAGCAGCGAACGCGCCATCGGCAGCGCGGCGGCGAGCGAGACGAGGCCGTACATCGTGTACCGCCCCGCGCTCAGCAGCAGCGGTGAAAAATCGGGCAACATCCGCGGCACCAGAAACACCATGCCCCACAACGCCCCGGCCATCACGCCGTACGCCACCCCACGCTGCATCGACTACTCCGGCATAAAAGCTGAACAGGTGCGCAGGTTAGCTTGCCGGGTCACGAGGTGTCTTGTTCGATCCTGCACTGATCGGGCGCGGCGAGTGCCAGGCGCAGCGGCAAATGGCGGGTCTCAGGATGCCCCCAAAGTGGGTCGACAAAGCACTACGGCAGCGGGCGGCGAGCGGGCAACAGCGGTCCGGGAGGTACTGCGCAGAGTCCTCGCTGTGCCCGAACGCGCAAACGAAACCCGATCGAACCCGACCCGAACGGCGAAGCGAAATTCGCCTGCTGAATGAGCCCGAAAAGACCCTGGAAAATCACCGGAAAATCGCTAACCTGCTGTTCGCGCAGTGAAAACCAGGGAGGTATCGCGTATAATTCGCTTTTGCGCCTATAGGATTTGTCATGCGTCTGATCCAAACAGCACTCACGTTCGATGACGTGCTCCTCGTCCCGGCCTTCTCCGATGTTCTGCCGCGCGACACCAGCCTCAAGACCCGGCTGACCCGCAACATTTCCCTGAACATGCCGCTCGTGTCCGCCGCCATGGACACCGTCACCGAAGCCCGTCTCGCCATTGCGATGGCGCAAATGGGTGGCGTGGGCATCATCCACAAGAATTTCACGCCGGCTGAACAGGCCCGTGAAGTGGCCAAGGTGAAGCGTTTCGAATCCGGCGTCGTGCGTGATCCGATTACCGTGCCGCCGCAAATGAAGGTGCGCGACGTCATGGCGCTGTCGCAGCAGCATGGCATTTCCGGCTTCCCGGTGGTCGAAGGCGCACAGCTGATCGGCATCGTCACCAATCGCGACCTGCGCTTCGAAGAGCGCTTGGACGAACCGGTGCGCAACATCATGACGCCGCGCGAGCGGCTCGTCACGGTCAAGGAAGGCACGCCGCTCGCCGAAGCCAAGGCGCTGATGCACAGCCACCGTCTGGAGCGCGTGCTGGTCATCAACGACGCGTTTGAACTGCGCGGCCTGATGACGGTGAAAGACATCACCAAGCAAACCGAGCACCCGGACGCTTGTAAGGACGAACACGGCAAGCTGCGCGCGGGCGCGGCGGTCGGCGTCGGTGCGGACAACGAAGAGCGCGTGTCGCTGCTGGTGCAGGCGGGTGTCGACGTGATCGTCGTCGACACGGCGCACGGCCACAGCAAGGGCGTGCTGGAGCGCGTGCAGTGGGTCAAGAAGAACTTCCCGCATGTCGAAGTGATCGGCGGCAACATCGCTACGGCGGCCGCTGCGAAGGCGCTGGTCGAATACGGCGCGGATGGCGTCAAGGTCGGTATCGGCCCGGGCTCGATCTGCACGACGCGAATCGTCGCGGGCGTCGGCGTGCCGCAAGTCACGGCCATCGCCAACGTGTCCGAAGCGCTCAAGGGCACGGGCGTACCGGTGATCGCCGACGGTGGCGTGCGCTTCTCGGGCGACGTCAGCAAGGCGCTGGCCGCCGGCGCGAACTCCGTGATGATGGGCAGCATGTTCGCCGGCACCGAAGAAGCGCCGGGCGACGTGTTCCTGTATCAGGGCCGCCAGTACAAGTCGTATCGCGGCATGGGCTCGGTTGGTGCGATGAAGGACGGCGCAGCAGACCGCTACTTCCAGGACAACTCCGCGAACATCGACAAGCTGGTGCCGGAAGGTATCGAAGGCCGGGTCGCCTACAAGGGTTCGGTCAACGCGATCCTGTTCCAGCTGATCGGTGGCGTGCGCGCCAGCATGGGCTACTGTGGCTGCCGCACCATCGCCGAGATGAACGACAAGGCGGAATTCGTGCAGATCACCGGCGCCGGATTGCGCGAGTCACACGTTCACGACGTGCAGATCACCAAGGAAGCGCCTAACTACCACGTGGACTAATTGCCCATGAAGCCATTGCTGCGTGCTGTACTGATCATCGATGCCTTGCTGCTGCTGGCGTTCGGCCTGCTGTTCGTGCTGACGCCCTGGACCTCGCTGTACAACGCGCTGCAACTGGTGCAGACCCAGCCCGCGCTGGTGGGACAGGGTCTCGGCATCGCGCTGATCGGGCTCGCGTGGCTGGCTTTCCATGCGTCGATCGACGGTGCGCTGACCTCGACGGTCGCCAAAGTCGTCGGGCATGTGAACTGGCTCACGGGTTTGCTGATGCTGGTCTGGCTGATCGGCATGCACAGGCCTGAGTTGACCGGCTTCGGTCAACTGGTGGCGGTGCTGGCCGGCGTGGTGCTGGTCGTAGTGGGGCTGGGCGGTGTGCGGCTCTCGGGTGCGGTGCGGCGGCGCGAAAAGCTGCGCGTCACCGAGGCGGCAGCAGCGGAACGTGCCGAGCGGCAGGCCGCGAAAGATGCGGCGCGCGGGCGTGAGGCCGTGGGTTATCGGGCTGAGCCGGTCGTCGCGCCGGTTGCCGAGCCCGTCGTTCCCCCGGCGACGCGTCCTGCGAACCCTATCAGTCCTGCAACGGGGCATCCGGTCGAGCCGGACTTCGCTGCGGCAGACCGGCCGGGGACGTTATCGGCGAGCGACGTCGAAGCGCGCAGCGCCGCTGCGGATGCACCGGGCGCGCCACGGCCGCCGTTTCATGGCTGACCCACGGACTGCCACGCCTCCTACCGAAGCTTCCGGATTCCGTCTGCGCGCGTGCTTCACCGCGTGTTTGTGCACGGCGCGTCCGCGCGACGCCCGATACCGCGCTGCCGAATATGGCTGCGCCGCCAGGGCCGTTTTGAATTCAACGCCGCGCCTTGTGCGCGGCTTTCCTTATCCGTTCACTTTTGATTCCGTCCGCTGCCATGCATGACAAGATCCTGATTCTCGACTTCGGTTCGCAAGTCACCCAATTGATTGCACGTCGCGTCCGCGAGGCGAACGTGTACTCGGAAATCCATCCGTATGACGTCGACGCGGCATTCATTCGCGACTTCGCGCCGAAGGGCGTGATCCTGTCGGGCGGCCCGAGCTCGGTCACCGAGACCGATACGCCGCGCGTGCCGCAAGCGGTGTTCGAACTCGGCGTGCCGGTACTGGGCATCTGCTACGGCATGCAGGCAATGGCCGAGCAGCTCGGCGGCAAGGTCGACAACGGCCACCTGCGCGAATTCGGTTACGCCGAGGTGCGTGCGCGCAACCATACGAGCCTGCTCGAAGGTATCAGCGACTTCACCACGCCGGAAGGTCACGGCATGCTGAAGGTGTGGATGAGCCATGGCGACAAGGTGCTGGAAATGCCGCCGGGCTTCCAGCTGATGGCGTCGACGGAATCGTGCCCGATCGCGGCGATGGCCGACGAGACGCGCCATTTCTACGGCCTGCAATGGCACCCGGAAGTCACCCACACCGTGCAAGGGCGCGCCATGCTCGAGCGCTTCGTGCTGAAGATCTGCGGTGCGCAGCCCGATTGGGAAATGGGTCACTACGTCGACGAAGCGGTCGCGAAGATTCGCGAGCAGGTGGGTAATGAGCACGTGATCCTGGGCCTGTCGGGCGGCGTGGATTCGTCGGTGGCGGCGGCACTGCTGCATCGTGCGATCGGCGATCAACTGACCTGCGTGTTCGTCGATCACGGCTTGCTGCGTTTGAATGAAGCCGAGCAGGTGATGGCGACGTTCGCCGACCACCTCGGTGTGAAGGTGATCCATGTCGACGCGAGCGAAGTGTTCCTGTCGAAACTTGCTGGCGTGACTGATCCGGAAGCGAAGCGCAAGATCATCGGCGCGGAGTTTGTGGAAGTGTTCCAGGCCGAAGCCGGCAAGCTGACGGATGCAAAGTGGCTCGCGCAAGGCACGATTTATCCGGATGTGATCGAGTCGGCCGGCAAGGGCAAGAAGGCCACGCAGACCATCAAGAGTCACCATAACGTGGGCGGCCTGCCGGAGACGCTGAACCTGAAGCTGCTCGAGCCGCTGCGCGAACTGTTCAAGGACGAAGTGCGCGAACTGGGCGTGAAGCTCGGTTTGCCGCCGGCGATGGTGTATCGCCATCCGTTCCCGGGTCCGGGTCTGGGCGTGCGGATTCTTGGCGAAGTGAAGCGCGAGTTTGCAGACCTGCTGCGTCGTGCGGATGCGATTTTCATCGAGACGCTGCGTACGACCATCGACAAGGAAACCGGTAAGTCATGGTACGACCTGACGAGCCAGGCGTTCGCAGTGTTTCTGCCGGTGAAGAGTGTGGGCGTGATGGGCGACGGGCGGACTTATGAGTATGTCGTGGCGCTGCGTGCCGTGCAGACGCAGGACTTCATGACCGCACATTGGGCTCATCTGCCGCATGAGCTGCTCGGCCACGTTTCGAACCGGATCATCAACGAAGTGCGAGGGATTAACCGGGTGGTTTACGACATCTCGGGGAAGCCGCCGGCGACGATTGAGTGGGAGTGAGCATTCCTGAGCGTCCTTTCGAATCAACGGCTTGTGATGATTGGTAAATTACGCGCGCCCGGTTCTAAATTGCCGGGCGCAGTTCCGTAGGTCCTTGATCGGTAGGGGAATTGTGAACCT
>DASZIR010000199.1:0-7711 GCA_035948995.1 Paraburkholderia sp. | reverse complement strand
TCAGCTACGGCACATCGAGCTACGGCTACGACATTCGCTGCGCAGACGAATTCAAGATCTTCACGAACATCAACTCGACGATCGTCGATCCGAAGAACTTTGACGAGAAGTCGTTTGTCGATTTCAAGGGCGATGTCTGCAACATCCCGCCGAATTCGTTCGCGCTGGCGCGCACGGTGGAGTATTTCCGTATTCCGCGCAGCGTGCTCACCGTGTGTCTGGGTAAATCGACCTATGCGCGCTGCGGGATCATCGTCAACGTGACGCCGTTCGAACCGGAGTGGGAAGGGCACGTGACGCTCGAATTCTCAAATACGACACCTTTGCCTGCCAAGATCTATGCGAACGAAGGCGTCGCCCAGGTGCTGTTTTTCGAAAGCGATGAAATCTGTGAGGTGTCGTACGCGGATCGCGGCGGCAAATATCAAGGTCAGCACGGCGTCACGTTGCCGAAAACGTAACGCCGGCAGCGCACTGACCCACCAGCTATACGGGTGACCGCTGCGCATGCAGCGGTCGTTCTTTTTGGAGAATCGCCCATGAAGTTTCGTTTCCCCGTCGTCATCATTGACGAAGATTTCCGTTCCGAGAACATCTCGGGTTCCGGCATCCGGGCTCTCGCCGAAGCGATCGAGAAAGAAGGCGTGGAAGTGCTCGGGTTGACGAGCTATGGCGATCTGACCTCCTTCGCACAGCAGTCGAGCCGTGCTTCGTGCTTCATCCTGTCGATCGACGACGATGAACTGCTGCCGTACGTCGACAATGTCGTGGTCGAGGGCGACACGCCGGAGCTGGCCGCCGCGATCGTCGCGCTGCGCGCGTTCGTGACCGAAGTGCGGCGCCGCAACGCCGACATTCCGATTTTCCTGTACGGCGAGACGCGCACCTCGCGCCACCTGCCCAACGACATCCTGCGTGAGCTGCACGGCTTCATTCACATGTTCGAGGACACGCCGGAGTTCGTCGCGCGCCACATCATCCGCGAGGCGAAGGTGTACCTGGATTCGCTCGCGCCGCCGTTCTTCAAGGAACTGGTGCAGTACGCGGAAGAGGGCTCGTATTCGTGGCACTGCCCGGGACACTCGGGCGGCGTGGCGTTCCTGAAGAATCCGCTCGGCCAGATGTTCCACCAGTTTTTCGGCGAGAACATGCTGCGCGCCGACGTGTGTAACGCCGTCGACGAACTCGGCCAGCTGCTCGACCACACCGGTCCGATCGCGGCTTCCGAACGCAATGCCGCGCGCATTTTCAGCGCCGATCACCTGTTCTTCGTGACCAACGGCACGTCGACTTCGAACAAGATCGTCTGGCATGCGACGGTGGCGCCGGGCGACATCGTGCTGGTGGACCGCAACTGCCACAAGTCGATCCTGCACGCGATCACGATGACCGGTTCGATTCCGGTGTTCCTCACGCCGACGCGCAATCACTTCGGCATCATCGGGCCGATTCCGCGCGACGAGTTCAAGCCGGAGAACATCCGCAAGAAGATCGAAGCGAATCCGTTCGCGCGCGAAGCGCTGGCGAAGAACCCGAACCTGAAGCCGCGCATCCTGACGATCACGCAAAGCACGTACGACGGCGTGATCTACAACGTCGAGATGATCAAGGACCTGCTCGGCGATCTGCTCGACACGCTGCACTTTGACGAAGCGTGGCTGCCGCACGCCGAGTTTCACGAGTTCTACCAGGACATGCACGCGATTGGCGCGGGGCGTCCGCGCACCGGCGCGCTGGTGTTCGCCACGCACTCGACGCACAAGCTGCTCGCCGGCATCTCGCAGGCCTCGCAGATCGTCGTGCAGGACTCCGAGAACAGCACGTTCGACAAGCATCGCTTCAACGAGGCGTATCTGATGCACACGTCGACCAGTCCGCAGTACGCGATCATTGCCTCGTGCGACGTGGCCGCGGCGATGATGGAGCCGCCGGGCGGGACCGCGCTGGTGGAAGAGTCGATCGCCGAAGCGCTGGACTTTCGCCGCGCGATGCGCAAGGTGGACGCCGAATACGGCGACGAGTGGTTCTTCAAGGTGTGGGGTCCGGAAGAGCTGGCCGAGGAAGGCATCGGCTCGCGCGAAGACTGGATGCTGCGCCCGAACGACCGCTGGCACGGCTTCGGTCCGCTCGCCGAAAACTTCAACATGCTCGACCCGATCAAGGCGACGATCATCACGCCGGGGCTCGACGTGGACGGCGACTTTGGCGACTCGGGCATTCCGGCGGCGATCGTCACGAAGTACCTGGCCGAGCACGGCATCATCGTCGAGAAGACCGGGCTGTATTCGTTCTTCATCATGTTTACGATCGGCATCACCAAGGGCCGCTGGAACTCGATGGTG
This sequence comes from Paraburkholderia sp., assembly GCA_035948995.1. Classification (GTDB taxonomy): domain Bacteria; phylum Pseudomonadota; class Gammaproteobacteria; order Burkholderiales; family Burkholderiaceae; genus Paraburkholderia. The sequence goes on along the minus strand of DASZIR010000199.1, from coordinate 5,369 downwards.
ACCGAGCTGCAACAGTTCAAGGACGACTACGACAACAACCAGCCGCTGTGGCGCGTGCTGCCGGAGTTTGTCGCGCATCATCCGATGTACGAGCGCATCGGTCTGCGCGATCTGTGCGAGCAGATCCACAGCGTCTATCGCGCCAACGACATCGCGCGCCTGACCACCGAGATGTACCTGTCGAGCATGGAGCCGGCGATGAAGCCGTCCGAAGCGTTTGCCAGGCTGGCACACCGCGAGGTTGACCGCGTACCGATCGACGAACTCGAAGGCCGCGTCACGTCGATTCTGCTCACGCCGTATCCGCCGGGCATTCCGCTGCTGATTCCGGGCGAGCGCTTTAACCGGACGATCGTCAGCTACCTGCGCTTTGCCCGCGAGTTCAACGAGCGCTTCCCGGGCTTCCATACCGACATCCACGGTCTGGTGGGCGAGACGATCAACGGCCGCATTGAGTATTTCGTCGATTGCGTGCGCGGCTGAAAATGGCACGGTTGCCACGGTTGCAACAGATCGGCCGCGCATGGCTGTGCGCCGCCGCGACGGTGCTGACGCTGGCGTCGACGGTGCCGGGCAGCGCCCACGCAGAAGTCGCCGCGGCCGATCCGATCGACGCGGCGATGCGTGCCTGTCTGGCTCGCAGCGATATGTCGTCGACGGCGGGACAGGTGCAGTGCATGGAGACGGCGCGTCTGGGCTGGCAGGCCGCGACGGACACGGCGTGGCAGCAGCTGCAGGCGAAGTTGCCGGCGGCGCAGCATAAGGCGTGGGACACGAGCCAGACGCGCTGGCAGGCCGCGCGCGATGCGCAGGCGCCTTTGCTCGATGCGGTCTTTGCGACGACGCGCGGCACGATGTATCAGCTAGCCGAGGCGGACATGCAGTTGCAGCCGGTGCGCGACCGCGCGCTGGCGCTGCGCAGCGCGGCGGCCAGGACGGGTACCAATGCCGATGCGCCGCCGCGTGCGCGTCCCTGTAGCGCCGACGCGCTGTGCGAGCACGCCACGTTCGATATGAACCGCTACTACCGCCGTTTGCAGGCGAAGATGCCGGCACGTGCCCGCCCGACCCTGGTGCGCGCGCAACGCGCGTGGAACGCCTACCTCGAGGCTGCGACGGCGGTAACTGACGAGCCCGGCCGGGTCGACATCATCGGCGCGCGGGTGGCGACGCTCAAACGTCTTGCGGAGACGGTCGGCAACGATTGAGCGCGGCGTGCTGCCCGGGCGTTCCGTGGCCGTGCCGGGGCTTGCGCCGTGGATTTGCCGGATCGGTCAATTGACCACGAATCCCTGGTCCTTCGGGCCAGGGATGGCGAGCGCGGCCTCGCCTAGCAGATCGCGCGTGGCGTCCTCGATATAGACGGACATCATGGTGAGCGCGAGGTCGTTCTCGTCGGTGCCGAAGGGGTCTTCCAGCTGTGCGGCGATCGCCTCATGTGCCATGAAGGCGTAGGCGACAAAGACCGAGAAGACCGGCGTGAAGACGCCGATGCTCTCCACGAGGCCAAACGGCAGCGACGCGCAGAAGAAATACACGGTGCGGTGAATCATCACCGAATAGGCAAACGGCAGCGGCGTGGAGCCGATACGCTCGCAACCGCCGATGACATCCGACAGGGAATTCAGATTCCGGTCGAAGGCGAGCACGGCCATCGGATCGATGGCGCCTGCGCGCGAGTGGCGCTGGATCCATTCACCGAGTGCCAGCATGAGGGTTGACGGGCGATAGCGCGACGCCATGACGCGTTCCAGCAGCGCGGCGGGCAGGCGGGTGGCAAGGTCCTCGCGCGGATCGGTCTTGCGTAGCTGGTGTCGCAGTGCGTGGGGGAGTGCGCCCAGGACGTGCATGAATTCGCGGACTTCGGCGTTTTCGAGGGTCTCGCGTGGCAGGGTGACGACCTGACGGGTCATCGAGCGCGCGTCGTTGAGCAGTTGTCCCCACAGCTTGCGGGCTTCCCACCAGCGGTCGTAGCTGGCGTTGTTGCGAAAGCCGAGGAACACGGCGAGGGCGATGCCCACCAGCGAGAAGGGGGCGGTGCTGAGATTGACGGTGATCTTCAGGATGTGGTCGTGGGAGGCCACTGCGACGATCGAGATGCAGAAGATCAGGAACAGGCGCGGCAGGAGTTGCGGCAGGACCGAGCCGCGCCAGGCCAGGAGCATGCGGAACCAGTGGAGGTGGGGGCGGATGATCATCGGGGGCTTTTTTTCGCTGCCCCGCACAGGGGCGACGCTAGTAAACCGACAAGAAACAGGGAAAGGCCAACACCAGACGCAAACAGAAAGGCCCGCCTCCCACCACCGCGCAGCGCGCAAAAACTACGATATCAAAGCCGCCCGCGCAGCGGCAACAGCCGCACGAACCTGCTCAGGCGCGGTCCCACCAGGATGATTCCGGCTAGCCACCGACCCTTCAAGCGTCAGATACCCAAACACATCCTCACCGATCAGATGAGCCACATTGGGCAACTCACTACGCATCTCATCGAGCGAAAGATCAGCCAGATCGCAATTGCGATCCACACAGATCCGCACGGCATGTGCCACCGCCTCATGCGCATCGCGGAACGGCAACCCACGCCTGACCAGATAGTCAGCCAGATCCGTCGCCGTTGAAAAACCCTGCAGCGCCGCAGCCCGCATGGCCTGCGGCCTGACCGTAATCCCCGCCACCATCTCGGCAAAAATGCGCAACGTATCGGCAACCGTATCCACGGTGTCGAACAGCGGTTCCTTGTCTTCCTGATTGTCCTTGTTATACGCAAGCGGCTGACCCTTCATCAACGTCAGCAACGCCATCAGATGCCCGTTCACCCGGCCCGTCTTGCCGCGCGCCAGTTCCGGCACGTCCGGATTCTTCTTCTGCGGCATGATCGACGAGCCCGTGCAGAAGCGGTCCGCCAGATCGATGAAGCCGACCCGCGGGCTCATCCACAACACCAGTTCTTCCGAGAGCCGTGACACGTGCGTCATCACCAGCGCCGACGCAGCCGTAAATTCAATCGCAAAGTCGCGGTCCGACACCGCATCCAGCGAGTTCGCGCAAATACCGTCGAAGCCCAGCGTCTTCGCCACCGCGCGACGATCGATCGGGTAGCTCGTGCCGGCCAGTGCCGCTGCGCCCAGCGGCAGCCGGTTCACGCGGGTCCGGCAATCGCGCATGCGTTCAGCGTCGCGCGTGAACATCTCGACGTACGCCAGCAGGTGATGGCCGAACGTCACCGGCTGCGCCACCTGCAAATGCGTGAAGCCCGGCATGATCGTTCCGGCGTTCTGTTCGGCCAGGTCGAGGAGCGCCGTGCGCAGATCCTTCAGCAGGCCGCCAATCCGGTCGATTTCGCCGCGCAGCCATAGACGGATATCCGTGGCCACCTGGTCATTGCGCGAGCGGCCAGTATGCAGACGCTTGCCCGCATCGCCGATCAGCGCCGTCAGGCGCGCTTCGATGTTCAGGTGCACGTCTTCCAGATCGAGTTGCCATTCGAACTCGCCACGCTCGATTTCACCCTTGATCTGCGCCATGCCGCGCTGGATGGCCGCGAGGTCATCGCCGCCGATGATCTTCTGCGCAGCCAGCATCGCGGCGTGCGCGAGCGAACCCTCGATATCGACCAGCGCGAGACGCTTGTCGAAGAAGACCGACGACGTATAGCGTTTGACGAGCTCCGACATCGGCTCCGAGAAGCGAGCCGACCAGGCTTCGCCTTTTTTGTGCAGTTGGGACGTCATGGTGTTGGGCAGTGAACGTGCGGTGGAAAAGCTCTCGGCGGTGCAGGCGCCGCCGAAGCGAACAAGACATCGATTTTAACATCCGGCGCCGGCCGCAAACGTGTCGGCGCCGCAGGCGCGGGATAACGTCCCCGCAGGCGCGGGATAACGCCCCGGCCGGGCAACGTGCAGATGCGGAACCTGCAGCCGGGCGCACGGCGTTCGCCCTGCCGGGTCGCTATTCCCGCACCAGCACCACCAGCTTCAGATCCTCGCGGTGCGCGGGCTTGAACGTGATCTGGTCATATACCACCCGCCCGTCGCGCGGATGATTGAATTCGCGCCGTCCGCCCTCGCGCTCGCCCACGTCCTGCGATGCCCAGAAGCGGGCAAACGCGTCGCTCGTGCCCGTGAGCGTATCGATCAGGCCGCGCGTCGGCGCATCGTTCAGGTGGCGGATCGAGTCCGCGCGAAACTCGGCGGCAAGGCGTCGCGCCCGCGTCTCCCAGTCGACGATCAGCGCGCGCGCCGCCGGCTCCGTGAATGTGAAGCGCAGCAGATTGCGGTCGTGCGTGCCGTCGAGCCAGCCGACGAACAGATCGGCCGCGCGCTCATTCCATGCCAGCGCGTTCCACTGGCGGTCGAGCACATAGGCCGGTGCGTTGACCAGCTGAACCGTTTCGAGCAGCGTGGCGGGCGCGTCGGCGGCCGACGGGTCGGGCTCGGCCGGATCGCGCTGCGCCGCCAGTTCGAACAGGTAGGCGCGCTCGGCGCGCGAGAGTTGCAGCGCCACCGCGATCCGCGCGAGCGCATCGGCGGACGCGGACACCGGCCGCCCTTGCTCGATCCACGTGTACCAGGTCGGGCTCACGCCGCACAGTTGCGCGACTTCCTCACGGCGCAGGCCCGGCGTGCGCCGGCGCGGGCCGGGCGGCAGACCCACCGCCTGGGGCGAGAGCCGTTCGCGGTGAGCGCGGATGAAATCACCCAGCGCGTGCGCAGGCGTCGCGTCGAGCGGGGGCGGGGACGGATCGGCAGGAGACGGCGTGCTCATCGTGTCGGCAGGGAGGTGTTGTCGATACCAGAATAATTGCTTAACTTGTACTGGTACAAGGCGGGCTCTATTGTAGCGGCTGGAACGGCCCATGCGCGCCCTTATGCGACCCGGACACCCGTTTTCCGCCATGTCCAGCCCGACCCACCGTCTCACCTTCAACAAATCGCGCGGGATGCACCGGCCTTCAGGCCGGTGAGGCAGAGCGCTCAGGCGCATCGATTGAGTACTGTACAAACATGGTCATTCCCCAATTGCGGTGGGTCAGATTCGCATGTCCAACTACCCATACAGGGAGGATCACAAACATACAGTGTTGTGATATTCATGGTTCATGAGCGAAATTCGCACCAACACATTACGCATCGCGCCTTCCCGTGAGGAAGCGGCGACGTTGCGGGTGCTGGGCGAACGCGTCTCGCGTCTGTACCACGCGGGAAACTACCTGTGCCGTAAAGCTCTCCTTGCCGCAAAGCCTGTTCCGAGCTATGCGAGCCTGTGCAAGCGACTGCCGGCGGAGTATGAGGCGGACTATCGCGCACTGCCGTCGGATGTCGCACAGGAAGTCATCAAGAAACTGGCGGAAGCCTGGAAGTCTTTCCGGG
>DASZIR010000198.1:0-3056 GCA_035948995.1 Paraburkholderia sp. | reverse complement strand
CATGGCGCGCAGCGCCCCAGGCCTGAGCCCTGGCGCCATCGAGAGCGGCAGCCATGCTGCAGGTTCCTGATCGGTTGCAGGGAGCGTGCGCATTGCGTATCAATCCTCGAGCACGGCCAGCGGGCAGGCGGGCGCCATGCTAGAATTTTCATCATCCGAAATAACTGCAGCGCCGCGCCCACCGGCGCGGGCTCGTCGTTTGCGCACGACTGGCGCGTTGAATCGAACCTGTTCGACACCACCTGTCCTCTGCGTATCGCGACGGCCTCACAGGCTGGCCGGATGGCCAGTCATGCGACTTCCCGCCTGTGAGCGGCGCCTGAAACCCACTTCAAGACCATGGCTTTACTGAACATCCTTAACTACCCGGACAAGCGGTTACACAAGATTGCCAAGCCGGTCGAAGTGGTCGACGACCGCATCCGCAAGCTCGTTGCCGACATGGCCGAGACGATGTACGCGGCACCCGGCGTCGGCCTCGCAGCCACTCAGGTCGACGTGCATGAGCGCGTCGTCGTGATCGACGTGTCGGACGCGCACGACGAGCTGCATGCCTTCATCAATCCCGAGATCATCTGGTCGAGCGACGAGAGAAAGATCAACGAGGAGGGCTGCCTGTCGGTGCCGGGGATCTACGACAACGTTGAACGGGCAGAGAAGGTGCGCGTGCGCGCGCTCAACGAAAAGGGCGAAAGCTTCGAGCTGGACTGCGAAGGGCTGCTCGCGGTGTGTATCCAGCACGAGATGGACCACCTGATGGGCCGCGTGTTCGTCGAGTACCTGTCGTCGCTCAAGCAGACCCGCATCAAGAGCAAGATGAAGAAGCTCGCACACGCAATGTAATGCGCGTCCATTCCGCCTTCCGTTTCCGTTGCTCCCGTTCATGAGTCATTCGTTGCGCGTCATCTTTGCCGGTACGCCGGAGTTCGCTGCGGCGGCGCTGGCCGCTATCCATGAGGCGGGCTTTCCCGTGCCGCTCGTGCTGACGCAGCCCGACCGACCGGCCGGACGCGGCATGAAACTGCAAGCCAGTCCGGTCAAGCGTTATGCGCAGGAGCACGGCCTCACCGTCGCCCAGCCGCCGTCGCTGCGCCGCAACGGCAAGTTTCCTGCTGAAGCGGCCGCCGCCATCGACCTGCTGCGCGCCACTCCGCACGATGTGATGGTGGTCGCCGCCTACGGCCTGCTGCTGCCGCAGGAGGTGCTGGATATCCCGCCGCATGGCTGCATCAACATTCACGCTTCGCTGCTGCCGCGCTGGCGCGGCGCAGCACCCATTCACCGCGCGATTGAAGCGGGCGACACGGAAACCGGCATCACGCTGATGCAGATGGACGTGGGCCTCGACACGGGCGCGATGATCTCCGAGGCGCGCACGCCGATTCACGACAACGACACGACCGCCACGCTGCACGACCGTCTGGCGCAGGCGGGCGCGCGTCTGATCGTCGAGGCGCTGCGCGAGCTCGAACGCAGCGGCAAGCTCGTGGCGACACCACAGCCGGCGGAAGGCTCAACCTACGCCGGGAAGATTGGCAAGCACGAAGCCGCACTCGACTGGCGTCGTCCCGCTGCCGTTCTGGCCCGCCAGGTGCGCGCGTTCGATCCGTTCCCCGGCGGCGTGGCGACTTTAGACGGCACTTCGCTGAAAATCTGGGCCGCTGTGCCCGTGGAAGCGGGCGGCAAGGCAGAACCAGGCACGATCGTCGACGTGTCGCCGCAAGGCGTGGTCGTGGCTTGCGGCGAAGGCGCGTTGTGTCTCACGCAATTGCAGAAACCCGGCGGCAAGCGTTTGCCGGTGCGGGAATTCCTCGCCGGTTCGACACTTGCCCCCGGGCAGCGTTTCGTGCTGCCGGAAGCACCATAACAGGCGTCCCGGCGCCGCTGCCATCGGCCATTCAGCCGACTCCCGCCGCATGCTCGCCGCGCGTTAGAATCGCCCATGCAACGTGCCCGTTTCTGAGGTTCCCATGTTCGGCATCACCCATTTCGGATTTTTCGTCGTCGCCGTTTTTCTGCTGAACGTGACGCCTGGGCCCGATACGGCCTACATCGTCGGGCGCAGTGTCGCGCAAGGGCGCGGCGCCGGCCTGATGTCGGCGCTGGGCATTTCAGCCGGTTGCTGCGTGCATTCGCTTGCCTGCGCATTCGGTCTGACGGCCTTGCTTGCCGCGTCGGCCACCGCGTTCACCGTGATCAAGTTCGTCGGAGCGCTTTACCTGATCTATCTCGGCGTCCGCCTGATTTTCGCCAGGCCCGGTGCGGCCGAGGCTGCAGGCGCCGCACGCGGCGCCGGTGCGCCGAAGTCGTTGCGCCAGTTGTTCCTGCAGGGCTTCTGGACCAACGTCCTGAATCCAAAGGTCGTGCTGTTCTTCGTGTCCTTTTTCCCGCAGTTCGTCACGACGGGCAGCGATCACAAGGGGTTGGCGTTCCTGACGCTCGGCGTCGTGTTCGTCCTCATGAGCATGGTATGGAACAGCTTTGTCGCGTGGATCGCGGGCAGCGTCACGCGGCGTTTCTCCGGCAAGCCGGGCGTGAAGCGGTGGCTGGATCGTGGTGTCGGTAGCGCATTTGTCGGACTGGGCATCAGGCTCGCCACGGCGTCACGGTGATTGAATTTTCCTTGTGCGTTCATATCTAACAATAAGCTTACAATTGGCTGCCGCCAGCAGGCGGTACTGGATATGAACCCGCATTCGGGGCAAGGAGCAGTGGACATGTTTAACTGGGTCAAAACCGCGATGTTGATGGCCGCGATCACGGCCCTTTTCATCGTCATCGGCGGCATGATCGGCGGGTCGCGCGGCATGATGATCGCGCTCGTCGTCGCGCTGGGGATGAATTTCTTCTCGTACTGGTTTTCGGACAAGATGGTCCTGCGCATGTACAACGCCCAGGAAGTCGACGAGACCAGTGCGCCGCAGTTTTACCGGATGGTGCGTGAGCTGGCCACGCGCGCCAGTCTGCCGATGCCGCGCGTCTACCTGATCAACGAAGACGCACCGAACGCGTTCGCCACGGGCCGCAATCCGGAGCACGCCGCTGTCGCCGCCACA
>DASZIR010000197.1:0-39215 GCA_035948995.1 Paraburkholderia sp. | reverse complement strand
ATGTTATACTTCGAGCAATGTATGACTTGTCTTCGTCAACAGGCTCGCAGTAAACCTGCGGTAATCTCAATTTCGAGAGGAGAAATATGAATAAACTTTCAAAGCTCGCGTTCATTGCAGCTACCGCAGTTATGGCTGCATCCGCTTCGGCACAATCAGTGCCGGCGTCGCGACAAGCTACGAACGACAACTGGGTGAACGGTACGGGCGAATACGTGTGGATGAACGGCACGAACGAACTCTGCTGGCGCGATGCATTCTGGACGCCGGCAACCGCTAACGCCAAGTGCGACGGTGCCCTGGTTGCCCAGGCTCCGACTCCGCCGGCTCCGCCGGCACCGGCTCCGGTTATCGCGAGCCAGAAGATCACGTATCAAGCTGATGCACTGTTCGATTTCGACAAGGCAATCCTGAAGCCGGGTGGCAAGGAAAAGCTGGACGACCTGGCATCGAAGATCGGCGCGCTGAACCTGGAAGTTGTGGTCGCAACGGGCTACACGGACCGTATCGGTTCGGACAAGTACAACGACCGCCTGTCGCTGCGTCGTGCTCAAGCTGTCAAGGCATACCTGGTCAGCAAGGGCATCGAAGCCAACCGTGTCTACACGGAAGGCAAGGGCAAGCGCAACCCGGTCACGACCGGCTGCAACCAGAAGAACCGCAAGCAACTTATCGCCTGCCTCGCACCGGATCGTCGCGTGGAAGTCGAAGTTGTCGGTACTTCGAAGCAGTAAGCTACAGGTTACCGCAGTATCAAAGCCCCGCTTCGGCGGGGCTTTTTTTATGTGCTGCGGCTTTCTTACCCTCGTTTTCCCGGCGCCTGGGAGCTTCCCGCGGACCGGCCTCGCCGCCGGACTTCGTCAGTCATCCGCGGTCACCGCCGTGACATTTTGCCGCCCCGACTGTCGGCCTATATACTCGGGGTTTATCCTCGAGCACCCCGCTCACCCGCTCTCATCAAGGCCGCATCCGCCATGACCAATGCTGATCCCCACGAACTGCAGAAATTCAGCGATCTCGCCCATCGCTGGTGGGACCCGAACGCCGAATTCAAACCGCTGCATGAACTGAATCCGGTCCGGCTCAACTGGATCGATGCTCATGCGCACCTTGCCGGCAAGCGTGTGCTCGATATCGGCTGCGGTGGCGGGATTCTGTCGGAATCCATGGCTGGCCTGGGTGCGCACGTCAAAGGCATCGACCTGTCGAGCCAGGCGCTGGGGGTCGCAGATCTTCACAGCCTTGAAAGTGGTGTAACCGTGGATTACGAAGAAATCGCCGCGGAGGCACTCGCGGCCCGCGAACCGGGCACTTACGACGTCGTGACCTGCATGGAAATGCTGGAACATGTGCCCGAACCGGCGGCCATCGTCGCGGCCTGCAAGACGCTGGTCAAACCCGGCGGCTGGGTGTTCTTCTCGACGCTCAACCGGAACGTCAAGTCGTATCTGTTCGCCGTAATCGGCGCCGAGTACATAGCGCGGATGCTGCCCAAGGGCACCCACGACTACGCGCGTTTTATCCGTCCGTCGGAACTGGCAGGCTTCGTACGCGCCGCCGGCCTGCTTACCACGGACATCAAGGGCATCGTGTATCACCCGCTCAGCAAGCACTTCGCGCTGTCGGACGACTCGAGCATCAACTACATGCTGGCTTGCCGCCGCGACGTCTAACGTGCACTGACATCCATACGCATACATGAGCGACCCCACCCCCCTGCCGCAGCGCGAAGACGAAGACGCCTCGATCAGCCTTTGCCAGGCGGTATTGTTCGACCTCGACGGCACCCTCGCCGACACGGCGCCCGATCTGGCCGCTGCCGTCAACAAGATGCGCCACGAGCGCGGCCTCGACATGGTGCCGCTGGACGACCTGCGGCCGCTCGCCTCGGCTGGGGCGCGCGGGCTGATCGGCGGCGCCTTCGGCATTGGGCCCGAGCACCACGAATTCGCTTCGATGCGTGAGGAGTTTCTCGCCAATTACGAAGCGGATCTCTGCATCGAAACCACGCTCTTCCCCGGCATCGACGCCATTCTCGATGAACTCGACGCGCGCAGCGTGCGCTGGGGCATCGTGACGAACAAGGTTTCTCGCCTGACCGAGCCGCTCGTGGCCCAGCTCGGTCTGGACCTGCGCGCCGGCTGCGTGGTCAGTGGCGATACGACGCCTCACGCGAAGCCCCATCCCGCGCCGTTGCTGCATGCGGCCCGGGAACTGGATCTGGCGCCGGAGCGGATCGTCTATGTCGGCGACGACTTGCGCGACGTCCAGGCGGGGTTCGCGGCCGGCATGGTGACGGTGGCGGCCGCTTACGGCTATTGCGGCAAAGACATCCCGCCCGCGCGCTGGCATGCACAGCATGTTGTCCAGTCGCCCGCTGAACTGCAGAAACTGCTGCGCGAAATCAGCTGACCTTGGGGGCTTTATTCTGCGGGCGGCAGCCGCAATGCGGCTCCTGAACGGCCGCCCCCGACCTGCAACCCGGTGCGCCGGGAGACAGACCCGGGCCAGACTCGCCGCTTGTCACCCCCGAAGACAGTCAGGACAGGGCTGTCAAACTATTGTAAAATATGGGTTGGTCCAGCAGTTTTGGGCAACAAACCGCGGGGGCGACCTGGTTTCGACAGGGGTTGCAAAGCGGCTAGGGCATACCGAGGACCCGTCACCTCGTTAATCAATGGGAAAAACGTAACTGCAAACGACGATACGTTCGCACTGGCAGCCTAAGGGCCGCCGTCCTCTGCCTAGTTCACTGACGGGCTAGTGTCGCAAGACCGGTAGCAATACCGACAGAGGTCATATACGTCAGTTAAGCCTTGGCGGCGTCACGACGCCCGGGTCGAAAATCTAGTGAATCGCCGTCACGCAGCGTGTTCGTCCGCGTCGTGGCGGTTAAATCAAATGACAGAACTAAGTATGTAGAACTGGTCGTAGAGTGCTTCTGGACGCGGGTTCGATTCCCGCCGCCTCCACCAAACAAACGTTCGCCGGCCTTGGCCGACGTCCTCAAGGCCCGCTGCCAGCGGGCTTTTCCTTTTCGTCTGATGGCGTGCGCACCGCGCAAGCCAGCGACACGCGCCACAACTGGTTGCCGGCAGCGTTGATGTCGTATTTTGAGTCGCACGCAGCCCGCGCGGATCGACGCTCAGGTTCACGCCGATTCATTGCACCGGGTCGCGGACCACCCGCTCAGACGCTACGCGAACCTGCTATGCCCTTCTGTATACCTCGATCACTGCCGTATCTGGGTAATCCTGCTTGACGGTTAGCAGCGACACGCCCAGCTTCAACGGACCCGTGCCCGTTTTACTGTTCAGGAGCGTCAGTCCTTCGTCTAGCGCACCGGTTGCCAGCGTTAGCACGCGGTTGACGATCTTCGCGGAGTGGAGCGGCCGAAGTCCATTCCGGTGCGGCCCCCACATCACGATGATGTCGTTTGCCTGGACGAGGGGCGCCGTCAAATCGCCGACCTTCGCAAACTCGTCCGCCAGCGCGATCGCCAGGTCAGCCCCCGAGACGATCGAGTATCCAAACCGGTGATAGGTATCGAGCGCGTAGCCGTGGCAGAAAAATCGCCGGTTTGCATCTGCCGGGACTGGTTTGGGACGCCACGCGACAAGGGGGCGCTCTAAATCCGTTCTCACACAGATCAGCTCTCCTGGCGTCCCGTTGGCCGTATCGGCCCTTATGACGAAGTCTCGTCCGGCAGTGTAGGCTTGCATCGTGTCGTCTCCCGAAGGGTTTAACTACACAGCAACATGGCCATTCTTGTCAGGGCACCTGGCGAGTGCCGGCCCAAAGCTATTGATCGCGGAAGCCGTTCGAGCGGAGGACCGTCGTGCTACTGACGCACGGCCAGGCGCGCTGCGCGTCGCGCACCACCCGGGCCCGCCGATCGCCGCCCTCCGCAAAACCACCCGCGAAACCGGGCGAGTCAAGCCGCCAACGGGCGCTTGCCGTACCGCGATCAATATCGTAACGGACCTTTGCTGTGAAGAATAGATCGTTAGCGCAATGCATCGCTGCGCGTTACGCGACCATCAGATACTCCCCCTCTACGCATAATCATGAAATCGCCCTTCTCGAAACTGACTGCCGCAGCGTTGATCTGCGGCTCGGTGTTCGCGCAAAACGCGCACGCGGTCGACCTTCACGTGATGAACTCGGGCGGCTTCACTGCGGCCTACAAGCTGCTCGCGCCAAAGTTCGAGGCAAAGTCGGGAGATACGCTGAACATTGCCTATGGGCCATCGATGGGCAATTCGCCCGAGGCCATTCCCAACCGCCTCGAGCGTAACGAGCCGGCGGACGTCGTCATCATGGTGGGCTACGCGCTCGACAAACTGATCGCCCAAGGCAAGGTGATGCCGGGCTCGAGAGTCGAACTGGCCGACTCGCGTATCGGCATGGCGGTGCGCGCCGGCGAACCCAAGCCGGACATCAGCAGCGTCGCGGCGTTCAGGAAGACCTTGCTGGAGGCGAAGTCGGTCGCTTATTCGGATAGCGCGAGCGGAGTCTATATCCAGAACGAGCTCTTCAGGAAGATGGGCATCGAAGCCCAGTTGCAACCGAAGGCCACGATGATCCAGAAGATTCCCGTGGGCTCGGTGGTGGCCACGGGTGACTATCAGCTGGGTTTCCAGCAGGTGAGCGAATTGTTACCGGTACCCGGTATCGAGTTCGTCGGGAGGATTCCGGAATCCCTGCAATCCGTCACCCGTTTTGCAGCGGGCATTCCGGTCGGTGCCGCTCATCCACGTGAGGCGAGGCAGTTGCTCGACTTCCTCGCGTCGCCCGAAGCGGCGCCGGATATCGCCACCACCGGCCTCGATCCGCTAGGCACGCATTAGCGCGATTCGTCCGCGGCCCGTCAGTGCCGCGGCGTCAAAACCCGCGTACGCCGCACCGCAGCGACTATTGATCTTGCGGACACTGCAGATTGCAGCCGTTCGGGTCGCCCGCGTCACCCTTGCGGCGCATGGCTGACTTCTTGTCGGATTGGTACTTGGCCGAAGGGGCGGACGCGGCAAACGGCAGTTGCGGGTGTTCCTGCAGATGGAATTCGTCGGTCAGGATGCCGCCTGGCACGCCCGGCGAATTCTGTGCGAAGGCAATCGAGACTGTGGCGAAAAGCGCGCCGGCCGTTACCGCAACAGCACAGGCTTTGAGTAGAACTTTCATGTCGATCCGGCGCGGCACGCCGCGCAGTTGAGGCTAGTCCAGAAGCCTAGAGAGTATCGCATACCGCCCTGCCATGCAGCGGCGGCCCACGCGGGTGCTGTTACCGCGGCTTACGCCGGCGCCGCACCAAGGCCATCGTCGAGATCCAGCAGCTTGCCGCAGTCCCGCGGATCATAACCGTCCAGCCGGGCCACGCCGTTCCTGAACGCCTCGCCGCGCAACATCCCGATCACCGTCGCAAGCGGCTGGCGCTCCAGACTCGCGCGGTCGCAGGCGAAGTAATAGTCTTCGTCGACGATCGGCACGAAGTCGAGCCCGAAATGATGGGCCGCCGGCTCGACGCCGAAGCCCACATCGGCCATGCCGCTCGCAACAAAAGCCGCAATCGCCGAGTGCGTCAGTTCCGTCGACGCATAGCCGTTGACCCGGTCAGGATCGACGCCGATACGGCGCAACGCGAGATCGAGCAGCATCCGTGTGCCGGAGCCCGGCTGCCGGTTGACGAAGCGGATATCGTCGCGCGACAGATCGCTCAACCCGCCAATCTGCTTCGGATTGCCCTTCGCCAGAAACAGGCCCTGCTTGCGTTGCGTCAGATGGACCAGCACGTGGCGCTGCGGATCGAGCCAGCGGCGGTAAGTGTCCGCACACGCGGCGCGGAATTCGCCGCGCGGCAGGTGAAAACCCGCCAGATCGCATTCGCCGCGCGCCAGTGCGGTGACCGCGTCCGCACTGTCGCGGTATTTGATATCGACGGGGATTTCGTCGGCCACCAGCGCGGTGACCAGCGCCGCCACGGCATAGCCATGCGAGGCGTGAATCCGCACATCGTCAGCGGGTGGTGCGAGCCAGCGGTTCAGGTCGCTCGCGACCTCGCTGGCCAGCGCGCGCATGTTGCCGTCAAGCCGCTCGCCGCACAGACGCTGGGCGCGCAACACGGCCTGCCCGAGCTCCGAGAGCACCGAGCCGCGCCCGCGCTCCTTGGCAATCAGCGGGCCGCCCAGCCGCTCCTCGATGCTGCGCAGCAAACCCCACGCGTGGCGGTAGGACAAACCCTTAAGTGCCGCGGCCTGCGCAATGCTGCCCGCTTCGTCGACGAGCGCTAGTAACTGCACAACGTCCGTCAGGCTGGCTTCGTGGCCGTGCGCATCGCGGACCACCAGTTGCGCACGGCATTCAATCCGGATCATATATGTCTCACCATTTCCTATTGCGAAAGGTGTCTCTCCCGCCTATCGTTCCACTATACCTGCCAGACGAGTGAAGCATACGTGCACGAATTATGAAATTCAAGTGCATATTAGACTTCGGAGGAACCCCACTTTGAACGATTCAAACGCGGTCGCGCCGGATCAACTGGTGCATCGTCATGCGCAACCAGGCCGGTCCCTGATTGCGGTGCTGCACGCGATCCAGGACGAGCTTGGCTTTGTGCCGCCCGAGGCGGTCGCACCGCTTGCACGGGTGATGAACCTGTCGCGGGCTGAGGTCCACGGCGTGCTGACCTATTACCACCACTTCCGCACTCACCCTGCTGCGCCGGTGACCGTGCAACTGTGCCGCGCCGAGGCCTGCCGCAGCATGGGCACCGAGGCGCTGGCGCAGCACATCGAGGCGCGCACCGGGTGCCGCTTCGACGCCGGGCATCAGCATGGCCACGGTGCGACCGTCGGGCTCGAATCGGTTTACTGTCTCGGGCAGTGTGCGCTCTCGCCGGCGTTGACGATCAACGGTACGCTGCACGCAAAGGTCTCGCCGCAGAAGTTCGACGCATTGCTCGCCGCCGCCACCAAACGTGTGGAGGAAACGGCATGACACGCATCTATGTTCCGCGCGATTCCGCGGCGCTCGCACTCGGCGCGGACGCTCTCGCCGACGCCATCACCCGTGAAGCCGCGCAGCGCGGTATCGCTATCGAATTGATCCGCAACGGCTCGCGCGGTTTGCTGTGGCTCGAGCCGCTGGTCGAGGTGGCGACACCGCGCGGCCGGGTCGGCTATGCGAATGTCGAGGAGGCCGATGTCGCCTCGCTGTTCGACGCCGGCTTCATCGAGGGTCATGCCCATCCGGGCCATGTCGGGATCGTCGATGAAATCCCCTATCTGCAGACGCAACAGCGTCTGACCTTCGCCCGTATCGGCATCACCGATCCCTTGTCCCTGCACGACTACATCGCGCACGGCGGCCTCGAAGGTCTAAAGCAGGCGCTCGCCGCCGATGGCGACGCCGCCTGCGAAGCGCTGATCGAATCGGGCTTGCGCGGCCGCGGCGGCGCTGCGTTCCCGGCCGGCATCAAGTGGCGTACGGTGCGCGGGGCGCAGGCCAGACAGAAGTACATCGTCTGCAACGCCGACGAAGGCGACTCCGGCACGTTCTCCGACCGTCTGATCATGGAGAGCGACCCGTACGTGCTGATCGAAGGGATGATCATCGCGGGCATCGTGACAGGCGCGACGCTCGGCTACATCTACGTGCGCAGCGAATATCCGCATTCGATCGCAACGCTCGAGACGGCTATCGAACGGGCGCGCGCGGCCGGCTGGCTCGGCGACAGCGTCCTCGGCTCGGCTCACCGGTTCGAGCTGGCCGTCGCCAAAGGCGCAGGCGCTTACGTGTGCGGCGAAGAGACGGCACTGCTCGAATCGCTCGAGGGCAAGCGCGGCATCGTGCGGGCCAAGCCGCCGGTGCCGGCACTGGTCGGGCTGTTCGGCCAGCCCACCGTCATCAATAACGTCATCACGCTCGCCACGGTGCCGATCATCTTCGCGCGCGGTGCGGCGTTCTACAAAGACTTCGGCATGGGCCGCTCGCGCGGCACGTTACCGTTCCAGCTCGCCGGCAATGTGAAGCACGGCGGCCTCGTCGAACTCGCATTCGGCGTGACACTGCGCGAACTGCTTTACGACTACGGCGGCGGCACGGCGAGCGGCCGGCCCGCGCGCGCCGTACAGGTGGGCGGCCCGCTCGGCACCTATCTGCCCGAGAGCCAGTGGGACATTCCGATGGATTACGAAGCCTATGCGGCGGTCGGCGCGGTCGTCGGCCACGGCGGCCTGGTGGTCCACGACGACACCTCGAACCTCGCCGAGCTCGCGCAATACGCAATGCATTTCTGCGCGCTCGAATCGTGCGGCAAATGCACGCCGTGCCGGATCGGC
The DNA here is from genome assembly GCA_035948995.1 of Paraburkholderia sp. GTDB lineage: Bacteria > Pseudomonadota > Gammaproteobacteria > Burkholderiales > Burkholderiaceae > Paraburkholderia. The sequence goes on along the minus strand of DASZIR010000197.1, from coordinate 30,876 downwards.
TCGACGCGCGGCGTCGAAGTGATCCAGCGCATCCGCAACGGCGATACCTCGACGCGGCAGGTGCAACTGCTGCGCGACCTGTGCGACACGATGGTGTCCGGCTCGCTCTGCGCGATGGGCGGCATGACGCCCTACCCGGTGCTGTCCGCACTCGACCATTTCCCCGAAGACTTCGGTCTCGACACCGTCCAGCCCAACGCGGCGGCGGCCTGACGATGGAGCCCAGCATGTCCAATGCGCTCAATTCCAATGCCGGCGGTTGCGGCTCCGGCAACTGCGCCTGCAAGTCACAGGCACAACAGCGTGCCGCCCGCTCGCCATTTGACGACACCGACTACGGCACGCCGCTGCGCCATGCGGATGTCGACGTCACGCTCGAGATCGACGGCCAGGCGGTCACGGTCCCCGCCGGTACCTCGGTGATGCGCGCGGCGATCGAAGCCGGCGTGAACGTACCGAAGCTGTGCGCCACCGATTCGCTCGAACCGTTCGGCTCGTGCCGCCTGTGTCTCGTCGAAATCGAAGGCAAGCGCGGCTATCCGGCCTCGTGCACGACACCTGTCGAAGCGGGCATGAAAGTGCGCACGCAAACCGACCGTCTGCAGTCGCTGCGTCGCAATGTGATGGAGCTGTATATCTCCGATCACCCGCTCGACTGCCTGACCTGCCCCGCCAACGGCGATTGCGAATTGCAGGACATGGCGGGCGTGACCGGCCTGCGCGAAGTGCGTTATGGCTTCGACGGCGCCAACCACCTGAAGGACAAAAAGGACGAATCGAATCCGTACTTCACCTACGATGCGTCCAAATGCATCGTCTGCAACCGCTGCGTGCGCGCGTGCGAAGAAACGCAAGGCACGTTCGCGCTGACGATCGCCGGCCGCGGCTTCGAATCGCGCGTCGCGGCGAGCGAAAACCAGCCGTTCATGGAATCGGAATGCGTTTCGTGCGGCGCGTGTGTCGCAGCGTGTCCGACTGCAACGCTGCAGGAAAAGAGCGTCGTCATGCTCGGGCAGGCCGAACACTCCGTGGTGACGACTTGCGCGTATTGCGGCGTCGGCTGCTCGTTCAAGGCGGAGATGAAAGGCAATCAGGTCGTGCGCATGGTGCCAAACAAGAACGGCCAGGCGAACGAAGGTCATGCGTGCGTGAAAGGCCGCTTTGCATGGGGCTATGCCACGCACAAGGACCGCATCACCAGGCCGATGATCCGCGCGAAGATCACGGATCCGTGGCGTGAAGTCAGCTGGGAAGAGGCGCTCAACTACGCCGCGTCGGAGTTCCGCCGCATTCAGGCGAAGCACGGCCGCGATTCGATTGGCGGCATTACGTCGTCGCGCTGCACGAACGAAGAAACGTATCTCGTACAGAAGCTGGTGCGCGCGGCATTCGGCAATAACAACGTCGACACCTGCGCGCGCGTGTGTCACTCGCCGACCGGCTACGGCCTGAAGACGACGCTCGGCGAGTCGGCCGGCACGCAGACCTTCGCGTCCGTCGACAAGGCCGACGTCATCATGGTGATCGGCGCGAATCCGACCGACGGCCATCCGGTGTTCGGCTCACGCATGAAGCGCCGCGTGCGCGAAGGTGCGAAGCTGATCGTGGTCGATCCGCGGCGCATCGATATCGTCGATACACCGCACGTGAAGGCGTCGCATCATCTGCAACTGCGTCCGGGCACCAACGTCGCGATCATCAATGCGCTCGCCCATGTGATCGTCACGGAAGGCCTGCTCAACGAGGCGTTCATTACCGAACGCTGCGACGTGCCGGCATTCGATCACTGGCGCGCGTTTGTCGCGCTGCCCGAGAACGCGCCGGAGGCCACCGCCGAGATCACCGGCGTGCCGGCCGAACACGTGCGCGAAGCCGCCCGCATCTACGCAACCGGCGGCAATGCCGCAATCTATTACGGTCTCGGCGTCACCGAACATGCCCAGGGCTCGACAATGGTGATGGGCATCGCGAACCTCGCGATGGCCACCGGCAACGTTGGCCGCGAAGGGGTCGGCGTGAATCCGCTGCGTGGCCAGAACAACGTGCAGGGCTCGTGCGACATGGGCTCGTTCCCGCACGAACTGCCGGGCTATCGCCACATCAGCGACTCGACCACCCGCGCCCTCTTCGAGGATGCATGGAACGTCACGCTGCAACCCGAGCCTGGCCTGCGGATTCCGAACATGTTCGACGCGGCGCTGGACGGCAGCTTCAAGGGACTCTACTGCCAGGGCGAAGACATCGTGCAGTCCGATCCGAACACGCATCATGTGTCGGCAGCGCTGTCGTCAATGGAATGCATCGTCGTTCAGGACATCTTCCTCAACGAAACCGCGAAATACGCTCACGTGCTGCTGCCAGGCTCGTCGTTCCTCGAAAAGGACGGCACCTTCACGAACGCAGAGCGCCGCATCTCGCGCGTACGCAAGGTCATGCCGCCGATTCCGGGCTACGCGGACTGGGAAGTCACGGTGCTGCTCGCCCGCGCGCTCGGCTATGAAATGGACTACGCGCATCCGTCCGAGATCATGGACGAAATCGCGCGCCTCACGCCGACCTTCCACGGCGTGTCGTATGCGAAGCTCGACCAGTTGGGCAGCATCCAGTGGCCGTGCAACGAGGACGCACCCAACGGCACGCCGACCATGCACGTCGACACGTTCGTACGCGGCAAGGGCAAGTTCGTGATCACCAAGTTCATTGCCTCGCCGGAAAAGGTCACGCGCAAGTTCCCGCTGATTCTCACAACCGGCCGCATCCTGTCGCAATACAACGTCGGCGCGCAGACGCGCCGCACCGAGAACTCGCGCTGGCACGACGAAGACCAGCTCGAGATCCACCCGCACGATGCCGAAGAGCGCGGTATCAGGACGGACGACTGGGTCGGCATCGAATCGCGCGCCGGGCAAACGGTGCTGCGCGCAAAGGTGACCGAGCGGATGCAGCCGGGTGTCGTCTATACGACGTTCCACTTCCCCGAATCGGGTGCCAACGTGATTACCACCGAGAGTTCCGACTGGGCCACCAATTGCCCGGAATACAAGGTGACCGCCGTACAGGTCATGCCAGTCGAACAGCCGTCGCAATGGCAGCAGGAGTATTCGCGCTTCAACACGGAGCAGCTCGATTTGCTGCGCCAGCGCGAACTGGCCAATGCGACGTCGGGCAAGTGAGGGCACGCCATGGATGAACAGAACCTGATCGACATGGCGAACCGGATCGGCGATTTCTTCGATTCGATGCCGGATCGAGACGAAGCGCTGGCCGGCATCGCCGATCATATCCGCCGCTTCTGGGAGCCGCGCATGCGGCGTGCGCTGCTTGCAAAGCTAGACCAGCCGGATGCGGCCGGCGTCCCGATGTCGGCCATCGTCAAAGAGGCGCTGGACAAGCATCGCGCCCAGTTGATGCCGGCGGCGGCGCCTGTTGCCTGAAATACGGCGGCACGCTCGCGCCGCACGACTCGACGCGAGAGCCGCCCTTAAGCGGGCACCTTAAGCGGGCACCTTGAGTGGCCACCTTAACTGGCCGCCTGCTCCTGCGCGACGCTCTTTGCGAACCACGCTTCACAGTGGCGCAGCAACGCGTTCAGATCGGACGCGGGCCGGCCACGCACGCTGATGTAACCATCCGGACGCATCAGATAAAACGCTGGCCGGGTCCTCCCATACGACTCGGAGAGCGAGGGCGCGCCCTCGCCTGGCGTATCGGTGACGCGCCAGATGCGTACCGCGCCGGGCAGAAGCCGCTCGACGGCCTTGCCTAGCCGGTCGAGATCGGCATCGTCGTGGGCCAACTTGCGGCTGGCGGCCGGAGCGAGCGGTGTGTCATCGGCGTCGGCCGGCGCCACCAGCAGGAACAGTGAAAAGAACGCAGGGTCGTGCAGATCAAAAATGCAGCCGATACCGGGCGCGCGCCCAAGCGGTCCGTCCACCACATGCACAAGCGCGTCAGGCGCGCGTTCACCTGCGCGCGGACCACCGTCGAGCACCCGCTCGAGTGTCAGCGGACTGCGCCGGTACTGGATCGCCAGCTCACTGACGCTCAGACGCGCGGCATCGCGCAGCGGACCGAGCGCCGCCAGCGCCGGCATCACGCGTTCGCGCAGCAGCTTGAGGGGTCCATGATCGGCCTCCGCGAGTTGCGTGACGAAACTCGTCTGCCGCAACACGTCGCGTTCAATCGGATGCCGCTCGAGGTGATAGGAATCGAGCAGGCGGTCCGGCGCATCTCCGGTGATCACGCGGGCAAGCTTCCAGCCGAGATTGAACGCCTCCTGAATTCCCGTGTTCATTCCCTGAGCGCCTGCCGGGCTGTGCACGTGCGCGGCGTCGCCGGCAAGGAATACGCGCTCGACGCGCAACTGCTCGACCATCCGGCTGTTCACATGGAAATGGGCCGACCACATCAGTTGCACAAACTTCACTGGATGATGGATGCGCCGCGCGGCGAGGGCGCGGCATTCGTCGAGCGACGGCGCCGGGACCGCGGCCATGGGGGTTTCGCCCGATGCGCCTGAACCAGCAGGGGCGTCCGGAGCCGCCTGCATCGCCGGATGATCGGCAATCAGCCGGTAGCGTTCCCCGCCCATCGGAAATAGCGCCGCGAGGCCTTCGCCGGACGCAAAGATATGAAACTCGTCGTCGGGCCAGCCGGTGTCCGCTTGCAGATCCGCGAGCAGAAAGGTCTGCTCGAAAGTCTTACCGGCGAAGCTCACGCCGAGCCGATGGCGAATCGCGCTATGCGCACCGTCGGCGGCGATCAGGTAGGCAGGGTGAACGGTTTCGGTGCGTCCGTCGGCGCGTCGCAGTGTCGCGCTGAGTCCGGCGGAACCTTGCGTAAACACCTCCAGTTCGACGCCGCGCTCGACCGCGACGCCGAGCGTCGCCAGATGCTCGGTCAGCAGGCGCTCAGTGACGGACTGATCCAGGAACAGCATGTAGGGATAGCGCGTTTGCAGCGGATCGAAATCGAGGCGCGCGAGGCGCTGCCCGTTGGAATAAAGATTGGCTGCGCGCGCCCGATGGCCCAACTCGAGAAACGGCTCGATCAGACGATGCTGTTCAAGCAGCTCGAGCGTGCGTGCCTGGATGCCGATGGCCCGCGAATACGGGTCCGGCTGCAACGCCTTGTCGATCAGACGCACGGGAATATGGGCGCGCGCCAGACTCATTGCGGCAGCCAGCCCGGTTGGGCCCGCCCCAACGATCAGCACCGGCGACGCGTCAGACGAGGCGGCAGCCATGCGGAACTCCGGAGACCAGCATGCCGCCTAGTGTACGCCGCTGACCCACTTGCCGGCAGTGCAGTGCGGCAATCCCGGATCAATGCGCCGGGCCAATAGCGGGACCGCTGCAGGGGTCAACCCAGGGGTCAACGCGCGGGTCAATGCGGGTGCGGATGATCCAGCAGCGCGCAGCGGTGATCGCTGGTGCCGAGATCGACCTGCAGCGTGGCGTGCTGCATGGCGAACGTTTCGCGCAGCGTGAGCACAATGGCGTCGACGGTCCCGTCGCCGGGGTGGCCGCCCGGCATCACGAGATGCGCACTCAGTGCGTTGCCGGTGGTGGACAGCGCCCACACGTGCAGATCGTGCACATCGGTGACGCCGGGCTGATCGGCCAGGTAGTCGCGGATGCGCTGCAGGTCGACGCCGGGCGGCACTGCGTCGAGCGCGAGACGCACGGAGTCGCGCAGCAGGCCCCACGTCCCATACACGATCACCGCGACGACGACGAGGCTCATTAACGGATCGAGCCACGTCCAGTTCGTGCCGAGGATGACGAGGCCGCTCACCGCGACGGCCGCGGAGATCAACGCGTCGCCGGCCATGTGCAGGAAGGCGCCGCGAATATTGAGGTCTTCCTTCTGACCTCGCATGAAAAGCCAGGCGGAGAAGCCGTTGACGAGCATGCCGACAGTGGCGACGACGAACACCACCAGACCCGCCACGGGCGCAGGGTTCAACAGGCGGCTGATCGCCTCGGCAACGATCGCGCCGGATGCGAACAGCAGCAGGCCCGCGTTTGCGAGTGAGGCGAGGATCGACGAACTGCCGTAGCCGAAGGTGTAGCGCGCCGACGGGCGGCGCGTCGCGAGCCACGTCGCGCCCCAGGCCAGCAGCAGACCGAGCACGTCCGACAGATTGTGACCGGCGTCGGCGAGCAACGCGGTCGAATGCGCGATCACGCCGGAGATGCCTTGAATCAGGACGATGGCGAGGTTCAGCGCAACCGCGATGGCGAACGCGCGGCCATGGCCGGCGACCGGCGCGTGGTGGTGATGGTGGCCGCCGTGGCTGTGGTTGTGACCGTGGCCGTGCTCTTTCTGGCCGTGCTCTTTCTTGTGCGGGTGGCCACTTTCTTCATGGCGCGCGTGGGCGTCTTTACCATGCACGTGAGCATGGCCGGCGTGGTCGTGGCCGGTGTTGTCATCCTCCGCGTGGTCGTGGCCTGCGTGGCTGTGCGCAGTGCTGTGGGTGTCGTCGTGCCCAGTATGGTCGTGCCCGGCGCCGTAGTCGCCGCCATGCCCTGCTGCATCCGCGTGCCCCGTGCCGTGGTCACGGCCCCGATCATGCTCATGCCCTGCGTGATCGCGCCCGGCATCAGGCCGCGCGGCACCTCCCGCAGATGAATCAGCGCCGGCATCATCGGTATCTTGCCCGTCGAGCCACACCGGCGCGTGATCGTCTTCGCGCTCCTCGGCGGGTCCGTTAGGGCCTGGTGTTTTCTTCATTACGGGTCCAGGGAAAATTCAGTCACCGGCTCAGCTACGTGTTCCAGCATTTCGGCCAGCATGCCGCTGATGTGCCGGTCCGCCGCGAGGTAGAACACCTGCTTGCCCTGACGCTCCGCGCGCACGATTCGCGCCGCGCGCAACAGGCGCAGATGATGGCTCACCAGCGAAGGCGAAAAACCGAGCGACTCCGCAATCGCGCCCACCGCGCGCCGCTCATCGACACACGCTAGCACGATACGCAGACGCGTCGGGTCTCCGAGCAAACGGAACAGGTCCGCAAGCGGCACAACACGGTCGTCGCTGGATACAGGGAGCATCGTCAATAAACATATGAACAGTTGTTCATATGTTATAGATAATGATCTCAGACGTCAATCTGGGGTCCCGCCCGGCGAGTGTGGGAAAATGCGACATTTGCCTTACAAGACCCGCCTGCCCCGTCATGGAACCAGTTTTTGAGAGCGCCTACGCGGCGCATCGTGACGGCCGCCTCGACGATGCCGAGCGCGGCTACCGCGCCACGCTCGATATCGATCCCGCGCACGTCGATGCGCTGCATCTGCTTGGCGTACTGCGTCATCAGCTCGGCCAGCATGCCGAAGCGGCCGCCCTCGTCGGCCGCGCGGCCGACCTGCGCCCGCAGGATGCCGCGCTGCAGTTGAATCTCGGCAACGCGCTCAAGGCACTGGGTCAGCTCGATGGAGCGATCGAGCGCTTTCGAAACGCGCTCACGCTTGCACCGACTTTTGCACTGGCGCACTACAACCTCGGCAATGCCTACGCAGCGGCGGGCCGCCACGAAGACGCGGCTGACGCGTTCCAGAAGTCGTTGCGACTGCAGCCGGCGAACGCGTCGTCGCACAACAATCTGGGCAATGCATTGCACGCGCTCGGACGTCACGAGGAAGCGATTGCGTCATTCCAGCGCGCGCTGGAACTGCACCCCGGCCACGCGGGCGCACATAACAATCTCGGCATGGCGCTCAATGCCCTTGGCAAGGCCGACGAAGCGGTCGCGCAGTTTCGCGCGGCCATCTCCGCGCAACCGCGCTTTGTCGCAGCGCATTTCAATCTCGCCAATACATTGGACGCAACCGGCCAGCATGCCGGGGCACTCGGTGCGTTCGAGGTGGTCCTGGCGCTGCAGCCGCAATTTCCACCCGCGCTGTTTGGCCTCGGCAACGCACTCGCCGCAATGGGACGCCACAGGGAGGCCCTGCCGCGCTTCGAGCGCGTGGTGGGACTCGATCCGCAATTTGCCCTCGCATGGCTGAGTCTGGGCACGGCGCACCACGCGCTCGGCGCGCACGAGGCAGCCGTCCGCGCATTCGATCAGGCGCTGCGCCTGCGGCCCGATCTGGCATCAGCCCATATGAACCGGGCGCTCGCGTGGCTGACGCTCGGCGATTTCGCGCGGGGCCTGCCTGAATACGAGTGGCGCCTCAAGACCGTGGCACAGCGCGCTCCGCAGACGCTACCCCGCTGGAACGGCGAGCCCATCGAGACGCGCACGCTGTTCGTGCACGCCGAACAGGGTTTCGGCGACACGCTGCAATTCGTTCGCTTCGCGCCGCTCGCCGCGCAGCGGGCAGCACGCGTCGTGCTCGAGGTACAGCCGCAGCTTGTGCCGATTCTCGCGCCCGCCGCACTCGAGTGGCGCGTGACGCTGATCGCGCAGGGCGCGCCGCGCCCGCAAGCGGACCTGCAATGTCCGCTGCTGAGCCTGCCGCTTGCGCTCGGCACGACCGTCGACACGATTCCGGCGCGCACGCCCTACCTTAGCGTGCCGCCCACCTATGGGCGCAAGTGGCGCGGCTCGATTGGCGGCCATGCCAAGCGCAAAATCGGCCTCGCGTGGTCAGGCCGCGTCCAGCAACATGAAAACCGCACCATGCCGCTCGCCGAGCTCGAACCGCTGTTCGCGCTCGACGGCATCGACTGGATCGTCCTGCAGCCCAATCTCAGCGCCGCGGAGTGCGCGACACTCGACGCCCATCCGCGGGCCGGCTCGATCCATCGCTTCGACAGGCGCGTCGGCGATTTTGCCGATACGGCGGCGATCATCGAGCGGCTCGACGCCGTGGTCTCGATCGACACGTCGATCGCGCACCTGACCGGTGCATTGCGCAAGCCGCTCTGGCTGATGCTGCCGTTCGCCGCCGACTGGCGCTGGTTCACCGACGAGCCGCGCAGCGCCTGGTATCCCGGCGCGCGCCTCGTGCGTCAGCCGCAGCCGGGCGCGTGGGCAGACGTGGTCGCGAACGTCGCACGCGAATTGCGCGACGCGTAACGTAAAAGCAGGCATCCAGAACAAAGCCCCCACACTCGCAAAGTGTGGGGGCTTTGTTGGGGCTTCGTTGGGGCCTTGTTTTTGTCAGCGCCCTCGCCGGTACGCTAACCCTGCATGCTGTGCCGCGCTGCCGTGCCGACTGCGCACGGGCAGGCCGCCTCTGACGCGCTACACCGTCCGGTACTGATTGCGCGACTCAGGCGTGCGATACAGCACCAGTGTCGCGATCAGGCCGCAGATCGCCGCAAGGCCCAGCCACAGGCCAGGTGCAGCCTTGTTGCCGCTCTCGTGAATCAGCAGCGTCGAGATAGCCGGCGTGAAGCCGCCGATGGTTGTCGCCAGACTGTAGGCGAGCGAGAAACCCGCGGTGCGCACTTCGACCGGCATCACTTCGGTCAGCGCCACCACCATTGCGCCGTTGTAGCTGCCGTACAGGAACGAGAGCCACAATTCGACCGCCAGCAGGCGTGCGAACGACGGCTCGGCCACGAGCCATTGCATGGCCGGATAAGCCGTGAGGATGGTCAGGATCGTGAACAGCAGCAGCACCGGACGACGCCCGATGCGATCCGACACCGCGCCCGCCAGCGGGAGCCAGACGAGGTTCGACAGACCGATACAGACGGTGACGACGAGTGCGTCAATCGAAGACAGCTTCAGCACTTCCTTGCCGAAGGTCGGCGTGTAAGCCGTGATCATATAGAACGACACGGTGGTCATGATCACCATGCCCATGCCGCCGAGCACGATGCCCCAGTTGGCGCCCATCGACTTCATGATCTCGCCCATGCTCGGACGATGCTTTCTCGCCGCAAACTCTTCCGTTTCCTGCAGCGAACGACGGATCAGGAACAGGAACGGCACGATCAGGCAGCCGAGCAGGAACGGGATACGCCAGCCCCACGCGGTCATCTGCTCGACCGGCAACATCTGGTGCAGGACCACGCCGATCAGCGCCGCGAAGACCACGGCGACCTGCTGGCTGCCCGACTGCCACGCGCAGTAGAAGCCCTTGTTGCCCTTGGTGGCGATCTCCGACAGGTAAACCGAGACGCCGCCCAGTTCCACCCCGGCGGAAAAGCCCTGCAGCAGCCGGCCTAAGAGCACGAGGATTGGCGCGAGCATACCGATCGTTGCATAGCCCGGAATGGCCGCGACCGTCAGCGTGCCGAGCGCCATCAGCCCCAGCGTCAGCATCAGGCCCTTGCGCCGGCCGTGATGGTCGATGTATGCACCAAGAATGATCGCGCCCAGCGGACGCATCAGGAAGCCTGCGCCGAACACCGACAGCGAGAGCATCAGCGAAGCAAAGTCGCTGCCGTTCGGAAAATAGGTCTTGGCGATCGCAGACGCGTAATAGCCGTAGACCATGAAGTCGTACATTTCCAGGAAGTTGCCGCTGACCACGCGGAACACGGTCCGGAATTTCGATTCTCTGGAAGATGCGGGAGACGCAGTAGACATGACACTCTCGAATTGGCCCTTCGCCGGGCTCAGACCGGCGAAACTGGGCAGTTGACAACACTCCACCGCATCGGCGAGCAGATGCCACTGGCGTGGAAGGACCTGAAAAAACAGCGCCGGGGGCGCCGCATTCTGATGTCCAGCGCATTGCAAGGATATCAGGGTAAACCTAGGGGGAAGCCTGCTCAACGGCTGTGAGCCCGCATGTTACCGTTCCGCGCGCCGGCTTGCATTTCACGCGGGCAATGATGAGGCCCACAGCCTCCGATCGCAGTACACTTTGTGGTTGCCGCTCCCGATTGAACACCCTGCTGATGTCCACTGCACGCGCCCTCTCTTTGCGCCCCGCGACGCCCGCCGACGCCGGCCTGATCGCGTCGATCCACGCCGCCAGCTGGCAGGCCACCTACCGCGGCCTGCTGCCCGACGCCTTTCTCGACGGCGAAGTGACGCGCGAGCGCGCCGCCTACTGGCAGGCGCGCCTGAGCGCACCGGGCGCCGAACGGCGCAGCGTGGTGATCGCCGAACGCTCGGGTGAGGCGATCGGTTTCGCATGCGTCGAGCGGCAACCCGACTCGGCATGGGGTGTGTTGCTCGACAATCTGCACGCGCTACCCGGCCATCAGGGGATCGGCGTGGGCAAGCTGCTGATGCGCGCGGCCGAGGACTGGGCACGCGCGCAGGGCGAAACCCAGCTCTATCTGTACGTGCTCGAAGGCAACACATCCGCAATCGGCTTTTATGAGCGTCAGGGCTGGCAGTTCGCCGGGGCCGAACCCGATCACATGGGCGGCGTGGATATCACCGCGTTGCGCTACGTCTATCGGCTGGGCCGGCCGCGCGATCCGGCCGGCCTGTAAGGCGGCGGCCAGCAGCGGTGCGCTCGCGCCTACGTGCCTGCGCCAGCGTGCGTATAAGCGCGCATAAAACAGCGGCCCATAAACAGACAGCCCGGCCAATGGCCGGGCTGTCTGTCTTCAACAGGACGAACGGAACTGCCGTCTGTTTATCGCGACGCAGGCAGACCCGACTCACCTTGACGCTGCAACTGCAGCACTTCGTTTTGCGCCTGGCGTAGCTGGGCTTGGGCCGTTTCCTTCCCGGCGCGCAATGCAAGCGCCTCGACCTGTGTCTGGCGCTGGTAATCGTTGACCTTCGCCTGCTGAGGCCTTCTGCACCTGCAACTGCGCCTGGCGGATTTCCACGTCGGCCAGTTGTGCGGTTTGCTGCACGAAGCCGGCGTAGACGGCCTCGGCGCGCGTGTCGTCCTGCGACTTGATCACCCGCCAGAAGTGCCTGTCCTGAAATAATGCGACGTAGTACGTCATTTCTTGCGGATAGAAAAACAGACCCGCGCCGTAGCTCCCGTTGCAGGTGGTGCGCAATCCGGTCAGTTGCGAGTCATGAATCATCTGCATCAGTTCGGCGACGTTGCCTTGCGCCTCGCTGCCCGCACCGGAGGCCGCTTGCAACGCCGCGGCAACCGGGTGCAGTGTCAGCCCATTCATAGCCGCACGCGTGCCGACCACCGGCGCCGGATCCGCTGAACCGGCGTCCTCTCCTGCCAGCACGAGACCACCATGCTCCAGCGACGCACACGTGGTCGCGAGCAGCATTGCGCGCCGTACAGTCAAGAGGTACTTCATACGTGCATGCTCCATGCGACTTCCAAACAGCCGAGGAATATCGCGCGGATTTGCACTTAAGCGAAGCATTCCTGTGTTGCGTGCCGACACTTTAAATCGGGATAGACGGCAATCTCAGGATTGCCGTCAAATCGATCGGCAAATCGCGAAAAAAAGCGCCGGACCAGCGGCAAAATAGCAAGGATAAACCGCGATCCGGCGCAGCCGATTTGCGCTGGAATTCCTTACGGCCCGTTGCCCGGCATGCTGGATATATAGAGACGATCGACCCAAAAATCTCCGTGAATCTGCTCGACCCTCTTTTATGTTGGATAACTGACTATCCTGTTAAGCCAGTATATTGCGGAGTAAAGCGATCCTCTCTTGCAGGTCTTTAACGGGAAAGGATCTGCATCCAAAAAATAAACGGCTCCGCATGTCAGCGGAGCCGCCCTTGTGCCGGCACAACGAGCCCGGAAATACGCCCGAAACGCGCATCTAGAAACGCGTTTCGCGCGCCACCCGCAAGAAGGTATCGAGCAGCGGCGTGCAATCAAGCAGCTCCGGTCCGCCCGCGCGATGAAACTCCGGGTGCCACTGCACGCCCATCACGAACGGCGAGCGCCGGTAGCGGATCGCTTCGATGATGCCATCCGACGCCGACACCGCTTCGATATTGAGATCCCGGCCGAGCGTCTTGACCGCCTGGTGGTGAATCGAATTGACGATCCCGTCACGCCGCCCCGGGAACATGTTGGCAAGCGTCGAGCCGTCCGGAAAATGAATGCCGTGGCGGTGCTGGTCATAGTGTTCGTTGACGTGCACGCCGGCCGTCGGCACCTCGGTGGCGATGTCCTGGTAAAGCGTGCCGCCAAACGCCACGTTGATCAGTTGACAACCGCGGCACACGCCGAGCACCGGCTTGCCCGACTCGATGAATTCGTGCAGCAGTTCCAGTTCATACATGTCCCGCACGCGGTCGCCCGGCCACTCGGGGCTCGTCGCCTGTTCCGCGTATGACTGCGGCGAGACGTCCGCGCCGCCTTGCAGCAACAGGCCGTCGAGATGTTTCGCGTAATCGCGCAACCGGATATTGCTCGGGTGCAGCATGCCCTGGTGGCCGACGGTTGGAATCATGAACACCAGCACGTCGCGCGACATCACCCAGTGCGCGATCGATTCCTCCAGATATTGCAGCGTCTTGCCACGCAAGCCTTTTGCGCCCGGTTCCGGGTGGAAGATCCGCGCGGACACGCCGATGCGCAAGGTACGCTGGGTGATCCGCTGGCCGGCCCGGTCGAATATCTGCCGGGCGCGCGCCGCGATGATGCGGCCGAAGACCGACCACGCCGAATCAGTCTGCTTCAGATAGCGTGGTGGCGCAGGCGGCAGCGCGTTCGGGGGTGGCGGGTTCGATGCAGTGAAGTCAGGTGCCGCGCCGAAACCTGGCGGCGGCGAACCGGCGGTACCGCGCGCACCGGATGATGCGCCAGAAGGCGCGCCAGCGGGCGCCTCCTTCGTTGCCGTGGACGCCGGTTGCGCCGCTGACGAGGTTGCGCCATGCGCGGCGTCGCGTTGATGCACTACGGCCTCTTGCTGCGCCGTCGACTCGGCAGCGGCAGCGCGCGCTTCAGCCGCATGCCGTTGCTGGACCTTCGCTGGATCTTCGGGCGTGACGGTGGCGGCGCTTGCGGGATCGTCGGTCGGGGACCGCACCGCCGCTTCTTCAGCCGCCGCCGAGGGCACCGGCGAATGAGGAGGCAAATCTTTGAGCGGCGACTGGATGGAATCCTCGTGTGAGCTCGGCAGGGCAACCCTTGCGGACTCCGGCGTCGTGTCAGGCTTCGAAACCTCAGCCGGCTCGCCGGACGGGGATGGGGTGCCGGGCGTACCGGCATTCTCTGGCTTGTTTTCGCTCATGACTGTCGGACAGGCGCCTTCCACGCGAACGGACGGATATGGTTTGATTATCCGCTACCGGGCGATGCGCGGCAAACCGGCACACAATTGCTCACATTGTTGCGCGTGGTGACACGTGCCCCTGGCGCAGGATGACCGCTCTTTTATGGATCGGGTTGTTCATCGAACGTTTCGCGTAGTGCGATCTGCAGGGTCGCGTGAATCTTCACGCACCAGCGCCATAGCAGCGTCATCAACAGCGCGGCACATACCAGCACCGCCACCAGCAGCCCGGTGGGCGGCAGAATCCCGCCCGAGAGCGCCGCCACCAGCAGGAACACGCCCACCATGGAGACCACCGGCACGAGACCGGAGATCGCGTAGCGGATCGCGCGGGTGAAACGCCCCGCCCTGGCCGGCTGCACGCTCAGTTCGGCGAGCAGCAGCGCGAGCGATTTGGTCTTGCGGTACACCGCCACCAGAAACGGCATCGACACGATCAAGGCGACGCTCCACAACGCCACACGCTGCATCGGTTCTGACGGCAGCCAACGGTCAAGCAACTGGCTTGCGTAAGGGGCGCCATACGACACCGCCAGAAAAATCGCCACGACCAGCGCGAGATTCACCGCGATCTGCACGATGATCCGGCGCGTGATGCCCAGGAGCGTCGACTCGCCGCTGGCGGGCCGCAGGCTCTCGAGCCACTGCGAATACATGCCGAACACGTTGGCGAGGGTGCGTGGCATCGCATGGCTCACGCGCTGCGTGAGCGGATCGGCCGCGCGGATCAGGTAAGGCGTGAAGAGCGTCGTCAGCGCAGAAACTGCCACGGCGATCGGGTACAGGAAAGCGCTCGTCACCTTCAGCGTGAGGCCGAGCGACGCGATGATGAAGGAGAACTCGCCGATCTGCGATACCGTCATGCCGACCCGCATCGCGGTGCGTCCGTCCTTGCCGGCGAGGAACGTGCCGAGCCCGCACGACACGATCTTGCCGACGATCACGGCAACCGTGATTACCGCAATCGGCCACGCGTAGTCGACCAGCACATGCGGATTGAGCATCAAGCCGATGGTGACGAAGAAGATCGCCGAAAACGCGTCGCGCAGCGGCGCGATCAGATGTTCGATGCGATGCAGATGGCGCGACTCGGCCATGATCGCGCCGATCAGGAATGCACCGAGCGCAATGCTGTAGTCGAGCTTCACAACCAGCAGACAGAAGCCAAAGCAAAAGCCGAGCACTGACACGAGCAGCATTTCGTCACTCTTCGAACGCGCCACGTAATTGAGCGCGCGCGGCACCACGAGGATGCCCACCACCAGCGACACCGTCATGAACAGCAGCAGCTTGCCGAGCGTGACGAGCGCGACACCCGCGCTCAACTGGCCGGTCTGCGCGATGCCGGACAGCAGCACCAGCATCGCGATGGCAAGGATGTCCTCGACGATCAGGATCCCAAAGACGAGTTGCGCGAAGCTTTCGCGCTTCAGGCCCAACTCGGAGAGCGCCTTGACGATGATGGTGGTGGACGAGATCGCGAGGATCGCGCCAAGAAACAGCGAATCCATCGGACTCCAGCCAAACGCGCTGCCGATCTCATAGCCGAGCCACAGCATCAGCACGATCTCGGACAGGGCCGCGACGATCGCCGTCGCCCCGACCTGAAACAGCTTGCGCAGGCTGAATTCGAGTCCGAGCGAAAACATCAGGAAGACGACGCCGAGTTCGCCCAGCGTCTGGATCGTCTGCTCGTCATGGATCAACTGGAACGGCGGCGTGTACGGCCCGATGATCACGCCTGCAGCGATATATCCGAGCACCACCGGCTGTTTCAGGCGATGGAACAGCACGGTGACGACGCCCGCAAGCGCCATGACCACCGCCAGATCCTGAATGAAGCCGATACCGTGGTGCATGGGACGAGTTTCCTTACAAAAAGTAATCTGACAGGGAATAGTAACCCACCACTGCGAAACGCCCATTCCGACGTTGCCGCGAGTGGAAGGTCCATGAGCGGAATGTTTTTGACATGCTGGACTCATGTGAAATATCACAATAATATTTGAAGAATATTCAGGAGATGGAGCGCAGCAAAAATGACGCAGGTATCGTTCAACGTAATCAACCGCGCGGGGGCAAGCGCCGGGTACGCCGTCGAAGTGAACCGTTTGACCATTGCGGGTTGGGCAGGACGCGATCGCGCCGCGATCGAGCTCCACATTGGCGAGCTCGCCGAACTCGGTGTCAAGCGGCCGTCGACCACGCCCTGCTTCTACCGCCTCGGCGCAGAGTTGCTGACCCAGGCCGAACAGATCGACGTGGTCGGCACGCATTCGAGCGGCGAAGCCGAGTGCGTGCTGGTCCAGTCCGCCGCCGGCCTGCTGGTGACGGTCGGCTCGGACCACACTGACCGCCAGGTCGAAGCCTATGGCGTGACCGTGTCGAAGCAGGTATGTCCGAAGCCGGTCGCACGTGAGGCCTGGTTATTCGACGACGTCGCCGGGCATTGGGATCAGTTGCAATTGCGTGCCTTCGCGATCACTCAGGGCGTGCGGCGTGTCTATCAGGAAGGCAGCGTCGCCGCGCTGCTGGGCGCGTCCGACCTGCTCGAGCGCGCGTCGCTCGCGCGGGGCACCGCGATGTTTTGCGGCACGCTTGCGGTGGAGGGCGGCATCGTCGGCATGCTGGATGACAACGCACTCGAGCTCGAATTGCATGACCCCATCCTGAACCGCACGCTGCGTCACGCTTACCGCGTGCACGCGCTACCTGTCGTCGAATGAGGCGCCCATGAATCCCGCTCCGGTTTCAGCTACGCTATCCCCCGCCGCCAACGCCGGCGCATCAGGCGACGACGCCGCCATCGAAGCCGCCGCGCTGCGCAAGATCACCTGGCGCATCATGCCGTTCCTGTTTCTCGTCTACGTGCTGTCGTATCTCGACCGCGTCAACATCGGCTATGCGAAACTGCAGTTCACCGGTGACCTGGGGCTGTCGAACACCGCCTACGGCCTGGGCGCAGGAATCTTCTTCTTCGGCTATTTCGTCTTCGAGGTGCCGAGCAACCTGCTGCTGAAGCGATTCGGCGCGCGCGCGACGATCGCCCGCATCACCATGCTTTGGGGCGCGCTGTCGTGCGTCATGATGTTCGTGCGTTCGGAGACGATGTTCTATGTATTGCGGTTCTTGCTCGGCGTGGCCGAAGCCGGGCTCGTGCCTGGCGTGGTGCTCTACCTGACGTTCTGGTTTCCGTCAGACCGGCGCGCACGCATGGTCGCGGTGTTCATGGCCGCGATTCCGGTGGCCGGGATCATCGGTGCGCCGCTTTCGGGGTTCCTGATGTCGGCACTGCATGAGGCGCACGGGCTGCGCGGCTGGCAGTGGATGTTTCTGCTCGAAGGCATCCCGTCGATCCTCGCCGGCTTCTGGGCGCTCGCCGTACTGCGCAACACGCCGGCGCACGCCGCCTGGCTCAGCGACGACGAAAAGCGCGTCGTGCTCACCCGCCTCGCCCGGGAAAATACCGCCGCCGCTTCGGCCGGCGCGGAACATAGCCTGCGGGTCGCGCTACGCTCGGGACGCTTCTGGCTGCTCACGCTGATCTACTTCTGCCTCGTCACCGGCAACGCGGGCTTCTCGTTCTGGCTGCCGCAAATCGTCAAGGATCTCGGCGTGACGGATCTGGTCACCAACGGCTTCGTCACCGCGATTCCGTATCTGGCAGCCGGGATCGGCATGATCCTGATCGGCCGTTCATCGGACATCAGCGGCGAGCGGCGCTGGCACTACGCGGTGTGCTGTTTCATCGGCGCGGCCGGCCTGCTGGGCAGCGCCTCGGTGACGAACTCGATCCCGCTGGCGGTCACGGGTCTGTCGATCGCGTACGTCGGCATTCTGTCGGGCTTCGGCATCTTCTGGTCGATGTCGACGACCTTCCTGCAAGGCACCGCCGCCGTGGCCGGTATCGCGGTGATCAATTCGATCGCGAATCTGGCCGGTTATGTCAGCCCTTACGTGCTCGGCGTCGTCAAGGATGCCACCCATAGCGTGACTTTCGGACTCGTGCTGATCGCCGGGGCGCTGATGGTAGGTGGCCTGGTGACGCTGACGATGCCGCGTGTCAAGGTCCCGCACGGCGCGGCGGAGCTTGCCTGAGGCCACGTTTCACGCTGCTGTCAGACTCGTGGCCCCGGCGTGAGTCCTTGTTCTACAATGCGGGCGAAAGGCTTTAACCCGGGCCTTCACCCTTGGCCTGCATCCGGGGCCCTGCCGCCGCCCGCACTTCTCGTTCATGACGCTTTTGCAGACTCCCCGCCCTCCCAGGCCCGCCCGCCAAAACGCTGCGAGCCTCGCCGAACAGGCCTATGAATTCGTCAAACGCGAAATCATCACGATGCGTTTGCGCCCAAGCGAAGTGCTCAACGAGGCCGAACTGATGGCACTGACCGGCATTGGCCGCACGCCGGTGCATCAGGCGCTGCATCGCCTCGTCCACGAAGGCATGCTGACCATCATGCCGAGGAAGGGCATCATGGTGCGCCCGGTGTCGCTCGACGACGTGCTCGCCATCATCGACGTGCGCCTGATCAACGAAGGCCATTGCGTCGAACTGGCGGCGCGCCACGCACAGGCGCACGATTACGCAGTGATGGAAGCGTTGCTCGAGCGCTCGAAAGTATGCGTCGCCGCGCACGATATTGAAGGCATGATGGACATCGACCGCGAGTTCCATCTGGCGATTTCGGCGGCCTCGCGCAATCCGGTGCTGGCCGATATCCTGCGCGGCCTGCATGAGCGCTCGCTGCGTTTCTGGTTTATCTCGCTGTCCGAGCCGCACCATCTCGAAGACGTCCACGAGGAACACCTCGAGCTGTTTCGCCTGCTGCGCGAGCGCGATGCCGCAGGCGCCCGCCAGTCGGTGCAGCGGCACATCGAAGCGTTTCGCGCGGCCCTCTTCAACCAGATTTGATCGGATCTAACCGGACCTGAACGACCATGGCCACTGAATTCACGCCCTTCCCGCCGCTCGCCCAGCTCGCCGCCGATCTCGCCGCCGGCCGCACCACCAGCCGCCAGCTCGTCGAAACCGCGCTCGAGCGCATTGCCGATCCGGCCGGCCAGGGCTTGACGGTCTTCATGCACGTGGACGCCGACAGCGCCCGTGCCGCCGCCGACGGACACGACCGTCTGCGCGCCGCCGGCACCGTGCTGTCGCCGCTCGCGGGCATTCCGGTATCGGTCAAGGACCTGTTCGACATCGAAGGCCAGGTGACGCGCGCCGGCTCGCTCGCGCTGGCCGACGCGCCGCCCGCCAGCGCCGACGCGGTTGCGGTCGCCCGCCTGAAGCGGGCGGGGGCGGTGATCGTCGGGCGCACCAATATGAGCGAGTTCGCGTTTTCCGGGCTCGGCCTGAATCCGCACTACGGCCATCCGCTGTCGCCGTACCGGCGCGGCGTGAAAGGCGATGAGCGGATTTCCGGCGGCTCGTCGTCGGGCGCCGCGGCATCGGTCGCCGACGGCATGGCGGCCGTCGCGCTCGGCACCGACACGGGCGGCTCGATCCGCATCCCGGCCGCGCTGTGCGGCCTGACCGGCTTCAAGCCCACCTCAGACCGCATCCCGAAGCAAGGCGGCGTGCCGCTCTCGCCGACGCTCGATTCGTTCGGGCCGATCGGCGTCTCGGTGGCCTGCTGTGCGCTGGTCGACCGGATGCTGGCGGGCCTCGAGCCGCGTATTCCGGCGGTTCGTCCGCTCGAAGGCGTGCGCCTTGGCGTGCTCACCAACTATGTGACGGACGGCGTCGAGCCGGCCGTGGCCGCCGCCATCGACACGGCGCTCAAGCATCTGGAGGCCGCCGGCGCGATTGTCAGCGAAGTCCGTTTTGCGCCGCTTGACCGCCTTCCCGAGATCAACCGCTTCGGTTTTTCGCCGATTGAAGCGTACGCCTGGCACCGGCCACTGCTGGAGAAGCACCGCGACCAGTACGACCCGCGCGTGCTGACCCGCATTCTGAAGGGCCAACCGGCAAGCGCCGCCGATTATCTCGACCTGGTGGCCGAGCGTACCGCGCTGCTGGAGGCGGCCCGCACGCTCTGGCAGCGCTTCGACGCGATCGTGGCACCGACCGTGCCGGTCGTGCCACCGCGCGTGGCCGACCTCGTGGATGACGACGATGCCTTCGGCCGCACCAATGCGTTGATCCTGCGCAATCCGAGCGCGTTTAACTTCCTCGACGCCTGCGCGCTGTCGCTGCCCTGCCATCCGCGTGGCGACGCGCCCGTTGGGCTGATGCTGGCGGGCGCGCCGCACGGCGACGATGCGCTGCTGGCGATCGGCCGCGCCGTCGAAGCGGTGCTCAAAACGATCCGCTAGACGAAAACCGGCGGGGCGGTGTTCGCGCTAGAATCGCGGGCACCTGCCCCTTCCGATTTTCGACCGGCCACACTCCCCATGAATAACGACAATGCGATGCTGCGCCGCGAGCGCACCCTGCTGGTTCTGCTTGGCCTGATCTGCGTCGCGCTGGTCGGCGGCGCGCTTTACCTGCAGTACGGCCTGCACGAAGACCCCTGTCCGCTGTGCATCCTGCAGCGTTACTTCTTTCTGTTGATTGCGATCTTCGCGTTCCTGGGTGCCCGTTTCGGCAGCTGGCGCGGCGTGCGGCTGCTCGAAGTGCTGGCCGCGCTGTCAGCACTGGCGGGGATCGCAACTGCGGCACGGCATGTGTACGTGCAGGCCAATCCGGGCTTTAGCTGCGGTTTCGACGCACTGCAGCCGGTGGTCGACAGCCTGCCGCCGGCGCGCTGGCTGCCGGGCGTGTTCAAGGTCGCCGGGCTGTGCGAAACAGCGTATCCGCCGATTCTCGGCATTTCCCTGCCGGGCTGGTCGCTGATCGCGTTTATCGTGGCGTTTGTGCCGCTGTTGATGAGCCTGGTGCGTAACCGCCGCCGGATTGCCTGAAGCAAACGCGGCCTGGACGCGATGGCGCTGTCCTCTGGCCGCTCATCGTGACTTCGCCTTGCAGGACCGCTGCGCCGCGTTCGTGGCTCATTACGCGACGCGGCCCGCCCCCAAAACCCCGCGCCTCGTCGTAAACACCTGGGCTCCGGCGCGTCCCCGATTTGCCCTCCACTGGTCGCAATCCCGGCTCTCCGGTGCGCCGCCGACCCACGGCCGCGCCCCACTCCGCGCGGCTCTGCGCAGGAAAAGCCGCGTCACCACCGGCACCCCGCCGCTCACCATCCATCCCGCTCATGACCTCCCGCGAATAACCCCCATCACCACGGGGAAATATTTTCAGGACAAGGTAGTGCTATCTTCGGAGATGGATGGCGATCTACGTGCGCGAGGCCGGCTACGGCGCGACCCCATGCGTAACGCGCGCCCGGTCCGCAATGTCTTTCGGATTCGCCATGACAACGCAAACCATCCGTTTCTATCACCGAGGGGCCGTCCGTGAGGTTCAGGGCGTGCCTGCTTCGCGCACCGTGCTGCAGCACCTGCGCGAAGACCTGCATTGCACGGGCACCAAGGAAGGTTGCGCGGAAGGCGACTGTGGCGCGTGTACGGTCGTGGTCGGCGAACTGGACGGCGACGGCGGCCTGGCGCTCAAAGCCGTCAATGCCTGCATCCAGTTTCTGCCTACCCTCGACGGCCGGGCGCTCTTCACCGTGGAAGACCTGCGCGCTGCCGACGGCGCGCTGCATCCCGTGCAGCAGGCGATGGTCGACTGTCACGGTTCGCAATGCGGCTTCTGCACGCCTGGCTTCGTAATGTCGATGTGGGCGCTGTATGAAAACCAGCCAGCCGCCGCCGGCCTGCCCACGCGCGACGAAATCAACGCCGCCCTGTCCGGCAATCTGTGCCGCTGCACCGGCTATCGGCCCATCGTCGAAGCGGCGCAGAAGATGTTCGACTATCCCCAATACCCCCGCGTCCCGTTCGATCGGGCCGCCGTCACGCAGGCGTTGCAAGCGCTGCAGCGTCGCGACACGTTCGAATACGTTGCACCCGACGTGCGCGGCAGCGCTTTCGGCACGCCTGCGTTCTATGCGCCGGTCACACTCGATGCCTTCGCCGCGCTGCTCGCCCAACATCCGCAAGCGCGCATCCTGGCCGGCAGCACGGATGTCGGCTTGTGGGTGACCAAGCAGTTCCGCGACCTCGGCGACATTCTGTACATCGGCAATGTGGCCGAACTGAAGACGATCGAGCACGACGCGCAAACCCTGACGATCGGTGCGGCCGTGACCCTGGAAGACGCGTATGCCGCCCTCGCGGCCGATTACCCCGAACTCGCCGAACTGTGGATCCGCTTCGCCTCACTGCCGATCCGCAATGCGGGCACGCTAGGCGGCAACGTCGCAAACGGTTCGCCGATCGGCGATTCGATGCCGGCGCTGCTCGTGCTCGGCGCCGAGGTCGTGCTGCGGCACGGCGCCAGAGCACGCACGCTGCCGCTCGACGCGTTCTACCTCGGCTATCAGAAAACCGCGCTTGCCGCCGGCGAATTCGTCGTAGCGATTCGCGTGCCGCGTCCGGCGCCCAATCTGCGCTTTCGCACTTACAAAGTCGCGAAGCGATACGATCAGGACATCTCCGCGGTGTGCGCCGCGTTTGCGCTGCGCATCACGGATGGCGTGATCGTCGAAGCGCGCGTCGCCTTCGGTGGCATGGCTGCGACGCCGAGGCGTGCGGCCCACGCCGAAGCCGCGCTCGCCGGCGCGCCCTGGGATGACGCGACGACGCAGCGTGCGATGGACGCGCTCGCCGCCGACTACCAGCCGCTCACCGACATGCGCGCATCGAGCACCTACCGGTTGAAGGTGGCGCGCAATCTGCTGCGGCGCTTTCAGCTGGAAACGCGCGATCACGCGCCGCTGGCCCTCTTCGACGTGAATGCGTTCGCGTTCGAAGCCGGCGTGGCGGGCGCCGTGACCGCGCAGGAGTCGCTGTGATGAACAAGCAAACCGACGCTTTCATCGAACACGCCGCCGATCCCACGGCAACGGCGGCGATCGGCACGCCGCTGCCGCACGAGTCCGCTGCCCTGCATGTGAGCGGCGAAGCCACCTATACCGACGATCTGCCTGAACTTCAGGGTACGCTGCACGCGGCGCTCGGACTGTCGCGCCATGCGCATGCGCGCATCGTCTCGCTCGACCTCGCCGCCGTGCGCAACGCGCCAGGCGTGATCGCCGTGCTGAGCGCCGCCGATATTCCGGGGGAAAACAACTGTGGCCCGGTGCTGCATGACGATCCGATTCTCGCCGACGGCGAAGTGCTGTATCTCGGTCAGCCGGTGTTCGCGGTAATCGCCGAAAGCCACGAACTCGCACGACGCGCCGCCGCGCTGGCGAAAAGCGACGACGTGCTCCGCTACGAACCGCTCGACGTGGTGCTGACGCCGGCCGAGGCGAAGACCAGGAAGCAGTTCGTCCTGCCGCCGCTGCATCTGAAACGCGGTGAACCCGCCGCGAAAATCGCCGCCGCGCCGCATCGGATCGAAGGCACGTTCGAAGTCGGCGGTCAGGAACAGTTCTATCTCGAAGGACAGGTCGCCTACGCGATCCCCAAAGAGATGGACGGCATGCTCGTCTACAGTTCGACACAGCATCCGAGTGAAATGCAGCAAGTCGTCGCGCATATGCTCGGCTGGCCCACCCACAGCGTCGTCTGCGAATGCCGGCGGATGGGTGGCGGCTTCGGCGGCAAGGAATCGCAATCCGCGCTGTTCGCATGCGTCGCGGCGCTCGCCGCGAAATTGCTGCAACGCCCGGTCAAGGTGCGCGCCGACCGTGACGACGACTTCATGATCACCGGCAAGCGTCACGACGCCGTCTACGAATATGAAGCCGGGTTCGACGACAGCGGCCGCATTCTCGGCGCGCGCGTCGAGATTGCGCTGCGCGCGGGCTATTCGGCGGACCTCTCCGGTGCGGTCGCGACGCGCGCGGTATGCCACTTCGACAACGCCTATTACCTGTCCGACGTCGAAATCGTCGCGCTGTGCTGCAGGACCAACACGCAGTCGAACACCGCGTTCCGTGGCTTCGGCGGACCGCAGGGCGCACTGGTGATGGAAGTGATGCTCGACGGCATCGCGCGGCAACTGAAGCGCGATCCGCTCGATGTGCGGCTTGCGAACTACTACGGGGTAGGTGAACGCGACGTCACGCCGTATGGCCAGCGCGTCGAAGACAACGTCATCGCGCCGCTTACCGATGCACTGCTCGCCACCAGCGACTATCGTGCGCGCCGCGCAGCGCTGGCCGCGTACAACGCGACGAGTCCGGTACTCAAGCGTGGCATCGCCTTTTCGCCGGTCAAGTTCGGCATCTCGTTCAACGTGCCGTTCCTCAACCAGGCCGGCGCGCTCGTGCATGTCTACAAGGACGGCTCGATCCTGGTCAATCATGGCGGCACCGAAATGGGCCAGGGGCTGAACACCAAGGTCGCCCAGGTGGTCGCGAACGAACTCGGCGTGCCCCTCTCGCGTGTGCGTGCCACCGCGACTGACACATCCAAGGTGGCGAACACATCGGCTACGGCCGCCTCTACCGGCAGCGATCTGAACGGCAAAGCGGCGGAAGCGGCGGCCCGCACCATCCGCAGCCGGCTGGCGGCACTGGCGGCAAAAGAGCTGGGTGGCAAACCCGAGGGTGTGCAGTTCAAGAACAGCATGGTGCTCGCCAACGGCGCGGCGATGCCCTTTGCGCAACTCGTCAACGCCGCTTATCTGGCCCGCGTGCAACTGTGGTCCGACGGCTTCTATACGACGCCCAAGGTTCACTGGGACGCAAAAACGCTCACCGGTCATCCGTTCTACTATTTCGCCTACGGCGCGGCCGTATCGGAAGTGGTCGTCGATACGCTAACCGGCGAATGGAAGCTCGTGCGCGCCGATATGCTGCACGATGCAGGACAGTCGATCAATCCGGCCATCGACATCGGCCAGGTTGAAGGCGGCTTCATCCAGGGGATGGGCTGGCTTACCACCGAGGAACTCTGGTGGAACCGCGAGGGTCGACTGATGACGCATGCGCCGTCGACCTACAAGATTCCGGCCGTCAGCGACACGCCCGCGGCGTTTCACGTGCAGCTCTACCGCAACGAGAATGCCGAGCCGACGGTGTTCCGCTCGAAGGCCGTCGGCGAGCCGCCGCTGTTGCTGCCGTTCTCGGTGTTCCTTGCGATCCGCGATGCGATTGCGGCCGCCGCACCCGGGACGGACCACGCGCCGCCGTTGCGCGCGCCCGCCACGCCCGAGGCGATCCTCGATGCGCTCGAGGCGATGCAGCGGCCGGGTCCTGGGGTGACGTCGATTCTGTCAACGGATCCCCAGGCGGCCAGCGCACCGGCAAGCGTAGACACCGCCATTTGATTTTTCACGGCGCGGCGCGACACGAACGCGCGGCGCCACGCTTAACCGGCCCCACGGACAACCCGTGGAGCCCTGGATGGAGAACCGCCGGATGCAAGCCTGGCTACCCGATCTGCAACACCTGCTCGCCCATGGCGATGCCGCCGTGCTGGTGACGGTGGCGCGCGTCGAGGGTTCGGCGCCCCGCGAAGCCGGCACGAAGATGATCGTCACGCGCGATTCGGCCAAACACACAATCGGCGGCGGCCACCTCGAATGGAAAGCCATCGAGACCGCGCGCCAGGTCCTCAAGGACGGCATGCGCACGCCCCACATGCGGCGGCTCGAACGCTTCGCGCTCGGCCCGAGTCTTGGGCAGTGCTGCGGCGGCGCGGTGGTGCTCGCATTCGAGCGGCTGGACATCGGCGACCTGGGCTGGGTCACGTCGCTCGCGAAGCGCCTGGCTGCCGGCCTGTCGACGGTGCGTAGCGTATCATTCGGGCCCGCACCGGATGCGGTGATGCTGTCCGACCCGGAACCCGGCGTCGAGGGTGCCGACTGCCTGCTGTGGGACGGCGCGGGCTTCGACGAAAGCAGTTCGCTGCTCACCGAAACCATCGCGCCGCGCGACTTCGGCGTTGTGCTGTTCGGCGCAGGTCATGTGGGCGCGGCGCTCGTGCGCGTGCTGGCGACGCTGCCGTGCCACGTGCGCTGGGTCGACGAGCGCGACGCACAGTTTCCGTCCGCCGACATGCTGCAAGCGCCGAACGTGACGATCGATCCGAACGACGCGCCCGACGAGGCTATCGACCAGGCTGGGCCGCACACGTATTTCATCGTGATGACGCACAACCATACACGCGACCTCGAGCTCGCCGAGCGCATCTTGCGGCGCGGCGACTTTGCGTTTTTCGGCATGATCGGCTCGCATACCAAGCGCAAGCAGTTCGAACACCGGCTCGCCGCGCGCGGCATCGACCCGTCGCAGATCGCGCGGATGAAATGCCCGCTCGGCGTGGACGGCATCGTCGACAAGTCGCCGGAGATCATTGCGATCTCTGCGGCCGCGCAGGTGTTGCAGGCCGTCGAAGCGAATGCCCACGCAACCCAGGCGGCGTGACGGGACATCGATCGGCATCGCTCATCCGGCCCGCGCAGACTCCTTCCGAATCAGGACCACTGAAAACACGAACATGAATACGACGACCGCTCTCACTCTCGCCGACAAGGTCGCAGGCGCGCCGAAGGCCGAACTGCATATCCATATCGAAGGCTCGCTCGAACCTGAGCTGATCTTCAAGCTCGCAGAGCGCAACGGCGTGAAACTCGCCTACGACTCGATCGAGGCGTTGCGCGCTGCCTACGCGTTCACCGATCTGCAATCGTTCCTCGATATCTACTACGCAGGCGCGAGCGTGTTGCTGCACGAGCAGGATTTCTACGACATGACGATGGCCTACGTCGAGCGCTCGCTCGCGGACAACGTCATCCACACCGAAATCTTCTTCGATCCGCAAACGCATACGGAGCGTGGCGTGCCGATTGCAACGGTTGTGGCCGGCATTGAACGCGCGCTCGCCGACGCCGAAAAGCGTGGTCTGACGAGCAAGCTGATCCTGTGTTTTCTGCGCCATCTCTCCGAGGAAGATGCGCTCACAACCTTCGAAGAGGCGTTGCCGCTGTTCGATCAGTACAGGCATCGCCTGATCGGCGTCGGCCTCGATTCGTCGGAGCGCGGCCATCCACCGTCGAAGTTCGAGCGCGTGTTTGCCAGGGCGCGCGCGAAGGGTCTCAAGCTCGTCGCGCATGCGGGCGAGGAAGGCCCGCCCTCGTACATCTACGAAGCGCTGGATCTGCTGAAGGTGGATCGCGTCGACCACGGCGTGCGCAGCATCGAAGACCCGGCGCTCGTCACGCGTCTGGCCGACACGCGCGTCGCGCTGACCGTGTGCCCGCTGTCGAACCTGAAGCTGTGCGTGTTCGACGACCTGACCAAGCACACGCTGAAGGCGCTGCTCGACAGGGGCGTCGCCGTCACGGTGAATTCCGACGATCCGGCGTACTTCGGCGGCTACGTGAATGCCAACTACCTCGCCACCATCGACGCGCTCAAGCTCACCGATGCCGAGGTCTACACCATCATCCGCAACAGCTTCGAAGCGTCCTTCGTGACGCCCGCGGAACGCGATGCGCTGATCGCCAGACTCGACGCGCACTGGCACGCCGCCGGCGCGAACTGACAGCGCAACTGCGATAGACAGCAGTGGCGGCGCCGTGCACGCCGTCCCCTGTGCTGCCTTTACATTCTCATATTACGGAGACGGTTTTTCCCATGACTCAATCGGCCCAATCAGCATTTCGCGCGCAACTGCTGACGTTCAACGGCGACCCTGCGCAATCGTCCAATGCGGCGGTCTTCAACGAAGACGGCCTGCTGATCGTCGAAGACGGCCACGTCGTCGCGGCGGGCGCCTATGCGGCGCTCTCGTCACAGCTTGCCCCTGGCACCCCGGTGCAGGAGATGCGCGACAAGCTGATCGTGCCCGGCTTCATCGACACCCACATCCACTATCCGCAGACGGACATGATTGCCTCGCCGGCGCCGGGTCTGCTGCCGTGGCTCGACACCTACACGTTCCCGACCGAGCGCCGCTTCACGGATCCGGCGTACGCACAGGACACCGCCAGCTTCTTCGTGGAAGAACTGCTGGCGTGCGGCACGACTACGGCGCTGGTGTATTGCACGGTCCATAAGGAATCGGCCGACGCCCTCTTTACCGAAAGCGAAGCGCGCAACCTGCGCATGGTGGCGGGCAAAGTGCTGATGGACCGCAACTGCCCGGAGTTCCTGCGCGACACCGCGCAGTCGGGCTACGACGACAGTGCGGAACTGATCGGCCGCTGGCACAACCGTGGACGCCAGATGTATGCACTGACACCGCGCTTTGCGCCCACCTCGACGGAAGCCCAACTTGAAGCGTGCGGCGTGCTGGCGCGCCAGCATCCGGATATCTTCATCCAGAGTCACGTCGCCGAAAACACCGACGAAGTGAAATGGGTCGCGGATCTGTTCCCCGGTCATCGCAGCTATCTGGACATCTACGATCACTATGGTCTGCTGCGCCGCCGCGCCGTGTACGGCCATTGCATCTACCTCGATGAGGAAGACCGCAGGCGGATGGCCCAGACCGGCGCCGTCGCATCGCACTGCCCCACCTCGAACCTGTTCCTCGGCAGCGGGCTGTTCGACTTCGACAAGGCCAGTGAGGCCGGCATGCCGGTCGCGCTGGCCACCGACGTCGGCGGCGGCACGTCGTTCTCGATGCTGCAGACCATGAACGAAGCGCATAAGGTAGCGCGCCTCACCGGCCATCACCTGACAGCCACGCGCATGTTCTGGCTCGCCACCGCCGGCGCCGCCGAAGCGCTCGATCTGGCGGACAAGGTCGGCACGCTCGCGCCGGAGTCGGAAGCGGATTTCATCGTGCTCGACCCACAGGCCACGCCGCTGCTCGCGCGCCGCACCGCCCGCACCGGGTCGCTCGAAGAATTGCTGTTTGCGTTCGCGCTGCTCGGCGACGACCGCGCGATCTTCGAAACCTACGCAGCCGGCAAGCGCGTGCACAGGCGCGGCGAAGCACGACAGCACGCGGCGGGCAATGCCAGGACTGCCGCGTAAAAACCCTTGCGGAGCGCGTCGAGCACGCAAATCAGCGTGCTATAATCCGTCCCTCATTGGGGAGTAGCCGCCCCGCGACACGTCAACGCCATCTGAACAGGATGAGCCCGGCACGTGATCAGCGGGGGCGCCTGTCAACACACTTGGCCTTCGCGGCCATGGCAGACGCAGCCTCTGGCCTGGCGAGACCGATGATCCACTACCGCCGCTTTAGGGCCCGGCGCGTTGTGGGTCGTCGCTCGCTCACATCTCGGCCCGGGGAACCTGTCAAAACGTGGACCACGCTTTTCTCATCTCAGCCGGTGCGGTTGCGCTCGCCGAAATCGGCGACAAGACACAACTCCTCTCGCTCGTCCTCGCCGCCCGTTATCGCAAGCCGGTACCCATCATTCTCGGTGTGCTGGTGGCGACGCTCGTCAATCACGCGGGTGCCGGTGCGCTGGGCGCGTGGCTCGGGTCCATGCTCACGCCGACCATCATGCGCTGGGCGCTGGCCGCTTCGTTCATCGGCATGGGCTTGTGGATTCTGGTGCCCGACAAGCTGGATGACGACGAGGCCAACACGAACCGCACCCGGCTCGGCGTGTTCGGCACAACGGTCGTGACGTTCTTCCTCGCCGAAATGGGCGACAAGACGCAGATCGCCACCGTGGCGCTCGCGGCACGCTTCCATGATTTCTTCGGCGTCGTTGCCGGCACCACCCTGGGGATGATGATTGCGAACGTGCCGGCGATTCTGCTCGGCGACCGTTTCGCCCACAAACTGCCGACCAAGGTCGTGCACGGCATCGCCGCGGTGATGTTCGTGGTGCTCGGGGCGATGGCGCTGCTGGGCGTCGGAGTCTGACGCGAGGCGGCTGCTGCCGCGCATGCTCCATCGAATGACAAAACGGCCCGGCAGGGATGACCTGCCGGGCCGTTTTAGTTGCACTGCAGATACTGACTGCACTGCGGCAGGCTTGCGGCGCGCCAGCCAGCCAGCCAGAACGTTACTGCACGACGATCGGCGCAGACGCTGGAGCAGCAGGCGCCGGCGAACCAGCGGCCTCATTCGACACCCCCGCGTTCTTGTCGACCGGCATCTTGACCGTGCGCACCGCGCCATTGCCGAGCGGGAAGTCCGACAGCGCGCTACGCGCCAGGTAAGGCATCGCGCGCACCAGCGAAGGTTCGTCGCCCGCATTGCGGGCCATCACGTTGTAGACTTCCTTGCCGGTCGCGCGCTCGGTAATGCGAATGCCGAGCGAATGCGTAAACACCGGGTAGGCCTCGTTCACATAAGCAGGCGGAAAGGGTCCGAGCGGTCCCCACGGATCGAGCGGGCGCCCCCAGTACGGACCCGGCCACGGGCTGCTGTAGAACACCGGCTGGGCCACGCTCACCGTGTCCGTGCGGGTTCCATACGAGAGGCCTACCAGGTAGTGGGCCTGCTGGGCGTCGACCTGCCGGAACGCGTGCGTCGCCAGTTCGTTGGCGACGAGGAGCTCGTAGGTGGCCTGTTCAAGGCTGTTCTGCTGCGCGGGGCTGCGCGTGAACGCATAGGTGCGGCTCGCGTCGTTGCCGCTCCAGGCGGAGAACGCCGTGACCTGAGTCGTCACATAACTGGTACAGCCCGAGAGCAGTGCCATCAGCGCTGCCAGCATCAGCATGGCGCGCCCGATCCAACGGTCTGATTTCATCCGAATGCGCGGGAAACCTCGTCGTTCACGGCGAGGAGGGATAGCGCGCCGTGCGAAGCACGGCCTTTGCCCGCTTGTCCTTTGTCAATGCTATCCGTGGGTTGAAGGAAATAGCCGTATCCGTCGTTGCGCTG
>DASZIR010000196.1:0-26149 GCA_035948995.1 Paraburkholderia sp. | reverse complement strand
AAGGACCAAGGACCAAGGACCAAGGACCAAGGACCAAGGACCAAGGACCAAGGACCAAGGACCAAGGACCAAGGACCAAGGACCAAGGACCAAGGACCAAGGACCAAGGACCAAGGACAGGCGCCGGCACCGGCACCGGCGCCGCCCTGCTCAGCGAATCTGGATCTCGTACGCGAAGTGCTGCGCGGCGCCGCGCGAGAGGCGCCATTCGAGCGGTGCTCCGTCGTAGCCGAAGGCGACCCGTTCGATGACGACAATGGGGCTATGCTCCGGCACGCGCAGCGCGGCGACATCGGCTTCGTTAGCGGTCTCGACGGTCAGCCGTTCATCGGCGCGCGCCACCACGCGGGCGCAGCGCTGCTCGTAGAACGGATAGAGCAAAGGGCCGAAGGCGTCGATGGGGCAGTCGGCCAGTGCGGCGAACGGCTCGTACGGCAGCCAGATCTGTTCGGCGACGATCGGTTCATCGTCGATCAGCCGCAAGCGGGCGAGCCGGATCGCTTTGGCGCCGGCCTTCAGGCCAAATTTCGCAACGACTGCTTTAGGGGCACGCGTCACGACACGCTCGAGAATGCGGCTTTCGGGGACACGGCGTTCGCCCGTAGGCGATTGAAAACGGAAGAAGCGAAACAGCGACCGGTCGAAGGTGGCGCGGCGTACGAAGGTGCCACGCCCCTGGAAGCGCTCGACGAGCCCTTCACGTTCCAGCAGGTCGACCGCCTTGCGGACGGTGCCCACCGCGAGGCCATACGCGAGCGCCAGTTCCTGCTCGGTCGGCAGCGGATCTTGGGGCTGCCACTCCAGCGCGGCGATGCGGGCGGCCAGTTGGTCGCGCAGGCGGTGATACCGGGGGATGCGGTCGTCCACGATCGTAATGGGTGCGATGGCTCAGTGAATTCATATATATGTTTATATGAATCGTGCCGACGTGGGATCGGTGTTTTCCCTGGTGTATGCCGGTCATCGCCGGCACCGGCTCAACACCTGCCCGGGCGCCGTGGCTTGTCGAGGCTGCCGAGCAACTCGTCGTGCTCCTTGCGCAGGAGTTCGACGAACTCGACCGTTAGACGGTCGCGTGGCTGATGCGGTGGAAACAGCAGATACGTGGGAAACATCACCGCCGGTTTGAACGGCCGGATCTCAATGTCCGGCCCGGCAAAGTCCTGCGCGACGATCGGGTGCGCAAGCGTCACGCCCATGCCGCAGCGCACCATCTCGCAACAGATCGCCGAATATTGCGCTTCGATGGCGAGTATCCGTTCGACGCCTGCGCGTTCGAAGGCCTCGTCCATTTGCGCGCGCGTGCCGTCTCCATGGCAGAGCGATATGAACGGCTCGCCGCGGAAATCCTCGGGCTTGAGCGCCTTCTTCTTTGCCAGCCGATGGCCGGAGGGCATCACGCAGACGGCTGCGACTCTCGACAACAATTCGACTTCGCAGGTGGATGCCTCGCTCGTATAAACCGCCACCCCCAGATCGCAGAACTGCGAGGACGTCCAGTGATTGACCGTCCCCGAGGTATTCACGTGAAGCGAAATGGTGACCTCCGGGCGCAACGCCTGGAAGCGTTTGATGGCATGCGGCACCAGCGTCAAACCCGCCGACGGCATGGCGGCAATGCGTAACCGCCCGCTGCCGAGGTTCTTGATCTGCGCCGCTGCGTTCGTGAGTCCCTGCAGGCCCACATAGGCGCGTTCCACCTCGCGAAAGAAGGCATTGCCTTCGCTGGTCGGGATCAGCCTGACGCCACTGCGCTGGAACAGCAGCAGCCCGGTTTCGCGTTCGAGCTGCGTAATCAGCCGGCTGATGTTCGGCTGCGAGGTGAACAATTCCTTGGCGGCCGCTGTCATCGATCCGGCCAGCATTACCGCTCGAAACGCCTCAATGTGTTTCAGATTCATCGAACCCAACCCATATCAGATCTGTATGGATTGTTATTTTATTCGTATTGGACGTTATGCACTTTGGACGACAGAATCAACCCGGCTTAAACCTATCCCCACACGCGTAAGACTCTGCATAGACAGGAGAATCGCACATGAGGCACCCGCAGCGCACCTTTTGCCCGTCGTCTTTCCGTTCGAATTGGCGTCCGCTGCTGGCCGCGCTCGGCTGTGCAGGCGCGCTGTGCGGACCGCTGCTCGCGCAGGCCGACACCACGCTCTACGTGGCCAACGTCGGCGGCTCGAACGAGCAGATGTACCGGCAGACGATCATTCCGGCGTTCGAAAAGGCGCACAACGTCAAGATCGTCTACGTGGCAGGCAATTCGAGCGACACGCTGGCGAAGCTACAGGCGCAGAAGGGGCATGAGCAGATCAACGTCGCCGTGATGGACGACGGTCCGATGTACCAGGCCATGCAGATGGGTCTGTGCACGAAAGTCGAGGACGTGCCGGTCATGAACGACCTGTATCCGCTCGCACGGCTCGGCCCGACGGCGGTCGGGGTCGGCATGGTTGCGACGGGTATCGGCTATAACGAGGACGCGTTCAGGAAGATGGGCCTGCCCGCGCCGGATTCATGGAACGTGCTGACCGACAAGCGCCTGAAGGGCAAGCTCGGCGTGCCGCCGATCACCAACACCTACGGCCTGCACGCGCTCGTGATGCTCGCGCGGATGAACGGCGGCGGCGAAAAGAACATCGACCCGGGCTTCACCGCAATGACGAAGGAGGTCGCCCCTAACGTGCTGTCGTGGGCGCCGACGCCAGGCGAGATGGACGGCCTGATGCAAAACGGCGACGTGATCCTCGCGCCGTACGGCAGCGGCCGCGCGGTCGCGTTGCAGAACACCGGCTTCCCGTTGAAGTTCTTCTATCCGAAAGAAGGCGGCATCGCACTGCAAGTCGCGGCTTGCCCGGTGGTCGAGAACGCGCAGCCCGAGTTGTC
The DNA here is from genome assembly GCA_035948995.1 of Paraburkholderia sp. GTDB lineage: Bacteria > Pseudomonadota > Gammaproteobacteria > Burkholderiales > Burkholderiaceae > Paraburkholderia. The sequence continues at coordinate 23,257 of DASZIR010000196.1, read as the reverse complement.
GCAGCAGTTCATCCAGTATCTGCTGAGCCCGCAAGTGCAGGCCACCCAGGCGCAGGCGATGGGACTCGGCCCGGTCAACAAGACGGTCAAGCTGGCGCCGGAGGTGGCGGCACGCGTGCCGTACGGCCCGGACCAGATCTCGAAACTGATCGCGGTCGACTGGACCACGATCAATCAGCATCGCACCGAGTGGACCGAACGCTGGAACCGCAGCGTCGAGCGCTGAGACCCGGGGGACGTCGAGGGGTTCGGCCCGCGCCACCGGCGCCGCTGGCGTCCGGGTCATTCCACAACCAACTACGCACGCACATGAGCTTCCTGACACTCAAAGGCATTTCGAAGCGCTACGGCGGCTTCACCGCGATCGAGCAGATCGACCTTGAAGTGGAGCGAGGGGAGTTCCTGTCGCTGCTCGGGCCGTCCGGTTGCGGCAAGACGACGACTTTGCAGATGGTGGCGGGATTCGTCACGCCGAGCACCGGCAAGATCATGCTCGACGGGCGCGACATCACGCGCGAGCGGCCCGAAAAGCGCGGCATGGGCGTCGTTTTTCAGAGCTATGCGCTGTTCCCGCACATGACCGTCGACGGCAATGTCGGCTTCGGCCTTGAGATGCGCAACATGAAGCGGGCGGCGCGTGCCGAACGCGTGGCCGAAGCGCTCGAGCTGGTGCGCCTGAGCGGTCTCGGCAGCCGTTATCCCAAGGAGCTGTCAGGCGGCCAGCGGCAGCGCGTGGCGATCGCCCGGGCGCTGGCGATGCGTCCCGAGCTGCTGCTGCTCGACGAACCGATGTCAAACCTCGACGCCAAGCTGCGCGAGGAAATGCACATCGAATTGCGCGCCATCCAGAAGCGCCTCGGGATCACGACGATCCTCGTGACCCACGACCAGGTCGAAGCGATGACGATGAGCGATCGCATTGCCGTGATGCATCGCGGCACGATCGCGCAACTGAGCACGCCGTTCGAAGCGTACGAGCGGCCTAAGACGCCTTTTGCCTCGACCTTCCTCGGCAAGACCAATATGCTGCCCGGCGCGGTGTTGCGCCGTAACGGCCGCTGCGCAGAAGTGGAGGTGGCAGGCACGACGCTCAAGGTGCCGCATGAAGGTCGGTCTGCCCAGGGCGAGGTGCACGTCTATATCCGCCCGGAAAAAGTCCGCCTCGCAGGCACCGATGCGCGTGCTACGGGCCGCATCACGACGCGCGTGTTCATCGGCAACCAGTGGCTGCTGCAGGTGGATACCAGCCTTGGACGCCTGAACGTGGCCCAGCCTAACTACGGTGCGCCGCCACCTGAAGAAGGCGAACACGTCGGGCTTTCGTGGTCTGACGACGATCTGCGGATGCTGGAGAAGGAGAGGGCGGATGGCCACGCTTGACAACGATCGCGCAGGCGCCGCCCCGTGGCTGCTGTCCGGGCCGGCGCTGCTGTTGTTCGGCGGCCTGCTGCTGGTGCCGCTGATGCTGACGTTCGTCCTGTCGTTCCACGTCTTCAGCGACAGCCAGGGCACGCTTGCCACCTATACGTTTTCGAACTACCTGCGGGTCATCACCGACCCGTACTACGGCGCGATCTTCGCGCGCACCGCCGGACTCGCGTTTGCGGTGACCGCGCTGTGCATCGTGCTCGGCGTGCCGGAGACGATCGTGCTCGCGCGGATGAAGCGGCCGTGGCAGTCGATCTGCCTGCTGGTGGTGCTGGGTCCGCTGCTGATCTCGGTCGTGGTGCGCACTTTGGGCTGGCAGATCCTGCTAGGCAACAACGGTGTGCTGAACAACGCGCTGCAGGCGCTGCACATCACTTCCGAGCCGATCCGCCTCGTCTTCACCATGACCGGGGTGGTGATCGCGCTCACGCACGTGCTGGTGCCATTCATGGTGATGTCGGTATGGGCCACGCTGCAAAAGCTCGACCCGCAGGTCGAATGGGCCGGTCTGTCGCTCGGCGGGTCGCCGCTGCGGGTGTTCCGCCGGGTCGTGCTGCCGCAGATCCTGCCAGGCGTGCTGTCGGGTTCGATCATTGTGTTCGCCTTGTCCGCCTCGGCGTTTGCCACGCCTGCACTAATCGGCGGGCGGCGCCTGAAAGTGGTTGCGACCGCCGCCTACGACGAATTCCTCGGCACGCTCAACTGGCCGCTCGGCGCAACGATCGCCGTGCTGCTGCTGATCGCGAACGTGGCGATCGTGATGGGCTGCAGCCGGCTCGCCGAACGCCGTTTCAAGCACATCTTCGATTGATGCCGGGGACGCCATGAAACAGAACGGATTCTGGGGCCTGCTGTTCAACGCGCTGTTCCTCGCGTTTATCGTTGCGCCGCTGGTCGTCGTGATCGCGGTGTCGTTCACCGACAAAGGCTATATCTCGATGCCGTTCGACGGCGCGTCGCTGCGCTGGTTCAGGGCGATCCTTGAGAACGGCGATATCGTCGATGCGTTCTGGCTGTCGGTGCGGCTCGCGCTGGTGGCGGCCACGCTCGGAGTGGCGCTCGCGGTGCCGGCGGCGCTGGCGATTGCGCGTTACCGGTTTCCTGGTCGCGGGGCGCTGACCGGCTTCTTCCTGTCACCGATGATGATTCCCGCCGTCGTTCTCGGCATCGCGTTCCTGCGTTTCCTGAGCCTGCTCGGGCTGGGGGGATCGTTCTGGGCACTGTGCGCGACTCACGTGATCATCGTGCTGCCGTATGCGTTGCGGCTGGCACTGTCGTCTGCGGTCGGACTCGACCGCGACGCGGAACGCGCGGCGCTCTCATGCGGAGCGAGCCGCTTCACCGCGTTTCGTCGCGTCGTGCTGCCGATGATTCGCACGGGCGTTGTCGGTGGCTGGGTGCTGTCGTTCATCCAGAGCTTCGACGAGTTGACCATGACCATTTTCGTCGCGACACCTGGCACGACCACGCTGCCGGTCGCGATGTACAACCAGATCGCGCAGACGATCGATCCACTGGTGGCGTCCGTGTCGACCGTGCTGATCGTCGGCACGGTCGTCCTGATGCTGGTGCTGGACCGGATGGTCGGCCTGGACCGCGTCCTGATCGGAGAAACACGATGAGAGGTGATGTAGCCGATAACCCCGACGTGCTGGTGGTAGGCGGCGGGCTGGTCGGCACGGCAGTTGCGTACGGGCTGGCGAGGGAAGGCGCAAAGGTCACGGTGCTCGACGAAGGCGATGGCGGCTTTCGCGCTTCGCGCGGCAACTTCGGCCTGGTCTGGGTACAAGGCAAGGGCTACGGCCTGTCGCCGTACGCGCGCTGGACGCGCAGCTCGGCGCAGCGCTGGCCGGCGCTTGCCGCAGCCCTGCTGGAAGAAACCGGTATCGACGTGGCGTTGCGGCAGCCCGGCGGCTTTCATCTGTGCTTCTCGGACGATGAGCTGGCCGAACGAGAGAAACGTCTTGCCACGTTGCAGGCGGAGCTGGGCGGCGACTATCCGTACCGACTGCTCGACGCGCAGGAAGTGCGCGAGCGTTTGCCGGCGATCGGGCCCGAAGTGATCGGCGCGAGCTACACGCCGATGGACGGCCACGTGAATCCGCTCAAGCTGCTGCGCGCGCTGCACGACGCGATGCAGCGGCGCGGCGTGACCCTCGTCAGCGGCAGCCAGGTCACCCGCATCGCGCCGGAAGCGGGGAGTTTCGCCGCGCATGGCCGGCATGCCGTGTGGCGCGCGCCTCGCATCGTGCTGGCCGCCGGCCTTGGCAATCTGGCGCTGGCGCCGCAGGTCGGCCTGCATGCGCCGGTGGCGCCGAATCGCGGACAGGTGCTGGTCAGCGAGCGCGTCGCGCCGTTCCTGCATCACCCGACCCTCAACGTGCGGCAGACCGACGAAGGCTCCGTGCAGTTCGGCGATTCGATGGAGGAGGTCGGCTACAACGACTTCACGACGACTGGCGTGCTCGCGAATATCGCTCGGCGTGGCGTGCGGGCGTTCCCCTTTCTGAAAGACATTCGCCTGGTGCGAATGTGGGCGGCATTGCGCGTCTACAGCCCTGATGGCTTTCCGATCTATGAGCAGTCGCCGGAGTATCCGGGGGCGTTTGTCGTGACCTGCCATAGCGGCGTGACGTTAGCCGCTGCGCACGCCTTGCGGATCGCGCCGTGGATCGCCGGCAGTGCGATGCCCGACGAGCTCGCTGCGTTTCCCGGTGGGCGGTTTCTCGCCTCTGGCCGGACACTGAGTCATGCTGAGTAGCCGATGTTTGTTCCCGCTCGGGCGAGTGTGCCTGCGTGCTGCGGCGGGCGGCACCAGCCGTCACCCGCCGTTGCGCTTGGCCTCGCGCGATGAGTCCCATTCAGCTTCGTTCCATTCCGTTCCGATATGACTTCCAAACCGCTTTTCAGGCTGCTCGCCCCGCTTGCGCCTGCGGTGGCCGATGCCACTGTCCAGATCTGGTTCAACGATCAGCCGCTCAACGTGCCCGGGGGCCGCTCGGTGGCGGCTGCGCTGCTCGCCGCCGGTGTCCAGCGCTTCCGTGCCACGCCGGTCACGGGTGCCCCACGCGCACCGTATTGCATGATGGGCGCCTGCTTCGAATGTCTCGTCGAGATCGACGGCGTGCCGAGCCGCCAAAGCTGTCTGGTCACCGTGCGCGACGGCATGCGCATTCATTCGCAGGAAGGCGCCCGCGATCTGCCGTTCGGGGCCGATCAGACGCTGCCGCAATCCGCCAGGGAGGACGCCCATGGTCGCTGAACTGATCGATGTCGCTGTGATCGGCGCCGGGCCCGCAGGGCTCGCCGCTGCGACGCAGGCGGCCAGAGCGGGCTTGTCGGTTGTGCTGCTCGACGAGCAGGAGGCGGTCGGCGGACAGATCTATCGTGCGATCGAGCGCAGCGATGCACCGCGCCGCGAGATCCTCGGCCCGGACTACGCCGCCGGTGCGGCGCTTGCGGCTGCCTTCGCCGGCAGCGGTGCGCGCTACGTGCCGAATGCGTCGGTCTGGCAAGTCACTCGCGAGCGCTCGGTGCATTACCTGAAGGACGGCAAGGTGGGCAGCTTCGAGGCGAAGCGCGTCGTGCTCGCGACCGGCGCGCTCGAGCGGCCGTTCCCGATACCCGGCTGGACGCTGCCCGGCGTGCTCACCGCCGGTGCCGCGCAAATCCTGCTGAAGAGCGCCGGGGAAGTGCCCACGGAAGCGCCGCTGCTGGTCGGTTGCGGGCCGTTGCTTTACCTGCTCGGCTGGCAGTACGTGCGGGCCGGCGTGCCGATTCGCGCGCTGGTCGATACCACGCGCCACGAAGATCGCTGGCGCGCCAAGCGGCATCTGCTGTCGGCGTTGCGCGCCTGGCCGTACCTGCGCAAGGGCTTGCAATTGATCCGCACGTTGCGTGAGGCAGGGGTGCCGATCTATGAGGCCGCGGACGATCTGCGCGTCGAGGGTGCGATCGGCGAGGACGGGAGCGAACGGGCCCAGGCGTTGCACTTCTCGGTGCGTGGTTTGCCGCAGCGGATCGAGGCTGGTGTCATCCTGCTGCATCAGGGCGTGGTGCCGAATACGCAGTTCACCTGGTCGCTGCGCGCCTCGCATCGTTGGGATGATGCGCAACTGTGCTTCGCGCCGCAGACCGATCAATGGGGCGAGCTCGACGTCTCCGGCATCTTCGTTGCGGGAGACGGCGGCGGCATCGGCGGGGCGCAGGCGGCCGAAGCGCAGGGCGAAGTGAGCGCGCTGGCGATTGCCGCGCAGCTCGGCGCGATCGATCACCTGACGCGCGATCGCAGCGCGGCGCTGCCGCTGCGCCGGCTTGCCGACGCGCGGCGCATTCGCCCGTTCTTGGATAGTCTGTACCGGCCGCGCGACGAAAATCGGGTGCCGCAGGACGAGGTGCTGGTCTGCCGCTGCGAGGAAGTCACCGCTGGCGAAGTGCGCCGCATCGTGGCGCTTGGCTGTGAGGGGCCGAACCAGGCCAAGTCGTTCGGCCGCTGCGGGATGGGCCCGTGCCAGGGGCGCCTGTGCGGGCTGACCGTGACCGAAGTGATCGCTGCTGCGCGCAAGGTACCGCCGGAGACGGTCGGCTATTACCGCATCCGGCCGCCGATCAAACCGCTCACGCTCGGAGAACTCGCCGGTGAATAGAGACGCAGCCAACGAAACCGACGTGCTGGTGGTGGGCGGCGGGCTGCACGGATCGAGTAGCGCGTTTCATCTCGCGAGCCGCGGTGTGCGCGTCACGGTGCTCGAAGCGGACTACGTGGGCCGTCACTCGTCGGGTGTGAACGCCGGCGGCGTGCGCACGCTCGGCCGGCCGTTGCCGGAGATTCCGCTGGCGCTGATGTCGCGCGAGATCTGGCACAACATCGTTGCGACCGTCGGCGAGAATGCGGGTTTCGTCGCGTCGGGCCAGATGAAGATTGCCGAGACCGAGGCCGAGCTCGACGAATGTCGCGCCCGCGTGGCGTTGCTCGAGTCGCATGGCTTTACGCACGAAAAGATCATCGATCGCGCCACCATGCTCGAACTGGAACCGGCGCTCGCACCGCATGTGACCGGGGGGATCTGGGTCGAACGCGACGGCTATGCACTGCCGTATCGCGCAACCACGGCGTTTCGCCTCGCCGCGCAGGCGCGTGGGGCCACGTTTCACGAGGGCACGCCGGTTCAGCGGATCGAACAGCGTGGCGAGCGCTGGTTCGCGCATACCCCGGCTGGCGTTTATTCGGCGGGGCACCTCGTTGTCACGGCTGGCGCCTGGGCGGGCGAGCTCGCGCGGCAAGTCGGAGAGCCCGTGCCGGTCCATCCGGAAGGGCTGATGCTGATGGTCACGCATCGGGTCGCGCCTTTCTGCCGCTCGACGCTCGGCGCGACGGGGCGGCCCCTGTCGTTCAAACAGTTCGATAACGGCACGGTCGTGATCGGCGGCAAGCTGATCGGGATCGCCGATTTGCCGGGGCGTCATGGCGAGGTGGACTTCGCGCGCCTCGTGAGAAGCGCAAACACCGTGGTCGACCTGTTTCCGCATCTGCGCCACCTCGGCATCAACCGGGCGTGGGCCGGTGTGGAAGCGTTTACCGACGACGCGTTACCGGTGATTTCGCCGAGCCGTCGAGCGTCGAATCTGACTTACTCGTTTGGCTATTGCGGCAGCGGCTTTCAGCTCGGACCAGGCTGCGGCAAGCTGGTATCGGAACTCGTGCTGGACGGCGTCGCGTCGTTGCCGCTGGATGCATTTGCCATCGATCGTTTCGGTTCTGCAGCAACGGCTTGAGTGGTGACGCGAATCGTGTGATGCACTCATCCGGGTGCGGATTGTGCCGGCGTCGATTGGCTGCCGGAATGAAAAATGGAGAAGAGGGTAAGTATGGAAGACATCGTGAGAATCGAAAGCAATCAGCGCATGAGCCGGGTTGTGAAGGCGGCTGGGCTGGTGTTCGTCGGCGGGCAGACTTCGAACGACCGCACGCTCGACGCGAAGGGGCAAACCCAGCAGGTGCTCGCCAAGATCGACGGGTTTCTCGCGCAGGCGGGTATCGACAAGACGCGGCTGGTTTCCGCGCAAGTATGGCTAGCCGACATCGAGCGCGACTTTGCTGCGATGAACGAAGTATGGGACGCATGGGTCGCGCCGGGTTGCGCGCCGACGCGTGCAACAGTTCAAGCGAAGCTGGCGGCACCCGAGCTGCTGGTGGAAATTGCGGTGATTGCGCTGGCCTGACGGGGGGCTTATCAAGCCATCCTAAAGAAGGATAAGGTCCTCCACCCGCACATCGCAAACCAGCATATGCCCTGGCGCATGCGTGATGCAAATGGGCGGGCGCGCTTCGATGACGGCGGCTTGCGGTGTCACACCGCAGCCCCAGAAAACCGGCTCCTCGCCAGCGAGGATTTCCGTCGGTTCGCCTTCGTCGGGAACTGCGACGTCCTGAATGCCAATGGCGCCGGGGTCGCCCATATGGACCGGGGTGCCGTGCGCGCCCGGCAGCGCGGCACACACCCGGTAGGCGATCGCAGCCTGCTCCGGCGTGTACGGCCGCATCGAGACGATCATCGGGCCTCGAAAGACACCAACCGGTTTCGTCTGGATCGACGTGCGATACATGGGAACGACCTTGCCCTCGTCGACATGGCGCACACGCAGACCGGCTAATTCCAGTGCATGCTCGAACGACAGCGAACAGCCGAGCACGAAGCCCACGAAATCGTCTTGCCAGAGCGCCGAGATGTCATCGAGCTCTTGCATGAGCACGCCCTCGCGCCACACGCGATAGCGCGGCAGGTCCGTGCGCAGGTCCACGTCGTCGCCGAGCGTCGGCACGAGGCTCTTGTCCACTTCCGTCATGCCGATCAAGGGACATGGCGTCGGATTGGCCCGGCAATAGCCGACGAAATCTTCCGCCCACGACTGCGGCAGGATGACCAGATTGCCTTGTGCGTAGCCGGGCGCCATACCGCTCGTGTTGCCGTTGAAACCTGCACGGATACGCTCGCGTGCGCCCTGCGGGGTGAGCGCCCATGCGGACGGCGCCAGCGTTTCAGCCGCGTTGCTTGCTACGTGATTCATACGACAGCCTCCCGAGACGATTTCATTGAGGTCGGCTCAGCGCGCTGCGGTTTTACTGCAACGACGCATCGGCGGTTTCGCGGGTTTTCGTCAGCGTGACTAGCGCGACGATGGCAGCGCCCACCAGCAAGAACCCGGGGCTCAGCAGATTGCCGGTTTTACCGATCAGCGCGGTGGCGATATAGGGCGTGACGCCGCCGCCGAGCATCGCGCCGAAGTTGAAGCTGAATGCCATGCCGGTGTAGCGCACGCGGGTGGGGAACTGTTCTGCGTAGGTCGGATACCCTACCGATTGCACGACTGGCATGGGCAGGGCGACGATGAACATCGCCACGAATGCCAGCCAGATGTTCTGATGGTTCATCAGCATCATCATCGGAAACACGAGGATGATGTACGCCGCAAAGCCGATGGCGAGCACCTTTCGGCGGCCCATGCGGTCGGACAGATTGCCCCAGACCGGCATAAGAGCGGCCATCGAGAGGCTGACCGCCGACATGACCCAGTACACGCTCGTCTTGTCGTACTTCAGATACGTGATCATATAGATGTTCATGAACACAAAGCCCACCCAGTAGCCGGCATTTTGTCCAAACGAAATCAGGAAGACCTTGAGCATCGCCGCACGGTGGCGCGCGAACACTTCCTTCAACGGGGCTTTGACCGGCTCGCTGTTTTCAAGGCTTTTCCTGAAGGCGGCGGATTCTTCGACGCGTTTGCGCACATAGGCGGAGACCAGAACCAGCGGCAACGCCATCAGAAACGGAATGCGCCAGCCCCAACTGTGCAGTTGCGCTGCACTCATGAAACCGGTCGTCAAGCCGCACACGGCCGCTGCCAGCGAGCCGCCAATCGCTACACCCACCGGGGTAGCGGCACCATAGAAGCCGCGCCGGCCGCGCGGGGCGCATTCCGCGACGTAAGCTGCCGCGCCGGTCACTTCCGCGCCGGAGAAAAAGCCCTGTGCAAGGCGCACCAGAAGCAGCGCTACGGGGGCGAGGACACCCACCGTGGACGCGGTAGGCAGCAGTCCAACCGCGCCGGTGGCGACACCCATCCCGATGACGGTGACGAGCAATACGGCGCGGCGCCCCAGTTTGTCGCCGAGGCGCCCGAGGACAATGCCCCCGACCGGGCGCATCAGAAACGCGCTGCCGAAAATCGCCAGTACGGAGAGCAGGGCTGCTGCGGCATTGTCGGCCGGAAAGAACAGCGGGCCGATGATGGCTGCCATATAGCCGTAGACGCCGAACTCGTAGTATTCGATCGCCGTTCCCGCGGCTGCGGCAATCGCTGCCTTGCGGGCGGTATGCTTCGCCGACGATGCTGAAGGCGTCGTGTCCACATCAAAGTTTGCAGTTGAGGCGTTCGACATTTTCGGTTCCAGGGTGGGTGACGCGTAAGAAACAGGCGCGGCACGACCGCAACCCGATACCTCTCAACACAGCAATCTTCGAGCGTTGCTTTAACCTAGTTCTATCAAGCGAATGCAAACGGGCACTACGCAAAATGGCGCTTGCAGCACGAGGTAGGCATACCTCTGACCTATTGCAGAACTATCGGATGCAGACGCGTGCACGCCGGCGCTTTCAACCCGACGCCTCGCAAAGTCGCTCCAGCGAGGCAAAACTGCGTTCCTGAGACAACATCAGCCGCTGCGCGGTACCCAGATCGACGACTGTGAGTCGAAGGGTTTCGCCCGGCATCGTTTGCGCGAGACGCGGCAGATCGACGGCGCAAACGTGGGCGATCTTCGGATAGCCCCCGGTCGTTTGCCGGTCCGCCATCAGGATGATCGGTTGACCGTCGGCGGGAACCTGAATCGAACCGAAGCCGACCGCTTCCGAAATCACTTCGCGTGGCGCAGTCAGCTCGAGCTTCTCGCCTTCAAGGCGGTAGCCCATCCGGTCGGACTGCGGCGAGATCCGGTACGGCCCGGTTTCGAGCGCCTGCCGGGCACGCGACGAAAAGTAGTGCCACTCGCGCCCGGGCGTCACGCGTATTGGGGCCTCCGGCGGCAATCCGACGTCATCGTCGAAAGCCGTGCTCAGGCTCCGTGCCAACTGGCCTAGCCTCGCGAGTTGGCCGGACTGAACGGATGGACCTGTCTCAAGCATGTCGCCCTTTTTCAGCGGGCGTCCTGCATGGCCGCCATACCCGCCTCGGGTATAGGTACTGGCGCTACCCATCACCGGATCGAAGGCGAACCCGCCGCGCACCGCGAGGTAGGCGCGCAATCCGGAGCGGCGCTTGCCGAACGAAAGCTCGCTGCCCGCCGATACCGCCGCAGCCTGGTCAGGCGGCAGAGGCTGTCCGTCCAGTTGCCCACCGAGGTCCGCGCCGCTGAGAGCAATGACGGCGTCATGGTGAAACCTGAGCACCGGTCCCATCAAGGTGATTTCAAGCGTGGCGTACGACGGCAGGTTGCCGACCAGCGCATTGGCCAGCCGGTGGGCGCGCTCGTCCATCACGCCGTTGACGGGAATGCCAAGATGTTGATAGCCGCTGCGGCCGAGATCCTGGAAGGTGCTCAACGCGCCGGGTTTGATGACTTCGATGCTCATCGCGGCACTCCAGCGCTCTGGCTCATCGTTTGGTATTGCTCCGCGGTGATCGGCACGAAGCGCACCGCGTCACCGGCGTTGACGAGGCACGGTGCGTCTCGCGACGGGTCGAACAACACGAGCGGCGTGCGGCCGATCAGGTTCCAGCCGCCGGGCAGCGTCAACGGGTAAATGACGGTTTGCCGGTTGGCGAGGCCAATCGAGCCGGCGGCGACGGCGGTTCGAGGTGTCGCGCGCCGGCCAGGGTTCAATTTCTCATCGAACATGCCGATGTAGGGATGCCCCGGCGCGAAGCCGAGCATCATCACATCCACCCGTGCGCCGCTGTGCAGTTCGACGACCTCCGCGGCGGACAGGCCGCAAGTGCGGGCCACGTCTTCCAAATCCGGCCCATGCTCGCCGCCATAGCAAACCGGAATCTCGACCACACGTGGCGACGTGCCCTGCGTGGCGGAGACCGTTTTCAGCAAGCGGTTGAGCACCTTGCCGATCGCCTCATACGGCGCTTGACCGGTTTCGTCCAGCGGCACCTGATGGGGCGCGTAATGGATGCCCACGGTGTTCATGGCCGGCACGATATCGCTGATGTACGGCAGGTTTTCCGACGCTATTCGCGCCGCGAAATCACGGACACAGCGATTCGCTGCGATCCGGTCTCTCGCCTGCAGTTCAACGATCAGCAGGCGTTCGCCGGAGGCGTGCAGGGTCCACGCCGGTGCGTCGGGCGTGGTGTCCGTGAGTTCGTCATGCTTCGTTGTGCAATCGGTCACACCGCGGCTGGCTGCCAGAATTCGTTTCATGGAACAGGCTCGGCTACAAGGGAACGTGCGGCGCCGTACCGGTGCCGCACGTCGGAACGCTGCAAGGGGCGGGCTGCCGATGCTTACTTGGCAAACAGCGCCGCGATGTTCGCGAACGCCTTCATTTCGAGCGCGTTGCCCGACGGATCGAGGAAGAACATCGTGGCCTGCTCACCCACTTCACCCTTGAAGCGGATGTGCGGCTCGATGATGAAGTTCATGCCGGCCGCGGTCAGCTTTTTCGCCGCGGCTTGCCACTGGTCCATCGACAGAACCACGCCGAAATGGCGGACCGGGACCGCGTCGCCATCGACCGCGCTTGTCTTGCGGTGGCCGATTTCGTCCGGCGCGAGATGGGCCACGATCTGGTGCCCGTAGAAGTTGAAATCAACCCAGTCGTCCGCGCTGCGGCCCTCGGGGCAGCCGAGCAGGTCGCCATAGAACTCACGGGCAGCTGCAATGCTGTGGACGGGAAAGGCGAGGTGAAAAGGAGGCAGGGCAGTCGTGGTGTCGCTCATGTCGGGATCCTGAGGTAGGTCAAATTGCACTTGGCTAGCACTCGCGCAGCCGCTGCGCGGCGCCGCCGCCGTGTTGCGCGCGGGAAAAGCCGCGCCATGCAAACCAGTCTAGAGATGACAAAAATAGTCGAATAGCGATATATTTTTGCCCTCAGCAACAACAAAATCGATCAATCAAGTCATGCTGCGCGAGCTCAAAACCTTCCTGGCGGTCGTGCGTTACGGCACTTTTGCGAGCGCGGGTTCGCATATCGGGTTGACGCAATCAGCGGTCAGCGCGCAGATCCAGCGTCTGGAGGAGGATCTGGGATTTCCGTTGTTCGATCGAACGGGCCGCTCGGCGACGCTCAACGCCGCCGGCAAGCAGACCGTCGAAGTGGCCGAAGAACTGCTCTCGGTGTATGCGAGGCTGGCCGACCGGGGTGGCGCGGCGGAACAGTCGGGCTTGCTGCGCGTGGGAGCGATTGCCTCGGCGCAGGGCTCGTTTCTCGTCAGCGCCATTCAACGGTTTCGCCAGGACTCACCGGGCTGGCGCATTCGCGTTATACCGGGCGTGTCGCTCAATCTGCTGGCTCAGGTGGATTCAGGCGAGGTGGATGTTGCGGTGATCATCAAACCACCGTTCGCGTTGCCGGCCGAATTGAAGTGGCGCACCTTGATGGCGGAGCCTTTCGCGTTGCTCGTGCGGCGCGAACTGGCTGAGCGCCCGTGGCGCTCATTGCTCAAATCGGAACCGTTCATCCGCTACGATCGCAATTCATTCGGCGGCCGGCTGGTGGACCGCTTTCTCAGAAGAATCCGGGCGACGGTGCACGACGTCGTCGAGCTCGACGAATTGCAAGGCATCATCGGCCTGGTTGCGCACGGCGTCGGCGTCGCGATTGTGCCGCTGGCGGCGGGGCTGTACGTGCCGAAGACGGTGGCCGCGCTGCCGCTTGGCGACGACAGCTTCGTGCGCGAGGTGGGGCTTGTCGAGCGGAGTGGGCGCAATCGGCAAACTGCCGCCGCGGATTTTGCCGAGTGTATTTGCGAGGTGACGGGCGCAGGGCGTTGAGGTGAGCATTGAGGTGAGTCAAGACGCGCGCCCGGTTGCCTTTGCCGCGGCAAGCTGCTGCGTCTTCGAACTCCGTGAGGCCGGCTTCCCCTTCATCTCCGCCATGCTCCGCAGCAGCGTGACCGTCTGCTCTTTCACGATGGCCATCAGTTTTGACAACCTGTCGGCATCGAAGACGTCCCACCCGAGCACACCCAAGGACTTGCGGCCGTGGATATGAAACACGAGCAGCGGCCCGTTGAGCGTCAGCGCGCGAATCAGCGTCTCTTCATCGTCCGCCGGACGTCCGAGCAAGCGCCCCACGATGGCGGAACTGACGCCAGTCAAGCGACGGCTGATGCGCTCCTCGATCATCTTGAAGCCTGACGCGGGCCCGAGTCCGGCCTGCTCACGCGCCATGAACATGCGCCAGTCGCCCGATTCGGTCGAGGTGAACATGAACTCGGCGATGCATGCCTGAATCGCGCAGAAAGCCTCGATCAGCACGTCGTTGGCGGCGTGGCCGGCGATTGCGGCCTCGGCTGCCTCGACAGGCTTCGAGATGCGTTCCCAGACGCGCGAGACGATGTGCTCCACGCACGCCAGGTAGACCCCTTCCTTGTTGTCGAAGTAATAGCCGATGGCTGGCGGATTGACGCCCGCGCGTTCTGCAATGTCGCGCGTGGATGCGCCGTCGAAGCCGCGTTCGCCGAACAGGGCGAGCGCCGCGGCCACGATTCGCGCACGCGTTTCCTCGCCGCGCTGGTAGCCACCATCGACCGCGTGGCGATGTCTCGGAGGAGGGGACATCCGTTTGGGCCCTAGAAGTTTTGGTAAGTACGGTAAAAATATATCAATTGACACAAATTGGCCAACTGGAATAATTATATCAATTGGAACAATTCCGGAGTCAGGATGTCGGCCACCCTTCCCGTCAATGAAGCCGAGGGCGCTAGGCCTGCGCGAAGCTCCACCGCACGCCGGCTGCTGCTCGCAGCCGGGCTGGTTGCCCTGCTCGGTGCGGCGGCATGGGGCGCGCGCTGGTGGACCGTGGGGCGCTTTATCGAAAGCACTGACGATGCTTACCTGCAAGCTGACAGTATGACCGTCGCGCCGAAGATTTCGGGCTATGTGGCCGAGGTATTTGTCGGCGACAACCAGACGGTCGCGGCCGGACAGCCGCTGCTGCGGCTCGACAGCCGTCAGTATGAGGCCGCGCTGGAGCAGGCGAACGCGACCGTGGCTGCGCGCCATGCCGACGTCGTGCGCGGTGAAGCAGGACTCGCGCAGCAGCAGGCCAGCATCGTTCAGGCACGGGCGCAACTCGACGGCGCCATCTCCAACGAAGCGTATGCCGCCGCGCAGGTGAAACGTTACGAGCCGCTCGCCAGCACCGGGGCCGAGACCGGCGAGCGCGTCGCGGACTTGCGCAACTCGGCCCGCCAGGCCAGTGCGACGCGCGCGCCCAACTCGACGCCGCTCGCGCCAGCGCACGCCAGTCGGAGCTCGACACGCAAGACACGGTGCTGCGCAGCACGATTGCCGGGCGCGTCGGCGACCGCTCCGTGCGGGTCGGCCAGTACGTGCAGCCGGGTACGCGTCTGATGACGATCGTGCCCGTGCAGGACGTGTACCTCACGGCGAATTTCAAGGAAACGCAGATCGGCTTGATGCGTCCGGGACAGCCGGTGACGATTCGCGTCGACGCATTGCCGGGCACCGACCTGCATGGCACGGTGGACAGCTTCTCGCCAGGCACCGGCTCGCAGTTCGCGCTGCTTCCGGCCGAGAACGCCACGGGCAACTTTACGAAGATCGTGCAGCGCGTGCCGGTGAAGATCCGCCTCGCATCGGGCCCGGAAACCCGCAAGGTGCTGCTGCCGGGCCTGTCCGTCAACGTCGAGGTGGACACGCGCGGCGCGCGCAATACGGCCGAGCGCATCGAACAGGAAAGCGCGCGTGGCTAAGGAGAGCCCGACTGCGGCGTCCACGGCGAACCCGGCCGCAAAACCAGCCAACGCGAGCGCAGCCGACTGGACGGCCGTCGCCGCCGGCGCGCTCGGCGCGCTGATGGCCACACTCGACATCTCCATTACGAACTCGGCCTTGCCGCAGATCCAGGGGCAAATCGGCGCCACGGGCACGGAGGGCACCTGGATCTCGACCGGCTACCTGATGTCCGAGATCGTGATGATTCCGCTCGCCGCGTGGCTCACGCGCGTGTTCGGCCTGCGCAATTTCCTGCTCGGCAACGCGACGCTCTTCACGTTTTTCTCGATCATGTGCGGCGTCTCGCACAGCCTGCCGCAGATGATCGCGGGACGCATCGGCCAGGGCTTTACCGGTGGCGCAATGATCCCAACCGCGCAGACTATCGTCGCCACGCGCCTGCCGCGCCACCAGATGCCGATCGGCATGACGATGTTCGGCCTGATCGTCCTGCTCGGGCCGCTGCTGGGTCCGGTGGTGGGCGGATGGCTCGCGGAGAATATCGACTGGAGCTGGTGTTTCTTCCTGAACCTGCCGGTGGGTGTCGCGCTCGTCATCCTGCTTTCCGTCGGGCTGAAGAACGATCGCACCGACTGGACGCAGTTCGTCAAGGCGGACTGGCTCGGCATCGTCGGGCTGGCGGCGGGGCTCAGTTCGTTGACGGTCGTGCTCGAGGAAGGGCAGCGCGAACGCTGGTTCGAATCGCCGATGATCGTCTGGCTGAGCGTCCTCTCGGTGGTGGGAATCGGGCTGCTGCTGGCCGCTCAGTTCGTGTCGAAGTCGCCCATCGTGCGCCTGAAGCTGCTCGCGAATACGCGCTACGCGAGCGTCATTCTGATCGTGTTCACGGTCGGCGCAGGGCTGTATTGCGTCTCCTACCTGTTGCCGCAGTTCCTCGCCGGCGTGTCGGGCTACAACGCCCAGCAATCCGGCGCCGTGATGCTGGTGTCGGGCGTGCCCGCGTTTCTGATGATGCCGTTGCTGCCGCGCCTGATGGGCCGCGTCGATACGCGTTTGATGGTGATAGCAGGACTGTGCTGTTTCGCCGCGAGCTGCATGCTCGACATTTCGCTCACCGCGCAAAGCGTCGGGCACGACTTCACGTGGTCGCAACTGCTGCGCGGCGTGGGCCAGGTACTGGCGATGATGCCGCTCAACCAGGCGTCGATGGCCGCGGTGCCGCGCGAGGAAGCCGGCGATGCCGCCGGCCTCTACAACATGGCGCGCAACCTGGGCGGCTCGGTGGGGCTGGCGCTGCTCGGCACTTTCATCGACCGTCGCAACACCTTCCATGAAGACATGATCCGCGAATCGGTCACCGCCAATTCGCTCGTCGGGCAAGAGCACCTCACGGCGAGCGCCGCCGGCTTTTTCGCGCAGCACGGCGACATGGCGTACGCGAAGCTTCAGGCGCTCGGCCAGCTTGCCGCGCAGATGCAACAGCAGGCCGTGGTCATCACTTACTCCGAAACCTTCTACGTGCTCGGCGTTGCATTGCTCCTGTGCATTCCGCTCGCCTTCTTCCTGAAGAAGCCGGCTCCCGGCACGCCGTCGGCCGGACATTGAAAACAACATGAAGTCACTCAACCCTGCTCTTTGTCCTGGTCTCTTTTCCGTGGCCGCTGCGCTGGTGCTCGCCGGTTGCACGGTGGGGCCCGACTATCACGGCGCGCCCGAGGTGGCGCCCGTGGCCGCGCACGCGAACGCGTTCAACCGCGCGCCGCAAGGCGCAGTATCGAGCGCACCCACGGTCGCTGCCTGGTGGCTCGCGCTCGACGACCCGCAACTGGCTGCGTTGATCGATGCCGCGCTCAAGGACAGCCCCGATTTGCACGCCGCCCAGGCGCGGGTGCGGCAGGCGCGTGCCGGACTCACGGAGCAGCAGCGCGATGCGCTGCCCAAGGGCGACTTCAGCGCGGACTATGTGCGCACCCGCTCGCCGGATCTGTCGTCACTCACAGGCAGCTCGGGGTCGTCTTCGAGTGGACGCGGACCGTTGAGCCTCTATCTCACAGGCTTCGACGCTAGCTGGGAGCTCGACATCTTCGGCGGCACGCGGCGCGCGATCGAAGCGGCCTCGGCGGAAGCGGACGCCTCGCAGGCCGATCTCGCCGATGCCCATGTCCAGCTTGCCGCCGAGGTGGCGCAAGCCTATGTGGGTCTGCGTGACGAGCAGCAGCGTGTGGCAATTGCGCGTGAATCCGAGCAACTCGAGGCGCGCATCCTGACGCTGACCGAGCAGCGCCGCTCGCGCGGGGTCTCGTCCGATCTCGACGTCGAACGCATCCGCTCGCAGGTCGAGAACACGCGCGCGAGCATCATCCCGCTCGATGCGCAGATCGCCGAATCGCTCGACGAACTTGCCGTGCTGACGGGCCGCGAGCCTGGCGCGCTGGATGCCGAACTCGCTGCCCCGAAAGCGCTTCCCACCTTGCCTGCGACGGTGGCCGTCGGCGACCCCGGGCACCTGCTGCGCCAGCGTCCCGACATCCGCGCAGCCGAACGGCGGCTCGCTTCGCAGAATGCGCAGATCGGCGAACACGAAGCGGACTGGTTTCCCAAGGTCACGCTGTTTGGCGATTTGAGTTTTAGCGCCGCCGATCCGGGCCACCTCTTGCGCAAGAGCAATTTCACGTGGGTCGGTGCGCCGTACCTGCAATGGAATGTGCTCGATTTTGGCCGCACGAAGGCGCGTGTCGATCAAGCCAAGGCGGGCCGCGACGAGGCCGAGGCGAAGTACGAGGGCACGGTGCTGGGCGCACTGAAGGACGCGGACGTGGCGTTATCGCGCTATGGGCACGAGCGTGAAAACGCCGTGAGCCTGCGCGCGGTCGAGGATTCCGCGACGCACGCGGCGACCTTGACGGAGCAGCGCTACCGGGCGGGCACGACGACCGCGCTCGACTGGCTCGATGCGGAACGTACCCGTTATTCGGCGGAGCAGAATCGCATTCAGAGCGACGCACAGGTGATCAAGTACTACGTGGCGCTGCAGAAGAGCTTGGGGTTGGGCTGGGAGTCGCCCGAATAAGGTCTTTGTTCCAGTCACCGGCAACTGACCGCCGTGATCAGGCGTAGGAGCCTGCCGCCGACGGCGTTGGAGATGACCTGCAGACGCCTTGCCGGGTTACGCCCCGTCGCCGCTGCGGAAGTGCTCGATGCTTTGACCGGCGGCCACAGCACGCTGCAGCCATTCCGGGAGATCGCCGCTGCCGTTCCAGGTGTTACCCCATGCATCGCGGTAAGAGACCGCCTGTTCGCTCTCGCGGTCGGCCTCCATAGACTGCGCGAGGACCGCCAGCGTAATGCCGAACTCGTCCATGCGGCGGCGAATCCAGCGGATCAGGCGATCGCGAGCTTCTCCGTCGAGGTGTTCAATCGTCGTAGACATGGTTCGTGATTACCGGGAAAGCAGAAGCGAACAGGTGATGACGTCAATTGGTCTGCTTCGGCGCGAGTTTGCCGACGGCCGAGTCGAAGAAATCCTGAGCCTCAGCGAGTTCGTCCAATGCCTGTTCGAGTTGACGCACGGCCAGTGAGTGCTCGATCTGCCGGCTCTGCGGCACGACCTCGCCCCTGACGACGCGAAACGCGATGTCTACTTGCCGCGTCGCGCGAACGAATCGCTCGGCCGCGCTTGCTTCACGTGAGTGTGCATGGGTCGACATGGTGTACCTCCACTCTGTAAATGACAAAAGATGATTGATGGCCGGGCCGTCGATTCACGGTTGACTGCCTGTGCGCTCGAAATCCGGTGTCGCAGAAGAAGCGCTGCGCAACGTGTTGGTCGGAACTTTCGTCCTAGGTTTAAATAGGGTGGCAGTCCCAGGCATTAGGGCGGCCGACGACGCGTTCCGGGAAAACCTTGAGAGTAACGACCGATTTCCATAGCTTGCCAGGAACTGGGTCGGCGCGCCAGGGGTATGTTGCGAAATATCACGTCGGGCGGTGAGCCCGCTGCGGCACGGTGCTCAATTGGCATTTTGCGCGTAGCCACGCGTTGAGATACCCTAAACGGCGCTGCGGCAGTGCGACGGGCAATATCATGCGCCACATGAAGCCTCCATGCCGTCCTCGGGTAAGGTCAAAATGGAATCGTACGACGACGAACTGACGAATTTCGCAGCACACGGTGCCGCGCCGCTGCCCGTTCCCGACGATCAGGGTTACGTGGACCACGACGGCGCGCGAATCTGGTACTCGACATACGGGACCGGCGCTCCCGTGATCCTGCTGCACGGCGGTCTTGGTCACAGCGGCAATTGGGGTTATCAGCTGCCCGCGCTGCTGCGTTCCGGTCGTCGCGCCGTACTGATCGATAGTCGCGGCCATGGCCGCAGTACGCGCGATTCGCGTCCCTTCCGGTACGAGTTGATGGCCTCCGACGTGCTGGCCGTGATGGACGCCTTGCAGCTCAGGCGAGCCGCCATAGTGGGCTGGAGCGACGGCGCATGCACTGCCTTGATTCTCGGCATGAAAGCACCTGACCGGGTTGCCGGGGTGTTTTTCTTTGGCTGCAACATGGACCCGAGCGGCACGAAGGAATTCGTGCCCACGCCCGTCATCGACCGATGCTTCGGCCGGCATGCTCGGGACTACGCGCAACTGTCTGCCACGCCGGACCAGTTCGATGCGTTTGTCGCGGCGGTCAGCGAGATGATGAAAACCCAGCCGAATTACTTCGCGGCGGATCTGGCCGAGATCCGGGTGCCCGTCGTCATCGTACAGAGTGAGTACGACGAATTTATCAAGCCGGAGCACGCGGACTATCTGGCGCGCAGTATTCCTGGTGCGGAGTTGATCATGATGCCTGGCGTGAGCCATTTTGCGCCGCTGCAAAGGCCGGGGCAGTTTAACGGCGTAATGCAGGCGTTTCTGGAGAAGCTGCTTTCCTGAGGCGATTTCACGCTGTCACGATTCCGTTTCCAGTTGAAGGCCGCGCGAACGCGATCATCTGCCGGAATCGGTTCTCGCCTCGAGCGCGTGGACGACGGCCACCATGTCGGACTGGCCATACCCCAGCGCCAGCGTCTCACCGAATAGCGCGTAGCAGACGTCCAATAGCGGTGACGCGATCTTGGCTTCCCTGGCGGCCTCGGCAATCAATCGATTGTTCTTCAGCACGTCGGTGATCGACGCCTGCACATCGAAGTCATGAGTCACCAGCTTGAGGACTTTTACGCGTGAGATGCTGCTTGCCATCTGACCGGCGTCGACAATGGCACGGAACTGCTCCATGTCGAGGCCATGGCGCTCGGCGAAATGGACCGCTTCCGCGAGCCCGGTGACCGTGGTAATCAGAAACACGTTCACCGCGAGCTTCATGAGCAGCCCGCTCGGAACGGGGCCGCACACCATCGTTTGATGGCACATGGGCTGGAGCAGCGGGCGCATGCGTTCGACGGCCGCCGCGTCGCCCGCCAGCATCGCCACGAGCTGGCCGGCCTCGGCAGGCTTGCGCGAACCGGAGACGGGTGACTCGACGTAGCTGCCGCCGGCGTTGCGAATGTCGGCTTCAAGTCCGCGCGAGTAATCGGGCGAGGTCGTCCCCATGTGGATGATCGTATGCTCTGCTACGTTCGCGCCGAAGTGCGGCGTGCCGCGGCCGAGGACCGCGTCGATGGCGTCGCCGTCGGCCAGCATCAGGATCACCACACGCGTTTGTGTGAAGATCTCGGCGGGCGTCGTGGCGACGGTTGCGCCCGCTGCTCGCAAAGGCTCGCTCCTGTCGGTGGAACGATTCCAGACAATGAGCCGCGTTCGTGCGCGGGCCAGATTGAGCGCCATGGGCTGCCCCATGACACCCAGGCCGATGAAACCGATGTCCATTTTTACCTCTATCCCAAGGCGGTGGTCGCGAGTGGCGACGTGGGTGGATTGTTCGCCGCACCATCGAATGCGGCAACTTGCTGGGATGTTAGGCGGGAAGCTCAGAGGTGTCTTGAACGATTGTGCGAAAGCGTGGCGGGTGTTTCTACGTGACTTCTTCGTGGAACACGTGCTGCTTTCAAGGCATCCGCATTGCCTGGTCAAATGCCGGGCGGGCGCAACAGCGGTCAAGCCAGTCCGCCACATGTGGCCGCTTCTCCCGTTCGAATCGACGCACGAAACTGATCACGCTGGCGACATTCAGGTCGGCCGCGGAAAAGGTGGTCCCGACGAGCCATTCAGACTGCGAAAGAGCAAGTTCAAGGCGATCGAGCGGGCGCTGCATGTCGGCCGCGCCCGAAGCCGCAAGTGTTGCATCACGCGCCGATTCGGGTAGCCAGTATGCGTGGGACGCCCACTTCGTATAGGGCGAGTCGGGCGCGGTAGCAGCCCACAGCGTCCATTGCAGAACCCGCGCCTGATCGCTCGCGTTGTTGGGCCAAAGCTTGTTGGCTTTCTGCGCAAGATAGACGTTGATCGCAAGCGACTCTGCAAGGACAAAGCCGTCGTCAGAGATCGCGGGAATAGTGCCTGCCGGATTCACTAACCGGTGTTGCTTATCGTCCCAACACCCCCGCCAGCAGAGGGGATCATGCTCAAACTCAAGGCCCAGTTCGGTTGCCATCCAGAGAACTCGAAAGGCGCGGGAGCGGCTGGTGCCAAAAATAGTGAGGGACATGAGCTTCGAGATGCGAAATGGATAGTTTGAAACGACGCCGTCAGTAAAGGATGAATTGCCTCCGTGCGCATGAAAACTTCTACAATGTTTCTTCAGCAGCAGTAGATCACATCACTCCGGGACGGCGGCGACGATCATGAACGAGATATTAGCGCTTAGACCTTTTGTGCCGGCCAGGGATTTCGACCTCTCGAGTCTCGTCATGGGCAGCTTCTTGCTCTGCCCCGACAACACAATGGGCCCAACTGCTCTACGCCTGCCCCAGCGCCGCTGCGACCAGCCGGCGTTGTTCCTGCTGATGGCCTTTCAGCGACGAATGCGCGCCGGAAGCCGTGGCGGTCCGGCAAACATCGCTCAAGCGGCAACCCGCCGGAAGGACTTCTTCAAGTTCCTCACGCACGAAACGCCATGCGCCCTGATTCCTGTCCTCTTCTTGCGCCCAGACCACCTCGCGAAGGTTTGAGAATTCAGCAAGCGCATCGGCCAGTTCGCGCTTGGGAAACGGGTAGAGCTGTTCGATGCGGATCAGCGCCGTACCGGTGTGTCCCAACGCCTCGCGGGCAGTCTCGAGCTCATAAAAGAACTTGCCGCTGCAGAGGATCACCCGGTCCACCGCAGCGGGTGTCGTGATGCCGGCGTCGCGCAGGATTGTCGCGTAGGCGCCCTCGATCAACTCCCGAAGAGGCGAATGCGAGCGCGCATTGCCGTACAGCTGAGACTTGGGCGACATGACGACGAGCGGCTTGGGTGTGTCTGTCCCGGCTTGCTCGCGCAACAGATGGAACCACTGAACCGAGGTCGACGGGACGGCCACGCGCAGGTTGTGATCGGCACACAGTTGCAGGAAGCGTCCCAGGTAGGCATTGGAGTGCTCCGGCCCGACGCCTTCATGGCCGTGCGGCAACAGCACCGTCAACGCCGACTGGTAACCCCATTTGTATTCGCCCGCTACAATGTATTGATCGATCATGACCTGGGCGCCGTTGACGAAGTCGCCAAACTGCGCCTCCCAGATGGTCAGGCGAGTTTTCGACTGCACACTATAGCCGTATTCGAAGCCGAGAACCGCCTCCTCGGTCAGCGGCGAATTGACGATGTCGAAGCTGCCCTGATGGGGCGCGATGTGCTTGAGCGGAATGTAGATGTTGTTCACGCCGGACAGGCAATCCTGTGCATGCCACACGGCGTGCCGGTGCATGAAGGTGCCGCGTCCCACGTCCATGCCCGAGAGGCGGATGCTCTGGCCATCC
>DASZIR010000195.1:0-26654 GCA_035948995.1 Paraburkholderia sp. | reverse complement strand
AGGAGGATCGCGGGTGGCGAATTGCGGTTCGGGACGGTGTGGATATACATGCCAGTTGTTATAGAAACGGGCCGGCCCCGTGTCAAGCTCAATCGCGTACTATGGGAGAGTCCAGGAAGCGGGCCACGACGACTTAAATCAACCCGCTTTATTAATTATGTACTACTTATCATATGCCTGGTGTTCACGGCGCCAAGATCGACGGTAACTTGCAACACACATGCCAATAAATCGGCAAACGAACGTCAAAAAACCGCCCGCGAGCCTTGGTACATCAGGCGAAGGCGGTCATTTGGGCCAGGGGAAGATCCGCCTGACGGCACTTGCCGCGGCGGCAGCAGTTAAAGAAACCGGAGCCCTCGATTATTCCCCCCAAGCGGGAATAATCGAGGGCTCCGGTTTCTGCTTTTGGGCGCCCGCCAACGGGCGTGCGGGCAGTGTCAGCGCGCTTTCGCGCTCCTCTGCATACGGAATGCCAGCCGCAGCTTCCAGTTACAAATTCCGTCTGCTAGCCCCACCTCGCGTGTCAGCATTATTCCTACATGCAGGATGCATATGACATGTCAACCACTGGATCAAAAACCCACGCTAACCCTTGGTACGCCTGCATCTTTTCTTTTTTTTGGGATATGATCGCGGCGCATGATAGTGTGCTGTAACGCCCCACCAGGGTTACATCCGATTTGTTACTGAATGTAAATTTCGTTACGCTCAGGCGTAGCGATTGTCCGTCGCGCGGGGATGCGCAGCGGACACGTCTGGAGGCCTGAGATTTCGTATGCGTTCCGTTGTTTTCGCGCTGCCGACGCGCGCCCGGTTTGCTGTGAAGTCGGCTTCCTGAGCGGGAGAGTCATGGATACGTCGATGGTCGTACCGATCAACGCACATATGCCGGCCTCCGTCGCGCGCGACGGGCTCGACGGTACGGCCACCGCTGCCGGGCGCGAGATTGCCCGTTTGCGCGCCCGCGTGCGCGAAGTGTCGGCAGAACTCGTGCAGGCACAGGAAGCCGCCTGCCACCACGTGGCGCGCGAACTGCACGACAGCGTTGGCGCGGAGTTGACCGCCACGCGCTTTGCGCTCGCCGGCATCGAAACCTGGCTGCCCGCCGACGCGCCGCCGCAATGCGCGGCCGCGCTCGAGGTCGCCAGCCGTTCGCTCGACGCCGTGTGCGATGCCATCCGCCATGTCGTCGCCGAATTGCACGCACCGTCGCTCGAAGCCGGCATCGTCAGCGCGCTGGCGCAATGGACCGGCGACTTCGCCGCACGCACCCAGTTACGCACCAGCTTCGTCTGCGCCGCCGATGTGCGGCTCACCCGCCTGCCCGCCGATGCCGCGCTGGCGGTATTCCGGGTCGCCCAGGAGGCATTGAACAACATCGCCAAGCACGCGCGCGCGAGCGCCGCGGATGTGCGTATCGAAGCGAGCCGCCGCCACCTGACGCTCGTCGTCAGCGACGACGGAACCGGTCTTGCGCGGCGCGCCCGCTCGCGGCACGGCCATTTCGGCCTCGCCGGCATGCGCGCCCGCTGCGCGGCATTCGACGGCAGCGTGCAGATCAGCACGCGCCGCCGCGACAACGTCACGCAGGCCCGGGGTACCACCGTGCGCGCCCGCTTTGCGTGGGAGGCGATGCTCGCCGACGCAGCGTGCGCCGAGCGCCGCTTCCTCATTTCGTGAGCGTGCCGTCATGAGCCTGCGCATCTTGCTTGCCGATGACCACGCGGTCGTCCGTCAGGGCGTGCGTCAATTGCTGATGGACCGGGGCGTCGCGCTCGAGGTCGCCGAGGCGGAAACCGGCGCCGACGCGCTCGCGGCGGTGAGCAAACACGTGTTCGACGTGATCCTGCTCGATATCTCGCTGCCTGACATGAACGGCGTCGAAGTGCTGAAGCGCCTGAAGCGCAAGGCACCGCGTGCGCCGGTGCTGATGTTCTCGATGTATCGCGAGGACCAGTACGCGGTGAGGGCGCTGAAAGCGGGCGCCGCCGGTTATCTGTCGAAGACCGTCGACGCCGCGCAGATGATCGGCGCGATCCAGCAGGTCGCGGCGGGCCGCAAGTACGTCAGCCCGGCGATGGCCGAGGCGCTCGCCGACTACGTCTCGTTCGACGGCGAGCAACTGCCGCACGAAAAGCTGTCCGATCGGGAATACCAGACCCTTTGCATGCTCGCGTCGGGCAAGCGCCTGACGGACATCGCGAATGCCCTGTCGCTGTCGGTGAAGACAGTGAGCGTGTATCGCACGCGGCTGCTCGAAAAAATGAAACTGCGCAATAACGCCGAACTCACCTTCTATGTGATGAGCAACCGGCTCGTCGACCTGAATCCGGTGATGACCGCCTGACAGGGATATGGGGCGCGTTGCCGGGGCGGCCCTCCTGCCGCTGGCGACCCTCCTGAACGGCGCAGCGCACCCGAACAGGCCAGGCGATTCCCTCCCAGGCTCCCCTGCGTCGCGAACAAGCGTTTCTGCAGCGTGTTGCAGCCGGCAACGTCGGTGCCGAAAACCTTACATTTCGGTTATATTCGCCCGCGGTCGCCCCGCCAGGCTTGCCGTCCCGAAAAGGTGCCAGGTCGCACATCCGCTAGAATCCAGGGTTTTCCCGACATTCGGCGCGCAAGATGCGTGCACTACCGGAGACCCACGCCAGTGTCCCTGTTTCGCAAGAAAAGCGTCGAGCACATGCTCGCAGCCAGCGCCGGCAACGCCGGCCTGAAGAAAGCGCTCGGCGCGCTCGACCTGACCTTTCTCGGTGTCGGTGCCATTATCGGCACCGGGATTTTCGTTCTGACCGGCACCGGCGCCGTGCAGGCCGGCCCGGCCCTGATGGTGTCGTTCCTCATCGCGGCTACCGCCTGCGGTTTCGCGGCGCTCGCCTATGCCGAATTCGCTTCCACCATTCCGGTCGCCGGCTCGATCTACACCTATTCCTATGCCACGCTCGGCGAACTGGCCGCGTGGATCATCGGCTGGGACCTGATGCTCGAATATGGCCTCGCCACTTCAGCTGTGTCGGTCGGCTGGTCGGGCTATCTGCAGTCGCTGCTCTCGGGCTTCGGCATCTCGCTGCCGGTCGCCTTGTCGGCCGCGCCCGGCGCGCTGCCCGGTCATATGACCTTCTTCAACCTGCCCGCCTTCCTCGTGATGATGGCGATCACGGCGCTCCTGTCGGTGGGCATCCGCGAGTCCGCGCGCATCAACAACATCATGGTGGCGATCAAGGTGATCGTGGTGCTGCTGGTGATCGCGGTCGGCGTGTTCCACGTGACGCCTGCCAACTGGCATCCGTTCATGCCGAACGGCTGGAACGGCGTGTTCGGCGCAGCGGCCGTCATGTTCTTCGCGTTTATCGGCTTCGATTCCGTTTCGTCTGCCGCCGAAGAGGTGAAGAATCCGAAGCGCGATCTGCCGATCGGCATCATCGCCTCGCTGGGCGTGTGCGCGGTCCTGTATGTCGCGGTGGCCGCCGTGGTGACGGGCATCGTGCCATCGGCGCAGTTCGCCAGTATCTCGCACCCCGTGTCCTACGCGCTGCAAGTCGCCGGTGAGAAGTGGGTGGCTGGCTTCATTGATCTGGGCGCCGTGCTCGGCATGCTGACCGTGATTCTGGTGATGGCGTATGGCCAGACGCGCGTGATCTTCGCCATGTCGCGCGACGGGCTGCTGCCCGCCAGGCTCTCGCGCGTGCATCCGCGTTTTTCGACGCCGTTCCTGACCACGTGGCTGGTCGGCCTCTTCTTCGGCCTGACTGGCGCGCTGGTGCCGCTCAACGTGCTCGCGGAGCTGATCAATATCGGCACGCTGGCGGCCTTTTCGATGGTGTCGATCGCCGTGCTGATCTTGCGCAAGACGCATCCGGAACTGCCGCGCGCGTTCCGCTGCCCCGGTGTGCCGGTCGTGCCGGTGCTCGCGGTAGCGTCGTGCCTGTTCCTGATGGTGAACCTGCAACCCGTCACGTGGGTGGCATTCGTCATCTGGCTGCTGGTCGGCATGGTGATTTATTTCGGCTATTCGCGACGGCATTCGAAGCTCGCGCACGGGCAGCAGCATCACTGACGTACCCCACCCGCGACACTGGGCGCCGCCCAGCGGCGCCCACCCGCCCGGAAACGGCACGCCTGCTCACGCAGCGTGCCGTTTTTTATGGCGCGCCGCCTCTCTCGTGCGCGCTTTGCCGGGAGAGCCGGACGATTTCCCCCGATAGCAGGCCTGGCCGATTTGTGCTTTACTTTTCGGTGGAACCATAAAAAGCACAAACCGAAGCGAGCCCTCACAGCAGGCAGGCGGAAGGTAATGGACGTGGGCCCGTGCCGGTCTCGATCCCCCAAAGGAGACAGTTCATGGCGATCAGCATCAGTCTGACGGTGAACGGCGCGCCCGTTACCGCTGCAATTGAGTCTCACACCCTGCTTGTCCAGTTTCTGCGCGATCAACTCCGACTCACCGGCACGCATATCGGCTGCGACACCGCACAATGCGGCGCCTGCACGGTTCATCTGAACGGACGCGCGGTCAAATCCTGCAACATCCTCGCCGTGCAGGCTGAGGGCGCCGACATTACGACCATCGAAGGCCTCGCCAGAGACGGCGAGCTGCATCCCATGCAGGCCGCGTTTCGTGCCTGTCACGGGCTGCAATGCGGCTTCTGCACACCGGGCATGGTGATGAGCGCGACCTCGCTCGTCGAACGCAAACCCGATCTCACCGAAGCGGACGTGCGCGAACAGCTCGACGGCAACCTGTGCCGCTGTACGGGCTATCACAACATCGTCAAGGCCGTGCTCGAAGGCGCTGCCGGCATGAAGTCGGGCGCCGCTGCACAAGCGACCGCCAAAGTCACCGCCTGAGGAGCCGACGATGAACGCCCCTGACACGCATCCGCTGATCGGCGCCTCCGTCCAGCGCAAGGAAGACTACCGGTTCCTGACCGGCAATGGCCAGTACACCGACGATGTCGTTCTACCCCAGCAAACCTATGCCGTGTTCCTGCGCTCGCCGTACGCGCATGCGCGGATCAAGAGCATCGACACCGCCGCGGCGAAGAAGTCGCCCGGCGTGGTGGCGATTTTCACCGGCGCGGATATGGCTGCAGATAAAGTCGGCGGCTTGCCGTGCGGCTGGCTGATCCATAGCGTCGACGGCAAACCGATGAACGAGCCGCCGCATCCGGTGATCGCGCATACCAAGGCGCGTCATGTGGGCGATCAGGTGGCGCTGGTGATCGCCGATTCGGTGAAAGCCGCCAAAGACGCGGCAGAACTGATCGAAGTCGACTACGACGTGCTGCCCGCTGTCGTGGATACGGCGCATGCGGCCGACCCGGGCCAGCCCGCCGTGCACGACGAAGTGCCGGACAACGTCTGCTACACATGGGGGCACGGCGACCAGGCGGCCACCGACGCGGCCTTCGCGAAAGCCGCGCATGTCACCACGCTCGACATCGTCAACAACCGCCTGATCCCGAACGCGATCGAGCCGCGCGCAGTGAACGCGAGCTGGTCGCCACAGGACGACAGCTATACGGTGTACGTCGCGAACCAGAATCCGCACGTCGAGCGGCTGCTGATGGCGGCCTTCGTGCTGTCGCTGCCGGAGTCGAAGCTACGCGTGATCGCACCGGATGTCGGCGGCGGCTTCGGCTCGAAGATCTTCCTCTATGCCGAGGACGTCGCGCTCACCTGGGCGTCGAAGAAAATCCGCCGGCCGGTGAAATGGACTGCCGAACGTTCGGAGGCCTTTATCTCCGACGCGCATGGCCGCGACCACGTGACGAAGGCCGAACTGGCGATGGACGCCGACGGCAAATTCCTCGCGATGCGCGTGCACACGATCGCCAACATGGGCGCGTACCTGTCGACCTTCGCCTCGAGCGTGCCGACCATCCTCTACGCGACGCTGCTCGCCGGCCAGTACTCGACGCCTGCGATCTACGCCGAAGTGAAAGCGGTCTTCACCAACACGGTCCCCGTCGATGCGTATCGCGGGGCCGGCCGGCCGGAAGCCACCTACGTGGTTGAGCGGCTGGTCGAAACCGCCGCGCGCGAGATGAAGCTCGATCCGGCGGAAATCCGCCGCCGCAATTTCATTCGCAGCTTCCCGTACGCGACGCCGGTGGGCCTCACCTACGACACCGGCGACTACGAGACCTGTCTCGCCCGCGCGCTGGAACTCGCGGACGTCAAGGGTTTTGCCGCACGCAGGCAGGCCTCGGAGCAGAACGGCAAGCGGCGCGGACTCGGCTATTCGTGCTACATCGAAGCCTGCGGCCTCGCACCGTCGAACATCGCCGGCGCGCTCGGTGCACGGGCCGGGCTCTTCGAGGCCGGCGAAGTGCGCGTGCATCCGACCGGTTCGGTCACCGTGTTCACCGGCTCGCATAGCCACGGACAAGGGCACGAGACGACCTTTGCCCAGGTCGTGGCGGACCGGCTCGGCATTCCGCTTGCCAACGTCGAGATCGTGCATGGCGACACCGGACGCATTCCGTTCGGCATGGGTACCTATGGCTCGCGTTCGATCGCGGTGGGCGGCTCGGCCATCATGAAGGCGCTCGACAAGATCGAAGCCAAGGCGAAGAAGATCGCTGCACACCTGCTGGAAGCGGCGGTGGAAGACATCGAGTTCAAGGACGGGGTATTCCGCGTCGCCGGCACCGATCGCACCAAGGCCTTCGCCGATATCTCGCTCGCCGCCTACGTGCCGCACAACTACCCGCTCGACAAGCTCGAACCGGGCCTCGATGAAAGCGCGTTCTACGACCCGAGCAACTTCACCTATCCGGCGGGGGCCTACATCTGCGAGGTGGAGGTGGATCCCGATACCGGCGAAAGCCGCATCCAGCAATTCACCGCCGTCGACGATTTCGGCAACGTGATCAATCCGATGATCGTCGAAGGCCAGGTGCATGGCGGGCTCGGTCAGGGGATCGGCCAGGCGATGCTCGAGCGCTGCGTGTACGACAACGACAGCGGTCAGTTGCTGTCCGGCTCGTACATGGACTACGCGATGCCGCGCGCCTCCGATCTGCCGAGCTTCACGGTGGAGACCGCCAAAGGCACGCCCTGCACGCACAATCCGCTCGGCGTGAAGGGCTGCGGCGAAGCGGGCGCGATCGGCTCGCCGCCTGCGGTGATCAACGCGATCCTCGACGCGCTGGCGCCGCTCGGCGTGAAGGATCTGCAGATGCCCGCTACGCCGCACCGCGTGTGGTCCGCGATCCGCGCTGCGCAACAACCCTGAACGGAGCAAGCCGACATGTATGCATTCGAATATCAACGTGCGGCCGACCCGAAGGGGGCGGTCGCAGCGCTCGCAGGTGACAGCGACGCAAAATTCCTCGCAGGTGGCCAGAGCCTGCTGCCGACGATGCGTCTGCGGCTCGCGCAGCCATCGAAACTGATCGACGTGACGCGTATTCCTGCGCTCAAGGACGTTCGTGTGGACGCGAACACGGTGACCATCGGCGCGGCCGTCTGTCACGCGGATGTCGGCGATCACGCTGACATCCAGCGTGTCTTGCCGGGGCTCGCGGCGCTCGCGGGCGGGATCGGCGACCGCCAGGTACGCGCGCTCGGCACGATCGGCGGCTCGCTCGCGAACAATGATCCGGCCGCCTGCTATCCGGCTGCGGTACTGGCCCTGGGCGCAACGGTCGTCACCGATCGGCGCCGCATTGCCGCTGACGACTTCTTCGTCGGGATGTACGAAACCGCGCTCGCGCCGGACGAGCTGATCACGGCGGTCGAGTTTCCGGTGGCCGAGCGCAGCGCGTACGAGAAATTCAACAACCCGGCTTCGCACTTTGCGCTGGTCGGCGTGTTTGTCGCGAAACACGCCGACGGTGTGCGGGTAGCGGTGACGGGCGCGGCGGCCTCGGTGTTTCGCGCAAAGGATCTGGAGACCGCGCTGACGGCGAACTTTGCGCCGGCGGCTGCGCGTGCGGTGACGGTATCGGCCGATGAGCTGAACACCGATATGCACGCGAGCGCCGAGTACCGGGCGCATCTGATTCCGGTGCTGGCGGCACGGGCGGTGGCGACGGCGAACGGGTGACGCAACGCTTGAGCGTGCGCGGCTAGCGGTCGGGCCATGGCGGGCGCACCCTCAGGCAAAGCGCCGTTTGCCCGGGCACACCCCTGCGCGTGTTTCTGCATTACGTGGCCCGGCGCGTCCGGGCCGTTTCGTTTTACCGCCGCCTCGCCACAGGAGCATCATGCAGCCCGCTTCAATCGACGACACCCTCGCGCAACTCGCCGCCCAAGGCTACTTCGCGAGCCGCGAACTCGCGACCGCGCTGTTTCTCGCACTGCGCATGGAACGGCCGTTGTTCGTCGAGGGCGAGCCCGGGGTCGGCAAGACCGAGCTGGCCAAAGCCGCTGCCGGCATGCTCGGCACGTCGATGCTGCGGCTGCAGTGCTATGAAGGGCTCGACACGGCAAGTGCGCTCTACGAGTGGGACTACCCGCGCCAGATCATGGCGCTGCGGCTCGCGGAAGCGGCCGGCGAGCGCCCCGGCAACGACACGCTATACCGCAGCGAATTTCTTTTGAAGCGCCCGCTGTTGCAGGCACTGATGCCCGACGAACAGCATCCCGGCGCACGCCGGGTGCTGCTGATCGACGAGATCGACCGCGCCGACGAGCCGTTCGAAGCGTTCCTGCTCGAGCTGCTGTCGGACTTCCAGGTGTCGATTCCGGAGTACGGCACGGTGCGGGCGGATCAGCCGCCGCTCGTCGTGATGACCTCGAACCGCACGCGCGAGGTGCACGACGCGTTGAAGCGCCGCTGCCTGTATCAATGGATCGGCTATCCGGAGCGGGACCGTGAACTGGCGATCGTCGCGGCGCGCGCGCCGCACACGAGCGCGGAACTGCAACGACGCGCCGTCGATTTTGTGCACCGCCTGCGCGGCATGGATCTGTTCAAGGCGCCGGGCATTGCGGAAACAATCGACTGGTGCCGCGCACTGGCGGCGCTGAGCGTCACCGAGCTGGATCCGCAATCGGTGCAGGATACGCTGGGCGTGCTGCTCAAGTATCAGGACGATCTGGCGCGGATCGACGCCGCACAGATCGCGCAATGCCTGGCGGCGCCGGGAGGACCGTGATGACGAGTCGGCCTGACGACGCAATGCCGCCCACCCTCGCGCACAACGTCGTCCACTTCGTGCGTGTGCTGCGCGGCGCCGGCCTGCCGATGTCGCCGGCGCAGGCGGTCGACGCGCTCGCCGCATTGCACTGGATCGACCTGGGCCGGCGCGACGATGTGCGCGCCGCGCTCGCCGCGTTACTGGTCTCCGCCCCCGACGAACGCGATCTGTTCAACGCCGCCTTCGACCTGTTCTGGCGCGATCCCGACTGGGAGGGCAAGCTGCGCGCGTTGCTGTTGCCGAAGGTGCGCAACGGCCTGCCGCCGCCGAAGCGCAACAACCGCCTTGCCGACGCGCTGGCGGCGCGCCCGCCCGGCTCACGTGAGCCGCGTGCCGCCCCCGAAACCGGGCAGCACGAACTGCACGCCCACGTCACCTTCAGCGCGGAAGAGCGTCTGCGCCATCGCGACTTCGACACGCTCAGCGCCGACGAATGGCGCACGCTGCGTCACGTGATTCGCGGCCACCGCCTGCCGCTCGCCACCGAGCCGACGCGCCGCCTCAAGGCCGCCTCGCACGGCACCCACGCCGACCTGCGCGCGAGCGCGCGTCACGCGGTGCGCTCCGGCGGCGACTGGACGGTGTGGAAATACCGCGCCGTGACCGAACGCAAGCCGCCGCTCGTGCTGCTGCTCGACATCTCCGGATCGATGAGCGCGTACTCGCGCGCCGTACTGTATTTCTGCCACGCGCTGCTGCAGTCGCGCGAACGGCTGCAGGTATTCCTGTTCGGCACGCGCCTCACCAATGCGACCCGCGCGCTGCGCGAGCGTGACCCCGACGTGGCGATCGCCGCGCTCGCCGACCAGGTGGTGGACTGGTCCGGCGGCACGCGCATCGGCGCGGCGCTAGCCGAATTCAACCGGCGCTGGGCACGGCGCGTGTTGACCGGCAGGGCCACCGTGCTGCTCGTCACCGACGGTCTCGACCACGAGGCCATCGACACGCTCGACAAGGAGATGGCACGGCTGCGCCGCTTCGCCCACCGCATCGTCTGGCTCAATCCGCTGCTGCGCTACAGCGGCTTCTCACCGAAGGCGCGCGGCGTGCAGGCGATCCTGCCCCATGTCGATTCGCATCGCCCAGTTCATAATCTCGATAGTCTGGCTGCATTCGGCCGCGATCTGGCGCAACTGACGCGCGCGCCTCGCTTCGCCACCCCAGCCAGGATACCAGGAGGAGCCACGCAATGGAATTGACCGAAAGCTATACGCTGCCCGTTTCGCAGCAACGCGCGTGGGAGGCGTTGAACGACACGGCCGTCCTGCGCGCGTCGATTCCTGGTTGCGACAGCATCGAGGCAGACGGTGAAAATGCCTACGCGGTGTCGATGAGCGCGGCGGTGGGGCCGGTCAAGGCACGGTTCAAAGGCCGAATGCGGCTGACCGATATCGACGCGCCGCACACCTATACGATCGTGTTCGAAGGTCAGGGCGGCGTGGCGGGCTTCGGCAAAGGCGAGACACATGTGACGCTCGAGGCGGACGGTGCTGCGGCGACCAGGCTGACCTACACGGCGACTGCGCAGGTCGGCGGCAAGCTGGCGCAAATTGGCTCACGTCTTGTCGACGGTGCGGCACGCAAGCTCGCCGGCGAATTTTTCAAACGCTTCACGGCCGAGGTGAGCGGCGAAAGTGAAGGCGAAGGCGCGGCTGCGGGTGAAACTGCTGAGCCGGCCGGCACTGCATCAACCGACGCCGCGGATCCGGATTCCGGCGGCGATCAGACGAAGAGGAAGAAATCATGGAAAGCGTGGATCTCGAAGTCCTGAAGTCCAGCGCACGCTGGCTCGAACAGGGACATCGCGCGCTATTGGTTACGGTGGTGAAGACGTGGGGCTCGTCGCCGCGTCCTGAAGGCGCGATGCTGGCCGTGCGCGATGACGGCCTGGTGGTGGGATCGGTCTCGGGCGGCTGCATCGAAGACGATCTGATCGAACGCGTGCGGCAGCGCGGCATCGAGCAGACCTTGCCTGAAGCAGTCAAGTACGGGATCACCGCAGAAGAGGCGCATCGCTTCGGCCTGCCCTGTGGCGGCACGATCCAGCTGGTGCTCGAGCCGTTGAGCAAGGCCAGTGGAATTGCCGAGCTGTGCCATGCCGTTGAGGATGGCCGCCTGATCGCGCGCCGCGTCGAGATGGCCACCGGCGCGGTGCACCTCGGCCCCGCCCAGGCCACCGATGGCGTCGACTTCGACGGGGAGCGCCTGTTGACGATCCACGGCCCTCGTTACCGGATGCTCGTCATCGGCGCAGGGCAGTTGTCGCGCTACCTGTGCCATATCGCGGTCGGGCTCGACTATCAGGTGACGGTCTGCGATCCGCGCGAAGAATACACGGACGAGTGGGACGTGCCCGGCACGAAGATCGTGCGCACGATGCCCGACGACACCGTGCTCGACATGAAGCTCGACGAGCGCTGCGCGGTGATCGCGCTCACGCACGATCCGAAGCTGGATGACCTCGCACTGATGGAAGCGCTAAAGACGCCCGCGTTCTACGTCGGCGCGCTGGGCTCGCGGCGCAACAATGCCGCCCGGCGCGAGCGGCTCAAGGAGTTCGACCTGAACGACACCGAGCTCGCACGACTGCATGGGCCGGTGGGCATCTACATCGGCAGCAGGACGCCGCCGGAAATCGCCGTGTCGATTCTGGCCGAAGTGACGGCGGCGAAGAACGGCGTGTCGCTGCCGACCCTGCTGCAGGTCGAAGGCGCGAAGGCCGCTCGGGAGATTGCCGCAAGCGGCGGTGCGGCTTGCAGCGTGTAGCGGTCTTGCTGGGTGACGGGTGGCGTCGATGCACGCTGCCCGTCGCGCCGGATCACCGTCTCATCATCCTGTCTCCGTTGGTCCTTTCGTCCCTTCCCCTTCGAACGTTAGCCATCCGGCTGACTGGTAGCGCTTGCCCATATCCATGGCATGGCCTCATGCGCGGCCTATCGG
Organism: Paraburkholderia sp.; assembly: GCA_035948995.1. Classification (GTDB taxonomy): domain Bacteria; phylum Pseudomonadota; class Gammaproteobacteria; order Burkholderiales; family Burkholderiaceae; genus Paraburkholderia. The sequence continues at coordinate 14,559 of DASZIR010000195.1, read as the reverse complement.
TAGCCGGGCGACTCGCTCGCCCGCCATGCGCCGTGACCCCGGTTTCGGCGTCCGCGTGTGACGGCTCCCCGGCCTAAGGATGCAACGGCCTGACAGCTACTGCATCGCCCGCGTAAGCGCGCACGTTGACGCCGACGGCTCCATGCGGGCGTGCGCTCACATCAATCCGCACGCCACCGCGGCCGCAATGGATCCGAGCACCAGCACAACAGCCACGGTGCGGCGCTTGTTGATCTCGGTCCATAACAGCATGCCCGTCAGCGACAGCAGGATGATTCCGCCCGCGAGCGTATCGACGAGCAGCACCCAGCCGATGCTCATCCCCACGCCACGATGCAGGTTGTTCAGCGTCGTGAGAAACGAGTTGTGGGTACGCCTGACCGAAACGTAGCCATTGCCGACCCAATACTCGGCCTGCACATTCTGGGTCGGCCCGACAATACCGACCTGCCAGAACTCGGGTTGCATCGTGCTGCGATCGCCCCATGCGACCGGGTGCGCCGGTTCGCGGCGCGGCTTGCCCGGTTTGCCGTCGATCTTCAATTCACCCTTGAGCCACTGCGCCATCTCGAGCGGCGAAGAAAGCTTGTGCTGCGGCAACGCGATCACCATCTGTTCGACCTGCGGTTCGCCGGACGACACCTTGAGCGGCCCTTGCCCGATGATTCAGCAGAAAGCCTGTCACGCCAAACAGCAACCCCAGCGCCGCACCCCACAGGCTGACCCAGCCGTGCAACTTGCGCAGCCACCTGATGAAGGTCGCACGCCGTGCACGCTGACGTCTGGCGGCCTGTTGCGCGTGGTCCACCAGCGGCCCGGGCGCAACCGGATGGCCGCCGTCGAGCGTGGTACCAGTACGCCCAACGGGCTTGAATTCAATCGATTCGGGCGCATTCACATCGGGCTCCAGGCGCAACGGGCCAGGTCAGGTTGGAGGGCGGCCAGCGGGCGGCGAACCGGCGCACGACCGCACAGGCGTTCGATACGGTTCGGGGGAATCACAGGCAGATGCAGGCCGACGCGAGGCGCCGGCATGGCATCCGCAAAGGCTGGCTGGCGGTCACAACGCGAAGCGATGCGACGAAAAGCTGGCGATACCTTTCAATTGATAATGACTATCATTACACAGTTGAACGATTTCCTCAATCGTGGCCGCCGTCATGATCACCACGGGCGTATCGCCCGCGCCCGGCGGACACCCATCACCCGGGCACGCAACCCATGGCCGCGCGATGCCGGTTTATGTGTGCCGCCCGCTTGACAACTGGCCTCCGTGAACCGACCCTGAGCGGTACAACCCGTCAACGTATTCGTTCGGACGCCTGAACCCGCCATGCGCCTCTTCCCGTTCGTCTGTATTGCGACTGCCGGATGGCTGGCCAGCGCCTGTGCCGCCAGCACGGGCCTTTCCGGCAAACCGGAGGATCCGTACACGAACGAGGGCGAAACCCAGACCTTCACCGTCAACGCAGACGGCTCGTACAGCAAGCTCGACAGCATGACGCTGCACGTGAACAGCGAGGCCGGGGTGGCGCGCGTGGCGCAGCAATACATCTGGTTCAACCGCAACATGGCGGATGTGCAGATCATCGAGGCCTATACAACGGGGGCAGACGGCGTGCGCCACGATGTGCAGCCCGACCAGATCCGCGACGTCCAGGAAGCCCGCTCGTTCGACGCGCCGATGTTCCAGGACATCCAGGAAAAGGTGATCGTGTTTCCGGCGGTCGAGCCGGGCTCGCGCGTGCATCTGACTTACCGCAAGACGCAGAAAGTGCCGCTCGTGGCGGGTGAATTCAGCGATTTCACGCCCCCCGATCTCGCGCCGACCCGCAACTTCCGCCTGATCTACGACCTGCCCGCCGACAAGCCGCTTTTTGCCGATGCACGCGGTTTCGCGGTCATGCCGCCGGCCACCCACGACGGCCGCACGCGCTACGAATTCCGCTATGACCGGGCACATTTCAGCCGCATCGAGCGTGGCTCGGTAGCCTACGTGTCCTACGGCGACCGGCTGATGGTCTCCACCTTCGCCGACTATGGCGAATTCGCCGCGACCTATCGCGCGACGGCGGCGGACCCGAGCGCGCGCGACGCCGCCCTGGTCCGGCTTGCGCAATCGGTTACGGCGCACGCGACCTCGCCGCGTGCGAAAGCTCAGGCGCTCTATGACTGGGTCCGCCGCAATGTACGCTACGTGGCCATCAACGTCGGGCGCGGCGCGGTGGTGCCGCATCGTGCGAGCGCCATCCTCGCGGACCGCTACGGCGACTGCAAGGACCACGTCGCGCTATACGGCGCGTTGCTCGACGCCGTGGGTATCCGCAACGAGCCGGCGTTGATCAGCAGCGGCACGATCTACACGCTGCCAAGCGTGCCGGGCTACGGCGTGATCAACCACGTCATTACGTGGCTGCCCGACCTGCAGATGTACGCCGACTCGACCGCGTCGAATGTGGAATTCGGTTTTCTGCCGTCCACCGACATGGACCGGCCAGCCGTGCTGGTCAACGAGGGCAAGCTCGCGCAGACGCCGCCGACCGCCGCGATGGCCCACCATACGGATCTGTCGATCACGGTTGCGCCGGATGGCTCCGCGAGTTTCGTCTACCAGCTCGAAGCGTCCGGCTGGTCGGCCGAACAGGGGCGCGCGGTGCTGCGCATGCAGACGCCTGCGCAGCGTGAGGAATCGATTCAGGCCGAACTGCGCAGTGCCAACCTGAACGGCACGGCGACCCTCTCGACCAGCGACCTCATGGCCACCAGCGGTCCATTGACCATCACGATGAAAGGCACCCTGGCGAGTCTGGTGGTGCCCGGCACAGCGGCCTCGATTCCCGCGCTGACGAGCTTTGCCGGCGGTTTCACTGCGGATACCCAGTACTGGCTGGGCGAACGCCAGCGGACCCAGCCGTTCGTCTGCCGCAACCTCGAATTGCATGAGCACGCGCGGATCGCGCTGCCGGCCAATTTCCGCGTGCTCGACATGCCGGAAGCCATGCGGGCCCAGGATCGCTTTATCGATTTTCAGTCGCAGTATGCATTCGATGCGCGGACCAACGTCGTGACGATGATGCGCGACGGCAGCACGCACTTCGACAGCGAGGTCTGCACGCCGGACGACTTCGCGCAAATGCGCCCCACCATCGAAGCGCTCGAGCGCGACGTGCGCGCCGAGGTCATCGTCAGGTCGACGCTGGTCGAGCCGTCGCATGTTGCCTCGTTCGCGCCATAAGGGGTGAAGCGGCGCACCGCGAAGCGCCGCACGTCACCCAGCAGATCACCGAGCAGCGGCTAGACCGGCCAGAGCGGCCCTTCCTGCATCGCACCGAGTTGCTCACGCATCTCGAGAATGCGGTCTTCCCAGTAGCGCTGCGTGTTGAACCATGGAAACGCGGCGGGAAACGCCGGATCGTCCCAGCGGCGCGCGAGCCATGCCTGGTAGTGAATCAGCCTCAGCGTGCGCAACGCTTCAACCAGATGCAGTTCGCGCGGCTCGAACTCGCAGAAGTCTTCGTATCCCGCGAGCAGATCGGCCAGCGCGCGCGACGCCTCGGCACGCTCACCCGGCAGCAGCAGCCACAGATCCTGTACGGCCGGCCCCATCCGGCTGTCGTCGAAGTCGACGAAATGTGGACCGGCATCGGTCCACAACACGTTACTCGGATGACAGTCGCCGTGCATGCGCAACGCGCGCACTTCGCCAGCCCGCTCGAACGCACTTTCGACACCTTCCAGCGCGAGATTCACCACGGTTTCCCACGCAGTGCGCAGGTCGTGCGGAACAAAGCGGTTCGAGAGCAGGAAATCGCGCGGCTCATGGCCGAAGGTCTGGATGTCGAGGGTGGGACGCGCCGTGTAGTCCTGCGTCTGGCCAACCGCATGGATGCGGCCGATGAAGCGGCCAAGCCATTCGAGCGTATCGCGCCGGTCCAGATCGGGCGCGCGGCCGCCGCGCCGCTCGAAGATCGAGAAGCGAAAACCGCCGAACGCATGCAGCGTGCGGCCTTCAAGGGCGCGCGCCGGGACCACCGGAATCTCGCGCTCGACGAGCTCGGCCATAAATGCATGCTCTTCGAGAATCGCCTCGTCCGTCCAGCGCTCGGGCCGGTAGAACTTCGCGACGACGGGCGGGCCGTCCTCGACACCGATCTGATAGACGCGGTTTTCGTAGCTGTTGAGCGGCAGCATGCGCCCGTCGGTGCGCACGCCAACCGTGCCCAGCACGCTGTCGATTGCGTCGAGCACACATTCCGGCGTCAGCCGGGCGAAAGGCACGACGCCGTGGGCGCCGTCCTGCAGATCGTGGGTTTCATCGTTCATGCCCGCATTGTGCGCCGCACTGCCGTCAAAGACGAGCGTAGCAGCAACGCCCGCGGGCACAAGCCGCGTTCAGTGCATCTGCGCACTGGACGGGCGCACGAGCTCGCCCGTATCGATCAGGTCTTCGAGGAAAAAGGGTTCCGTATTCAGTTGCAGCGAGGTGCCGGGTTCGCCGGCATACCACGCCACCATCGCCATGTCGCCCAGAATGCGCATGACGATCCCGCGCGCGCCCTGAGGCACGGCAATATGCACGGATCGAACGATAGAACCGACTTGCATGATGTTTCCCCGTTCTCCCATAGCCGGCTATATGGAAATCGTGCCGGTCAATGTGACAAAAAAAAGCGCCGCTTCGCCGCAAACGTTGCGCACGCACCTGATTCGCTCCGCGTCCGACGCGGCGGTGGTCCCGTTCATTGTTGCCGTTTTACGGGTTCGGGGAAAGCGTAAACTGACGGCACATGGCCCCTCATTTCAGCGCATTCCCCTCGCGAACACCGGCAAGAACGCCAGGCCGATGGCCTTACTCTACCGCATGATGATCGGCCATCATAAACCCTGGCGCGCTGCCATATCGAAATCATCCGGTCTACGGCCCGCGGCGCGCGCAGGCGCACGCGGCTAACGATTCCGGCAAGCGGTTCGAGTGGCGAGGCGGGAGGGCGTAGCGGCCGCCTTCATCCGAAAGCACAATGTAAGCGAACACTACACATACGGGCACCCCGGCGGCGGCCGGCGCGTGGCCCGCCGGGCCAGGCCTGGCGAGCCTCCGACTGTTAGCGAACCGACGTTGCGGCGCCGCAATCTGCCACGACGCCGCCCGAAGCGTCGCCTATACTCGGAACAAGCGTGGCAGCCGCACCGCCCCTGAAAAATACAGCCGCTGACGCCGCGAGTACATCATAAGGAGACGAGCATGACGACCTACTTTACGATCGCCGATTTCATCCTGGTCATTCCGATGGCGCTAGCGGGCGCGCTGTTTGTCGGCGCGCTGCCGTGCAAGACGGAATTCAGGCACAACCTTTTTCGCCTGATCGGCGCTTTGGTGGGTGTGGGTGTGGCGGTCCTGCTGGTGGAAGGACTGCCGGCGCTCGTCTAGCCGCGTCCACGCGTGGGGCGCATGTCACCGCGTGGTCGCGTCCAGCGCCCCTGGTCCCCTGAACTGACGCAGTGCGCTGCGAAAGTAGGCGGGTTCGATCGCCCCGCCGGATTCGCTGCGCCTTTCGCGGGCGAGCGCCGGCAGCACGGTCCACGGCAGCGTCGGATGCTCATGATGCAGCTGGTGCAGATGATGGTTCATCAGCACACCTTGCCATGCCCGCGGCACGCGGAAATTGCGCGAACGTCCGGGTTCTTCAAGTGCCACGCCATGATGCGGCAGGTTATCAGCCAGTGACAGCCACACGCCGCGCAGATAGATCGTCACGGCCAGCACCGGCCACCAGATGCCATAGAGGTAAAACGCAACCGCGAAGAGCGCGAGCGTCAGCAGGCAGTCGCGCCGGATTCGTGCGCGCCGCGCAGGATCGGCAGCAAAGCCGGTAAAGAGCCGCTGCACGTCCGCCCCGACGGGCCCCTCTGCGCCGATCGCACGCGCCACCAGCGAGCGCGCCAGTTTTGCCGGGATGAACGCGAGCAGCGGCAAGAGCAGTTCGCCCGCGTACAGACCACCTAGCAGGCGTCCGTAATAGCCAAGGCGCGTCTGCCAGAGAGGCCGCGTGGCGTCCACCACATCCGGGCGATCGAACGGCTCGCGCGTAAAACGGTGATGCATCAGGTGTCCGAAACGCACGGCGTCGAACGGCAACGCAAAGGCGATCGCCAACGCACGCGCCACACCCTCGTTCAGATGCCGCCCGGCAAACAGCTGCCCGTGAATGGCCTCGTGAATCAGGCCCCAGTGAGTGGGCGTCAACACCACCTGCGGCACGATCAGCAGCAAGGCTGGCGCGCCCCATCCGCGTAGCAGGAAAGGCAGCCCGAAAAGCTGCAGTGCCAGCACAGGCGTGACGACGGCAAGCAGCGCGAGATTGGCGCGTACATCGATGGCAGCGCGTCGCGGCGTGCGACGCACGGGCGCCGTGGCAGGCGTTGCCGGTCCGGCCTGGGTGGCCGCACGTGGGTCCATCTTCCCTCCAGCGAGATGAGATCGCTGGCGACCATAGCAGTGCTGTATGACAGTTGGAAGAATGCCGTCCCGTTCCTGCAGGGCGACCCGCCAGGGCCGCGCCCATAAAGGAAAGCCGCCTTACGGCGGCTTTCCTGACCTGGGTGCTGCTGCGCTATCCGGCGTTCAGATCGCCTGATCCGTCGACGGTTTTTCCCACAGGTTCACGCCGCCCTCGGTTGCGAAACGGTCGATCTCGGCCAGCTCTTCCTTCGAGAACTCGAGGTTCTTCAGCGCACCGGCATTTTCGCGTATCTGCTCGGCCTTGCTTGCACCGATCAGCGCCGACGTCACGCGTCCACCGCGCAGCGTCCAGGCGAGCGCCATCTGCGCGAGACTCTGGCCGCGGCGCTGGGCGATGTCGTTGAGCTTGCGCACGTGCTCGATGTTCTGCGCACTGAGGTGGTCCTGCTTCAGCGAGTCGCCGCCGGGCCTGTTGACGCGTGCGTCCTGGGGCACGCCGTTCAGATACTTGCCGGTCAGGAGCCCTTGCGCCAGCGGCGTGAAGGCGATGCTGCCCGTGCCGAGCTCATCGAGGGTATCCAGCAACTCGTGTTCGACCCAGCGGTTCAGCATGTTGTACGCCGGCTGGTGAATCAGCAGCGGCACCTTGTATTCGGCGAGCAGCTTTGCCATCTCGCGAGTCCTGGCCGCCGAATACGACGAGATGCCGATGTACAGCGCCTTGCCCTGCTGCACGGCACTCGCCAGCGCACCGGCTGTTTCTTCGAGAGGCGTGTCCGCGTCGAAACGATGCGAATAGAAGATATCCACATAGTCGAGGCCCATGCGTTGCAGGCTCTGGTCGAGGCTCGCGAGGATGTATTTGCGTGAGCCGCCACCCTGACCGTACGGACCTGGCCACATGTCCCAGCCGGCCTTCGACGAGATCAGCAGCTCGTCGCGGTAGGGCTTGAAATCATCCTTGAAGAGACGGCCGAAGTTGGTTTCGGCGCTGCCGTACGGCGGCCCGTAGTTGTTCGCCAGATCGAAATGCGTGATGCCGAGATCGAACGCGGTGCGCAGAATTTCGCGCTGCGTCGACAGCGGCGTCGTATCGCCGAAGTTGTGCCACAGGCCAAGCGATAGCGCCGGCAGTTTGAGACCGGACTTGCCGCAAACGCGGTATTGCATGTCCGAATAGCGTGCTGAAGCTGCTTCGTAAGCCATTGCTTGAATCCTTGGTGAAATCGGAAGGAAAGGTCGCCGACCCGCCGCGATGCCGGTCATGGTGTTGCGCGCGGCCGCGTGCGGTTCAGTGCGGGTGAGACGAACTGACTATCTTAGCGAATCGTCGAAAGGTTTGCAGGCACCCAGTATGCGGGACGCAAACAGGCGGAGCGTGGACGCGGCGTGGACGCGGCGTCAGTGCTCCCCTACACTTCGACGACCGTTTATAGGAGGAATTTCATGACCAGAGCGATTTCGCTTGCCTTGATTGTCGGCGGCGTGGTGCTGCTGTATTTCGGTGGCCAGGCGTTCCATTCGTTTAGCAGCGAGGTATCGCGCGTCTTCACCGGCTCGCCCACCAACAAGGCCATTCTGCTGATTGCCGGCGGCGTGGTGGCCACGGTCGCGGGACTGATCGGGATCGCGACCTCGAGCGGCAAACGCTGACGCGCGCGACGCCAGTTAGCCACACGGGCGGCCAGCCGACCCGGGCCGCCCGTGTGGCCTACGTCGGCGGCTCACATCAGGGGCCCACGGCGCGACTTGCACCGCCCGCCAGCGGTCAGAACGCCACCTCGGGCTTCGACGCCGAGCGCGAGCCCGGCAGCGGCACATTGCTCGCGCCGTGATAGGTGTACACCAGCGAGAACTTCACATCGTCGCTGAGATTCTTGCCGGCCGAATGCAGCGTGTTGCAGTGGAAGAACACCACATCGCCCGTCTGGATTTCCGGCGACCCGGCCGTCTGGATCAGCGCCTGATTCTCCGGCAGATCGGAGCGGAAAAACTTCGCTTCATCGAAACGCTCGGAGGTGAAGGTCGCCGTATGCGACTGCGGCACGAACCAGAGCGCGCCGTTTTCGACGGTCTCCGGACCGAGCGCGAGCCATACCGACACCAGGTCGTCCCGCTCAAACGACCAGTAACGCACGTCGCGATGCCAGCCAGTCAGGCTGCCGTAAGCCGGATGCTTGGTCATCATGCAATTGTGATGCGCGCGCGAGAGGCGCGGCTCCTCGCCAAAATACAGCTCCATCCAGCCACGGATTTCGGGCGCGGTAGCCCATTCGGCAAAGCGCGGATGGCGCGCATACGCATCGAGCAGCCGCCGCACGGTGTGGCCGCCCGGCGCATGCTTCGAGTCCGGCGCGCCCGGATAGCGCAGGTCCGCTTCGAACTCGACCGGCGCAGCCGCCTCCCGCAACTGCTGCTGTGCAATCTGCTTCAGTTCGGCGCAGCGTTCGGGCGAAACCAGCCCCGGCACAACGACGAAGCCCCGTTCCCGCAACATCTGAACCTGTTCTTTCTTTGAATGAACTGACATGGGTATTCCGTTACTTTCTACTGGCGGATGCCCGATTGTAAAACGTGCGCGATCAGCGTGCGGCCTTTGCGGTGCGACATCCGCTGCAGTGCACGCCGCGAGGGCAGCCGTGCACGTTAATCGACCGCAAAGGGACCGATCAGACCCGGGCCGTAGCGGGATCTGCCCCGTAAAAACCCGTAGGCGCGAGGGTTATAACGGACTTTCTGAGGTCACGATTCGCGTGTAGCCTGCAGGCATGTTCATTGTGATTCCCGCTGGTTCCCTGTGCGCACGGCCTATGCACGCCGCCGCCGCCACTCCCGTTCAGTTTTCAGGCTTGCGCGTCGCCCTCGCTGGCATAGTTGGTGCTGCTTTTTGCAGCACCTCCCGTCGCGTGACACGCTGCCTACCCTTGAAGCCATGCACACTCTCCTGAACACCCGTCTTACCCGCGCTGCCCTCAAAGCTGCGCGTCCCGCGCGCCGCCACGTGGTGCGCGCACTGCGTCACCATGCAACCCGCACCCGTGCGCTGGCCAGCCAGTGGCGCGAGGCGAGGCCGGTCGACGGCATCCGCACGTGGTTCCAGACCTTCTTCACCGCGTTGCGCACGCAAGCCGGCTCGCGCCGCTTTTCGCTGCGTACGCTGTTGCGCAAGCCGACCCCGCTGCGTGCATTGCCCGCGCAGCGTGTCAGCGCGCCGCCCAGCACAAGCCGCCGGCCGCGCAGGATGTCGGCCACCAGTGAAGGCTGGTACGGCTTCGCAACCCGCTAGAACCCGCCGGACATGAAAAAACCCCGCCGGCGTTGAGCCGGGCGGGGTTTTTGCAGAACCCGGTGAACCCGCTTACGCGAGCGCAGCCACCGGTTCCGTACCTGCCGCTTCAGCGAGGACCAGTGCCTTGTCCGTCGATTCCCACGTGAACTCCGGCTCTTCGCGGCCAAAGTGGCCATAAGCCGCGCTCTTTTCGTAGATCGGACGCAGCAGGTCCAACATCTGAATGATGCCCTTCGGACGCAGGTCGAAATGTTCCTGCACCAGACGCGTGATCGTCGCGTCCGACACGCGGCCCGTGCCGAACGTGTTGACCATCACCGAAGTGGGCTGAGCCACCCCGATCGCATATGACACCTGGATCAGGCAGCGCGAAGCGAGGCCCGCGGCGACGATGTTCTTCGCCACATACCGGCCCGCGTACGCGGCCGAGCGGTCGACCTTCGACGGATCCTTGCCCGAGAACGCGCCGCCGCCGTGCGGGGCTGCGCCGCCGTACGTGTCGACGATAATCTTGCGGCCCGTCAGACCGCAATCGCCCTGCGGGCCGCCAATCACGAACCGGCCCGTCGGGTTGACCAGGAACTTGATGTCGCCCCTGATCAGCTCGGCCGGCAGCGTCGGCTTGATGACTTCTTCGATCACGGCCTCACGCAGCGTCGAAAGTTCGATATCCGGCGAATGCTGCGTGGACAGCACGACGGTGTCGATCGCATGCGGCTTGCCGTCGACGTAGCGCACGGTGACCTGCGACTTCGCATCCGGACGCAGCCAGGGCAGGCGGCCATCGCGGCGCAGGTTGGCCTGGCGTTCGACCAGACGGTGCGACAGATGGATCGGCAGCGGCATCAGTTCCGGCGTTTCTTCGCATGCGTAGCCGAACATCAGGCCCTGGTCGCCTGCACCCTGATCGAGGTTGTTGTCATGCGCACGGTCCACGCCCTGGGCGATGTCCGGCGACTGCTTGTCGTACGCAACGAGCACCGCGCAGCCGCGGTAGTCGATGCCGTAGTCGGTGTTGTCGTAACCGATGCGCTTGATCGTGTTGCGCGCGATCTGGATGTAATCGACGTTCGCGGTCGTGGTGATTTCGCCAGCCAGCACGACGAGGCCCGTGTTGCACAGCGTTTCAGCGGCGACACGCGAATACTTGTCCTGGGCCAGGATGGCGTCGAGGATGGCGTCGGAGATTTGGTCGGCGACCTTGTCCGGATGGCCTTCGGAAACCGATTCGGAAGTGAAGAGATAATCGTTTGCCACGTTGCAGACTCCTGTTATGTGGTTACGGTTGAGTTTCACGTAGCCAGCTCCGGGAGCCTGAAGCGGCGACGCTTTAGCGGATTTCCTGACTGTGCGGCGCGTATCACGTGGATCGCACCGCCCAGCTTCGCCCCGCAAGTTGTCTATTAACTCGGCGAAGCCCTTATTATAGCGACTTCCTACATTTGTCACAGAGTATCCACGCGTGTTGTATTTCGACCCGTTTTCGGTTTCCTTGAGCGCAGCCTCAAAAGGTGCCCGCCGCGGAGCGGCCGCATGCTGAGCCGCCTTGGAGCGAAATTCGCCATCGGACTGCTGAAACTGTTCGCCCTTCTGCCATACGGCCTCATTGCCCGCATCGGCGACGGGCTTGGCTGGCTGCTGTATCAGGTCCCCAGCCCGCGCAGGCGCATCGTCCACATCAACCTGAAGCTGTGCTTCCCCGGGTGGAGCAACGCGCGCCGTCACGAGGTCGCGCAGAAGCACTTCCGGCATGCCATCCGCAGCTACGTGGAGCGCAGCGTCCAGTGGTTCGGCCCGGCCGGGAAGCTCGAAAAGCTGATCCAGCTCGATAGCGCGATCGACCTCACCGATCCGGATCTGCAGCCCACGCTTTTTCTCGGCTTTCACTTTGTCGGCATCGAGGCCGGCTCGATCTTCCTGAACTATTCGTTGAAGCGCCAGTGCGGCTCGCTGTATCAGCCGATGTCGAACCCCGAGCTCGAGGCCGTCGCCAAGGCGGCGCGCGCCCGCTTCGGCGCCGACATGGCGAGCCGCGCCGACAGCGCGCGCGTCGTGCTGCGCTGGCTGCGCGACCGCAAGCCGGTGATGCTCGGCGCCGATATGGACTACGGCATGCGCAATTCGGCCTTCGTGCCGTTCTTCGGCGTGCCGGCCTGCACGCTCACTGCCGTCGGCCGGCTCGCGAAGGTCGGGCAGGCGCAGGTGGTGCCGTTCATCGGCGAGGTGCTGCCGAACTACAAGGGCTACCGGCTCAAGGTATTCAGGCCGTGGGACAACTACCCTACCGGCGACGACGAGGCCGACGCGCGCCGCATGAACGCGTTCCTCGAAGAGCAGATTCCCCTGATGCCGGAACAGTACTATTGGGTGCACAAGCGCTTCAAGACGCGGCCGCCGGGTGAACCGAGCGTGTATTGAATGTCCCTGAATCCCTCCAGAATCCTCGCAATGGCGGATTGCGAAAAGCAGCGCGATTGGAACGGCGTTCGGCGCGCGTCCCTTACAATAGCGGCATGAAACTGAAATTCACCAAACGCCTGATGCACTTTGCTGACTACGCCTGACAATTCCTGCGTTAGAAAAATCCCCGAAACTCCCCGGCAGGCAAGCTTTTAACGATATCAAGCGTTTTCAGCCAGTATCATTTGTTATCATGCCAGCACGCCTCAAATGGGTATCCAGATGGGTAGCTAGAGCGCCCTTTTGACGCCCAACCTTACATACAAACCTTTCACGTCAGGATGCCCCGAATCTGGGCCTCCTGGCCGCGTGTGGCGCATGTCGTTTCGGGGATTATTCGATGGCGAAGCGAGAAACCAAGGTTCTGAATGACGTCCAGCTCAGGCAATGGCTGAAGGCGGGACAACCTGTCGCAAAGTCCGATGGCGACGGATTGACGTTCACGTTGTCGACAGCCGGGCTCGCGGCGTGGATTCTTCGGTACCGATACGGCGGCCGACGGTCTGAAGTGACCATAGGCCGCTATCCCGATTTGAGCCTCGCAAAGGCGCGCAATGACGCGGCGGCGCTCCGTGTACGGATCCTGAATGGCGAAAACCCGGCTCTGAACCGGCGGCGTGAAAGGACCGCGGCGGTCTCTGCGTTGACCGTGCGGCAACTGGTTATCGACTACAAGGAAAAGGTGCTCCCAGCCAAAGCCCCGAAAACCCGAAAGTCCCACGAATACCACCTGGACAAATTCATCGCGCCAAAGCTCGGCACCATGCTCGCTCGCGACGTTGAGGCGGGAGACATCATCGCGATGATCGAGACCGCCGCCAAGCCTTGGCCCACGTCGTCTTTGCTGCTCAACACAACGAATCGGCTATTCGCCCATGCCGCCGGCAAACGCATTATCACGGCAAACCCGTGCAGCGGCATCGAGCTGACAGCCATCCTTGGCCAGCGCCCGGCGCGACGTCAACGGTTAATGCTCACCGAGAAGGAATTGCGCGTCATTCTGCCCAGCATCGACACAGTCGGACGCGAAAACGGACTGAGCTTCCGGATCCTGCTCGCGACTGCTGTCCGATCGGGCGAGCTGTGCCTCGCCGAATGGTCGGAGTTCAAGCTCGAGGAGGGCTTGTGGACGGTCCCAGCCGGGCGCATCAAAACACGCTCGTCGAACAATTCGGCGTTCACGGTCCCACTATCACCGCCGGTCATCGGATGGCTGAAGGAGTTGCGCGGCAATGCAGCCGGCTCGCGGTATGTGCTGCCGGCGCGCGGCGACCGGCGGCGCGAAGCCATCGGCGGCGATCTGCCGCAAGCTGAAAACACGCTCTCGGCCGCTATCGATCGCTATCTGCAGGCGCGGCCTGGCGTCGTTCGCGAATTCTCGCCGCACGACTTACGTAGCACCGCCCGCTCCCACCTCCGGGCAATGGGCGTTGAGAGGGACATTGCTGAGCGAGTCCTGAATCACATGCTGCCCGGAATGGAAGGGATTTACGACAAGGGCGACTACCTGAAAGAACGGCGCGCCGCACTCGAATTATGGTCAAGGTTCCTCGCCGCGTGCGAATCAGGTGAGCAATGGAATGTGACGCCGTTGAAGAAGACGGCTTGACGGCTGGTCGCGCGCTGCCCGACAGGGCACAGACCGGGTGCCCTACCCGGCCAGCGCGACTTCTGATAGGGCTATGCTGCAGGACAAACAATGGCTAGCAAATTCATCAAATTCGCAGAGATGCCGGCAAACTTTGATGTCACCAAATACGCAGTCTGTGAGGATTGGGATCTCGGATTATGGGCTTCGAACTTGGCACAGCGAACGGTCAGAAAAGATTGCATCCAGGGCGCAATCGAATCTGGAGACGACAAGTATCTAGCTATGCTGCGAGAGTTTTGCTCCTCTTCGTTTGACGATCCGGTATTAAATTACAGCATCGAGCAAGAGGGGCCGCTTGGGATGAACGGAGAGCCGTGGTCCGCAACCGCTCAGCGCGTACGCGATTTGAATTGCCTCGAATACTTGCGTGCGCACGAGCTATTTTCGGAGGATGCATTCGCGCGCTACACCCTCGACTATCAGCACTTGGAGTACCCATTTTCGCCCCATCCACCAATTGAACCCGGGCATGCGCGGGACGCCCATGAACGCCTTGTGGCCACGCCGGAGTGGCAAATGTGGAAAGAGTGCGCAACGGTCGCCGAGCCGGCCTTTTCCTTCAGCCCGTTCGCACTCGCGAGCGTTGATCTGAATGCCGACGACGGGGAGTTGATTAACGACTTTCGCCAGTGGCTTTCACAAGCGCGTGCGACACGCGGAATCGTCCCTGCCACCGAAGAGTTTTCAGCCGAGAAAATG
>DASZIR010000194.1:0-4022 GCA_035948995.1 Paraburkholderia sp. | reverse complement strand
GCTTGCGCAGGAAGTCGTCAAAATCCTCGGTATTCCACTTGGCAAGGCAATGGCCAGCCGTTTCTCCGACGGTGAGATCCAGGTCGAAATTCAGGAAAACGTACGCGGCAAGGATGTTTTCGTCCTGCAGTCCACCTGCGCGCCGACGAACGACAACCTGATGGAACTGATGATCATGGTCGATGCGCTCAAGCGCGCATCCGCCGGCCGGATCACCGCAGCCATCCCCTACTTCGGGTACGCCCGTCAGGATCGACGCCCGCGTTCGGCGCGCGTCGCCATCTCGGCGAAGGTCGTGGCGAACATGCTGGAAATCGCTGGCGTCGAGCGGATCATCACGATGGATCTGCACGCTGACCAGATTCAAGGCTTCTTCGACATCCCTGTCGACAACATCTACGCGACGCCCGTGCTGCTCGGCGATCTGCGCAAGCAGAATCACGAGAACCTGCTGGTCGTGTCGCCGGACGTCGGGGGCGTAGTGCGCGCCCGTGCCCTGGCGAAGCAACTGAACTGCGATCTCGCGATCATCGACAAGCGCCGCCCGAAGGCGAATGTCGCTGAGGTGATGAACATCATTGGTGAAGTCGAAGGCCGTACCTGCGTGATCATGGACGACATGGTCGACACCGCCGGCACGCTCTGCAAGGCGGCACAGGTATTGAAGGAACGCGGTGCGACCAAGGTGTTCGCATATGCAACCCACCCGGTTCTGTCGGGCGGTGCTGGCGAGCGTATCGCTGCTTCCGCGCTCGACGAACTGGTCGTCACCGATCCGATCCCGCTCGGTGACGAAGCCCGCTCGTGCGCCAAGATCCGTTCGCTGACCAGCGCCGGTCTGCTGGCCGAAACGTTCTCGCGGATCCGCCGCGGCGATTCGGTGATGTCGCTGTTTGCGGAAAGTTAAGTATTTGCGAAGGCGCAGCGTGCTTCACGTTGCGCTTTTGCACAATCGGCATGAACGAACGAAGGTTCGTGCCGTCGAGTCTGGGGCCTTAGCCACAATGGCATGAAGGCCCCGTTTTTACTGCCTGGTCGCGGGCAGTGCATTGGAGATTCAAAATGAAAGTAGTCGCTTTCGAGCGTTCCCTGCAAGGTACGGGTGCGAGCCGCCGCCTGCGTATTTCCGGCAAGACGCCGGCAATCGTTTATGGCGCTGGTGCTGAACCGCAAATGATCGAACTCGATCACAACGCGTTGTGGCACGCCCTGAAGAAAGAAGTTTTCCATTCGTCGATTCTCGATCTGGAAATCGGCGGTAAGGCGCAACAGGTTCTGCTGCGCGACGTGCAATACCATCCGTTCCGTCAGCTCGTGCTGCACGTGGACTTCCAGCGCGTTGACGCGACGAAGAAGCTGCACACCAAGGTGCCGCTGCACTTCATGAACCAGGAATCGAACCCGGCAGTCAAGCTGTCGAGCGCGGTGATCTCGCACGTTCTGAACGAAATCGAAATCGAGTGCCTGCCGTCAGCACTGCCGGAATTCCTCGAAGTCGACCTCGCGACGATCGAAGCAGGTCAAACGATGCACGCCAAGGACATCGTCCTGCCGGCTGGTGTCGCGCTGGTTGCACACATCGAAGCTGAAAACCCGGTGATCGCGTCCGCGACGATCCCGGCTGGTGCGGTCGCTGAAGGCGAAGCTGCTGCTGCCGCAGGCGAAGGCGAAACGCCGGCTGCTTAAGCTGCACAGCGAGCAATCCTCTCGATCCGTTTCAATGGAACGGACGATGTGACCCGCCGCGGTTCGCCCCGGCGGGTTTTTTTTGGATTTTTTTTCAGGTCGCGTGGCACGCCGCCGGCCCTTATCCAATCATGATCAAGCTGATCGTGGGGCTCGGCAATCCGGGCGCCGAATACGCCGCGACACGCCACAACTCCGGTTTCTGGCTGGTCGATCAACTGGCGCGCGAAGCCGGCACGACGCTGCGTGACGAGCGGCGCTTTCACGGCTTCTATGCGAAGGCCCGCCTGCATGGCGAAGAGGTGCACCTGCTCGAGCCGCAAACGTTCATGAACCGCTCGGGTCAGTCGGTCGTCGCGCTCGCACATTTCTTCAAGATCCTGCCCGATCAGATTCTCGTCGCGCATGACGAGCTCGATTTGCCGCCCGGCACCGTCAAGCTCAAGCTCGGCGGCGGCAGCGGCGGCCACAATGGCCTGAAGGACATTTCCGCGCACCTCTCGTCGCAGCAGTACTGGCGGCTGCGCATCGGCATCGGCCATCCGCGCGATCTGATTCCCGAGAGCGCACGCGCCGGCGCGAAACCGGACGTTGTCAATTACGTGCTGAAGCCGCCGCGCCGCGAAGAGCAGGACGTGATCGATGCCTCGATCGAACGTGCGCTCGCGCAGATGCCTTTTGTCGTCAAAGGCGAGCTTGAACGCGCGATGATGCAGTTGCATCGCAACCCCTGAGCGCCTTACCGGCTGGCGGCTGCTTATTGGTCACCTCATTGGTCACCTCATTGGCCGCTTTACTGGTCGCTTATTGACCAATTCCCGGCCGCTGATTTCGCGTTTATCGTCGGTCTATCATCAGGGCCGAACCGTAGCCATCCATGCAATTGCATGGGACCGGAGTAAGCACTAAAGCGCTAACTCCGCTCGACACAGGAGGCATGCTTGAGCCGCTACTGGAGTGACATCGTTCATCGTCTGACGCCGTATGTGCCGGGCGAACAGCCCGCGCTCGCCCATCCGGTCAAGCTCAACACCAACGAGAACCCGTATCCGCCGTCGCCGCGCGTGCTGGAGGCGATCCGTCGTGAGCTGGGCGAGACGGCGGAAACATTGCGACGCTATCCGGATCCGACCGCGCGCAAGCTGCGCGAGACCGTTGCCGCATACCACGGCATTCGCGTCGAGCAGGTGTTCGCCGGCAACGGTTCGGACGAAGTCCTCGCCCTGACCTTCCAGGCGCTGCTCAAGCACGACAGGCCCATCCTGTTTCCCGACATCACGTACAGCTTTTACCCGACGTACGCACGGCTCTTCGAGGTTGAATACCGCACCGTTCCTGTGGATGACGCTTTCGCGATTCGCATCGACGACTACGCGGCGCCGAATGGCGGCGTGTTGTTGCCGAATCCGAATGCACCGACGGGCCATCCTTTGCCGCTCGCGGAGATCGAGCGGCTGGTGGCGCGGCACGGCGAATCGGTGGTGGTGATCGACGAAGCGTATGTGGATTTCGGTGTGCAGTCGGCGATCAAGCTAATTAACCGGTATCCGAATCTGCTGGTCGTGCAGACCGTCTCGAAGTCGCGCTCGCTGGCCGGCATGCGGGTGGGGTTTGCGTTCGGCCATCCCGCGCTGATCGATGCACTGAATCGCGTAAAGGACAGCTTCAATTCGTACCCGCTCGACCGTCTTGCGCAGGCAGCCGCGACGGCCGCCTATCAGGATGACGCGTGGTTCCGCGACAACTGCGCGAAGGTGATCGCGAGCCGTGAGCGCCTGGCGGCAGGCCTGACCGCGCTTGGCTTCGAAGTCGTGCCATCCGGCGCGAATTTCGTGTTCGCGCGCCACGAAGGCTACGACGCGGCCACGCTCGCCGCGCGGCTACGGGACAAGGAGATCTTCGTGCGCCATTTCAAGGCACCACGCATCGATCAGCACCTGCGTATCTCGGTTGGCACCGACGCCGAATGCGACACCTTGCTTGAGGCGCTGCATGACGTATTTCGCGCCTACGTCGGTTGACTTCCTCACCGGGCTAAACCCCGGTGATTCCTTCTGCAAGCGATGCAAGTCCGCATCGGAGAATGTTCCGCGCCGCATTGGTATTGCGATCGTGCACCGATCCGCACGCGCTGCACGGCCACTCTCTTATTCGCAAACCTGCGATACCTTTCGGCCGCGAGTCGGGCAAGGAGCGGCAATCCGAACAGGTCTGGGTTGAAAACGATTCGTCGACTTCAGCGAACACCACGCACTGCCCAATGGCCTTGTACCTGAGTTGTGTCCGGAACGTCGTCCACGCGGCGTCGAGCACGGACTTGGCCATGCCCGTTTTTG
>DASZIR010000193.1:0-4132 GCA_035948995.1 Paraburkholderia sp. | reverse complement strand
GCTCTGGGCAGAACTGGCCGGGCGCGCCGCTGCGCTGCCTTTCCGTTCGGACCATGCGGATGCGCACGCGGCGCCGCTCTTCCTGCTTGCTGCGAGGTGGGCCGAGGCGTCTGACGCGGTATTGCGCATCGCGTCCTGGCGCCGGATTCCAGCGTCGCTTGGCTGGATGACGGAGGCGCGCTACCGGCTCGACGGACTGGACGCGGCCTGGCCGCTGCTTGTGGAACTTGCGTGGCTTTCGCCATCCCGGTTTGACCAGCTGTCGGGCCGGCTTGGCGACGCGTCTGTCAATACGTTGCGGCGCACCTTCGATGCGTCGTTCGACGGCGCAGGCGACATTGACGATCTGGCATGGTTGCCAGCGTGGATACTCACGGAAAAGGCCAGCCTCGCGCCCCTGTTCAAACAGGCAGAGCCTTCGCGACAGAATGCTCCCGAGCGGGCGGCGAAGTTGATGCTTGAACTGCTCAGCCTGGAGCGTCAGGGCCGGCATCACGAACTGCTGGAAACCCGGCGCGCACTGCAGGCGCTCAACGGGGCGCTGTACGCCGCCTACATGAAGACGCGCTGAGCAGGCCGCCCCAGGGACATGACACGCACAACCTCTCACAAATGGGCTTTCGCCACGCGGTTCCGGCGTGGCGCCTTCGGCTGGAGATCCGCATTGCCGATCCAGCGTCTGAAGGAGGCCCTGATGGAAATCCGGCAGATCGGCCGCGCAGATCCTGTGCTCGCCGCCGACGGCGCTGTCGCCCTGCTCGAAAAGCTTTCGCCGGCGCTCGAGCAGGTAGACAGCTCTTCCGGCGCAATGGGCACCGCCGTGAATCACGCGATTGATGCGCTTGTGCCGGTCATCGCCGGGGTAGACGTGCCTGCTCCAGTACGCACCCGTTGGCTGGAACGTCTGTTCGACGCGCTTCAGGACGACCGGATGCCGTATATCGAACAGCTGGGCGATCGCTGGGGTGAGCTGTGCACCTCGCCCGCCATCGCGTCCGCATGGGCAGACCGGCTGTTGCCGGTGACAGCGCGCGTGATGGGCGCTGACGGTCGGGGCGAGCATTTCGCGGGTACCACCGCCTGCCTGAGTGCGCTGAATGCCGCCCGGCGCCATGAGGAACTGCTCGCTCTGGTGAACGGCGCGCGCCTGAACTGGTGGGGCTACCGCCAGTACGGGGTGGATGCACTGATCGCACTAGGGCGTCAGGCCGAAGCACTGCGTTACGCGGAAGCGTCCAGGGGGCTGAATGCGCCCGCTGCCGCAATCGCCCGCAAATGCGAAGCTATCCTCCTGTCGTCGGGCATGATGGACGAGGCATATCGACGCTACGCGATCGAGGCCAATCAGACCACCACGCATCTCGCGACGTTCCGTGCCATCGCGAAAAAGTATCCGGACAGGAGCCCAGACAGCATCCTCCACGATCTGGTCGCTAGCAGTCCCGGCGCCGAGGGGAAATGGTTCGCCGCCGCGAAGGACGCTGGCCTGCTCGATCTGGCGGCGTCTCTCGCGATGCGCGGCCCCACCGACCCGCGAACCCTGACGCGGGCCGCACGCGATTTCGCGCAGCGCAAGCCTGAATTCGCGGTGGCCTGTGGCACGGCAGCGCTGCACTGGATGGCAGCAGGCTTCGGGTACGAAATCACGGGGAGCGATGTGCTGGATGCCTACGGTGCGCTGGCGGATGCGGCCCTTGCCACCGGCATGGAACGTGACCAGCTAAACAGGCGTCTGCGGGACCAGTTTGCGGCCATTCCGGGGCATTCGTTCGTCGCCACGGTGCTGGCGCATCATTGGGGGGCATAACGTCGCGATGCATCCAGGTCACGGGATTGACGGTTCCCGCACGGCCTGTGGGCCGGCGTGTTGTCGTCGACGAGTCGCTCCCGGTCGTGTGGGACGAGCGCTCGTTATGCCGCCGATGACTGAACTGGAGCGCAACGCAGCCGGAGACGGCAGTTTTGCGATAGACAGAAGTCAGCACAGGACTTGCATCATGGAAGAGTACAACCCCGAGTGCGCGCCCGAACCTGAATCATGGCTCGAACTCGACGAACAGGAGCGAATTGCTCTCGTCGAAACGTATCACCGCGTCGCCCGGATCAAACTTCCCAGCGTCACGGCACACGCTGCGCTACACGCCATCGTCGAAAACCAGATCGCCCTGAACCTTGAGCCCGTGGTCCGGGCCATGCATCGTCTCAGCAAGGAAGGACTCACGCGACATGACGCTGTTCACGCGATCGGCTCAGTCGTCGCAGAGCATCTGTGGGATATTTTGAAGACGGATCAGAACGGCGATGCTGCGGCTTCGCAGTCGCGTTACTACGCGGCGGTGGAGCGCTTGAGCGCCGCGAGCTGGCGCAAAGGTGAGCACTGATGCCGATACCATCGAAACTTCAGCCGTGGTTTGAAGCGAGGCAGCGTTTCAGGTTGAGCCATGCTCATATCCAGATGGCCCGCGAACTGGGATTGAATCCCCGAAAATTCGGGTCGCTGGCTAACGGGCAACAGGAACCGTGGAAGCACCCCCTCGCGGAATTTATCGCGCATTGCTATTACAAGCGCTTTGGTCGTACTACACCAGAACACGTGCAGTCTCTGGAAGAAGTCGTGAAGCGTGCGGAAGGGCGACGCAGCGAGCGGCGGGAAAGAAAAACGAACCGGGCGGTCCCACCGACAGGGCATCAACGTAGCGCTGACGGATCGGGCGAAAAGTTGCCGGACCTCTACGGACGTGGCGGTGAATAGGGTACGAAGGGAATGGGCACGACGGCAGACGACCGTCTGAGTGGGCGACGTCGACCCGTTGCGCCTAGGCTGCTTCTACTTTTACTTCCAAAACGCTTCTATGTTCGCTTCATTGCACGGCAGCGTAGCGTGTGCCCGGCGAGCCGTTGGTTTGCATAGTATTGTTCCCGGTTTCTGCGTAAACCCGCTCCCGGCACGCGGCGATGCGCGCCTCTGACGGGCTCGTCGTGCAAGGTGCGGCCGACCGTGCGGCGCAGGAACAATCTTGCGCAACGCGGCCCTGCGTAAATGTGTTCCTGTCTGGCCGGAGAGTCCCGACCGGTCGTGGGTCGGCAGGAACAAAATTATGCAAACCAACGGCTGCACGAACGCGCGCAGCGCCGCGAAGTCGGTGCGCGTCCAGGTGCGCGGCGGTGACACGGTGAGCGTTGGCGGCTGGTTGGCCATGGCGTGTCAGGCTGCTCCGTCAGCCAATCAGGTGCAGCGCGGTGGCGCCACCCTGCACCGCATCGGTCACCAGCCGCCGGTCGAAGCTCGCCAGCTGGCCGCCGTGCGCGCAGGCGAGCGCCAGCAGGTAGCTGTCGGTGACTTGCGTGGCCGACAGCAGCCGGCTCGTGTCAATCCACGCCGGATCGGTCAGGCTCAGGTCGTCGGGCCAGAACACATGGCCGGGCGACTGGCGCAGCTGCGCGACCAGCGGAGCGACGGCCGCAGGCGAGCCGGGGGTATTCGGATAGCGCGCGTGGCCGACGATACGCAGTACACCGTTTTCGGTCAGCGGACAGGTGGCCCATGCGTGCCGGCCGTGCGCGGCAAACCAGGCGTGCGCGGTGTCGTGCTGCACGTGGACCGGATCGAGCAGCGCGATCAGCACGTTGACGTCGAGCAGATAGGGCGCGCGGGTCTCGCTTCGGGTCGTGCCGGCCGTCATCCGGGCAGCTCGTCGCGCAGCTGGTTGACGGCCTCAAGCGTGGCCGGCACCGCGCCAGGCTGCACCGGCAGCAGCGCCAGGCCGTTGCGGGTCGCACTGCGCGGCGTCGGACTCAGCGCCTCGCGCGCGAGCGCGGAGAGCACCGCGCCGACGCTCTGGTGCTGGCGGGCGGCCCGCTCGCGGACGGCGGCCAGCACGTCGTCATCAATGGTCAGGGTGGTACGCATGGCGGTTCCTCCTTGAAAACATCACGCATCAGTCATCAAGCATCATACCGGATCCCGCGTAATGGCTCAATTAATAAGGGTTAAGTGTTCCTGGGCAACTGATTTGAATTTCGCTATCCTGGCGCCTTCGTGATGCCGGGGTAGCGAATGAAGTGTGTCGTAGAGCTGAGTGAAGCAGAGGTAATTACATTGCAACAGCTGTCGATCAATCACAAGCATCGG
>DASZIR010000192.1:0-34859 GCA_035948995.1 Paraburkholderia sp. | reverse complement strand
CGAACAGGCCATCGCTTACGATCACAGCAGCGATGGGATGTATCCCCTGGTTACAAACGATCGCAGTCTGTCACCGGCCCAGGTGCTGGAAGCCCACAAGGGTCAGCCGATGATCGAGAAGCGCTTCGAACAGGTCAAGACGGTACATGAGATCGCACCGGTGTTTCTGAAGGATGAGGGCCGCATTGAGGCTTTCTTCACGCTGTACTTCCTCGCTCTGCTTGTGCAGGCGCTCATTGAACGCGAGTTGCGCCTTGCCATGAAGCGCGAGAATCTCGTCGAACTGCCTCTTTATCCCGAGCAGCGTCAGTGCGCACGCCCCACGACCGAACAGATCCTGCGCCTGTTCAGCCTCGCCCAACGTCACCGGCTGACCGAGGGTGCACACACGGTGCAGGTCTTCGACGTTCCCCTCACGGAGTTGCAGCGTCAGCTGCTCAGCCTACTCGGCGTCCCGGAAGATGCCTTTCGCCCGCCAGACTAGCGACGAAATTCGCGCCAAATTGTGTCCTCGACGTGCGGAATGTAAGGCGCGAGTCCGAACAACGCGTATTACTGCCCTGCGTCGACCGAGCAGTTGAGCGCCACGATTGAAGGCGTGAATGGCGTGAACAGCGCCGTTACGTTTGACGTCGGCAATGCCACGGTGCTTTCGCAAACCTACGCCGGCGATGTGGTGATGCCGCTGCTCGCCGGTCCTGCCTTCGTCACCTCGACGATTTTCGACTGGGGATTGCCGTTCTTCTATGGCCGCAACGTTTATGCGGCTGTCGAGCAGCAGTCGACGCCTGGCGGCACGGGGCCTTATGTCGCGTATTGATGTGCGCTTGCTGGACTGAAGGGGATGTGGCCAGGACGGCTCCCCGAAGTGCGGGGGCCGTTCCGGCTCCATCATCCCTGACACCACACCCCCCACACTTGCCGATAAGCCGCCTCAACCTGCCCGGCAAAGCGCGCCCCGTCCATCAGTGGCGACTGCTCCATGCGTGGCCGCAGGTTTTGGCGCAAGGCCGCGAGCCGCGGCAAATCCGCAGCCAGTTCCACCGCGATGCGAACGAACGCATCGTCCGAGTGTGCTGCCAGTTCGCTTATGCCGAGATTGAAGAGCTGGCTCAACCCGCCACGACCCACGGCGGTCTCGCCAACCCGCGTGACGACCGGCACACCCATCCATAGCGAGTCGAGACTGGTGGTGTGTCCGTTATACGGAAAGGTGTCAAGCCCGAGATCGATCTGGTGATACGTGCGCAAGTAATCGGCGCGAGGCTGGAATGGCGCGAACGTCACGCGCTGCATGTCGATGCCTTGCCGTTCGATACGCTGCACGAGACTCTGGTGCGCGTGGCCGGCCGGCGCCATCAGTAACAATCGGGCATGCGCGACCTCGCGCAACACCGCGCCCCACATGCCGAGCGTGCGGTCGGTCAGCTTGCAGGGGTTATTCAGGCAGCCCAGGGTCAGGTGGTCCGCCGTCAACGCAGGTAGCGCGTTCACGGCGGGCTGGTCCGTCAACGGGTCGTAGCACCAGAACGAGTCGGGCAGGTGCAGCGAGCGTTCGCTGTAGTGGACGTCGTTCGAGCGGGGATCAGGCGGATCGAGTCGCGGATCGGTCAGCCGGTAGTCGATTGCCTCGATCCCCGTCGTACCCGGGTAGGCGAGCCATGCCACCTGCACCGGCGCCGGTTTGCGGGCGAACAACAGGGGGCGGCCGTCGGCCATATGCATCGTCAGATCGACAAGGACATCGATGCCGTCCGCGCGAATCTGCTGTGCGAGGTGCTCGTCGTCCAGTTCGCGAACGTCGCGCCACACGTCGGCATACGCCGCGAGACGCCGCGTCAGATGGTCGGGTCGCGCGACGCTCGCATAACAGTAGATCTCGAACTGCTGGTGGTCGTGATGCGAGAACAGCGGCACGGTGAAGAGGGACTGGCAGTGATCGCGAAAGTCGGCCCCGACGTAGCCGATCCGTAAGCGCCGGCCAGCCTTGCGATCGTTCGTATGCGCCCGGCGCGCCGCGTGCAGCGGCGTTTCGTGGTATGCGGCCCAGCGCAGGCATTCGTCGAGTACGGCCTTGCCATGTTCCGCCTGAAACGTCAGGGCGTAGGCGAGGTTGCTGTGCGCGACCACGTTGCCGGGATCGCACTGCACGGCGCGACGGTAGTGTGCGATGCCTTCGTCCAGCGCGCCGCAGTCTTTCAGCACATTGCCAAGGTTGTTGTGGGTTGCCGAATGGTCTGGATCGACCGCGAGCGCAGCTCGGAAATGCGCTTCGGCGTCGGCTGTCCGGCGCAGTGTGCGCAGCAGATTGCCGGCGTTGTTGTGGGCCGCGATGAAGCCAGGGCGCGCGCGGATCGCGGCGTCGAACGCATCTGCGGCGGTTTTGTATTCGCCCAGTTCCTTGCTGACGTTGCCGAGATTGTTATGCGCGTCGGCATGTTGCGGATCGAGCGTGACAGCGTTGCGGTAATGCGCCTGAGCCTCGCGCCGCTGGCCGAGGGCATGCAGTGCGTTGCCGAGGTTGTAGGCCGCTTCTGGAAACCGTGGGTCGAGTTCAAGCGCGCGCGAGAGCAACGCCGCGGCTTCTTCGAATCGACGCCGCTCGCAAAGGGCGACGCCCAGATTGAGCAGGCAGGTGGGCGACTCCGGCGCGTTGCGTACCGCCTCGCCCAGCAGATCGACTGCGGCGTCGATACGCCCGCTTGCCTGAAGCAGCGTGCCGAGGTTCGTCAGGGCATTCGGGTGTCCCGGCTGTGCCGCGATCGCACGGCGATAGGCGGCCTCCGCGAGCGCGAGCTCGCCCAGCTGGCGGTGACAGTTGCCGAGGTTGTTCAGCGCGTCGATTTGCGCCGGGTCGAGCGCCGCTGCCGACTGATAGGCGGCAGCCGCCGCGCGCGGGTCGCCGCCCGCCTGCAACGCGCCGGCCAGCGCGAACCACAGGTCAGCCGAGCCGGCGTCGAAGGCGAGCAGCGCGCGGTAGGTGGCGACCGCATCGCCGAAGCGCCGCAACGCTGCCAGCACCTGGCCGCGGGCGAACTGGTAGCGGGTCTCCCGCGGCGCCAGGACAAGCGAGCGGTCGAGCCACGCGAGCGCGTCGTCGTAGGCCGCGCATTGCAGCCTGAGGACGCCAAGGCGAAACATCACATCGGCGTTGGCCGGATCGTCAGCGAGGACGGTTTCATAGAGCCCGCGCGCGCCCGCGAGGTCGCCTGCGAGATGCCGCTCTTTTGCCAGCGCCAGACATGCGTCGGTCCGCATCGATCTCCTGCCTTGTTCCGAAGGGGGATAGGTGCGGAGTCAGCGATGCGCGACGGCTTGCTGCGACTGTGGCACTCCTTCGGTGCAGGCGGTTGGACGCGCTGGCTATGGCGGGACAGGTCGGGGCAAGCCGGCGCGCTGTTCGGCCGGGCGCCGGACGTGCCCGGTGCGCTGGCCGAGCCTTCAGCGCTCCGCTCGTATGAGCGGGATAACGGCAGCTTCCCTGCCAATCTTTACCAATATTCGACAAAACGCACGAGAAATTATGGTGGCGTGACGGGATTAGGCTGCGAGCCAGGCTGGGGGTCGGGCTGCGGACTCGCCGGTGTGGCCGGCTGGGCGCCTGGCTGGGTGCCCGCCGGCGCGTCGCATGGAGTGCCCAATTGCGGACTCGCCGGCGCTGCCGCCTTCGCCCCCACCTTCCTTCTCCCCCTCGCTTTCCCCTTGGCTGCCCCCTTCGCCCCGGACGACGCAATCACCTGGTGGACCAGCCCCAGCTTCTCGACCACCGGCGCCGCGAGGGTGAACGGATACCCGTCGGGCATACCGAGACTGCGGTTCAGGCTGTTGAGCGCGTAAGTGAGCGGAAACCAGCGCTTTATCAGGTTCTCAAAGCTGGCATCCCGGACCGGGGTCTGGTCGGTGAGCGTCGGCGCATTCGGCGCATTGGGCAGCAGTGCCACGCCGTACGAGGTGGCGGTGTCGAGCACATCGACGATCAGCAGGTAGTGCGCCCACGTCTCCGCCCAGTCTTCCCACGGATGCATGGTCGCGTAGGCGCTGATGTACGATTGTGACCAGTCGGCCGGGGCGCCGTCGCGATAGTAGGCTTCGAGGGCCTCCGCGTAGTTGACGCGCTCGTCGCCGAAGCGCGCGCGAAATGGCTTCAGCCAGCGCGTGCCGGCGACCAGCCGGTCGAAATAGTAGTGACCCGATTCATGGCGAAAATGCCCGAGCAGGGTCCGGTACGGTTCGCCCATCGCGGTGCGGGTGCGTTCGCGGCAGGCGTCGTCGGCCTCCGCGATATTCAGGGTAATCAGACCGTTGTCGTGGCCGGTCATGACCTTCTCACCGTCGCCGCCGTCTTCGAGGAACTCGAATTCGAGGCCGTCTTGCGGATTCTCGTGGCGCGACTCGACCTTCACGCCCAGCGCCGCCAGCGTATAGAGCAGGCGCCGTTTGGCGACTTCGAGGCGGTACCAGTAAAGCCGGTTTTCCGGCGCCGCGAGGTTCGGGATGGTGTCCGTCAGCTGGCAGGAGCGGCACAGCGTATCCGGCAGGTCCGCGGGGATCATCCAGTTGCAGACGTTTTCGACCGCGTAGTTATGGCATTGGCGGTACAGCGCGCCGTTCGCCCGCGGGTGCAGGCTGCGCCAGCGGGCTTCGCCGGGGAGCCCGTCGCCGGAGTGCCCGGCGCCGGAATCCTCCGCGCCAACGTCTTCGAAGGCACTGATCTCGCCCAGTTCAGGCACATAGCCCAGCAATGCATCGCAACGCTCGCACCGGACGTTTTCGAAGAACACGAGATGCTCGCAGCGGTTGCAACGGAAGGTTTTCATCACTTGAGCCTACAGGTTGCCGGGCTGAGGGACGCCACTTACACATCGCAATCTTCATGCCGCATTTGCCAGACGTCACTGGTTTAACGCACATTACGTGCATGATGGGGCATGTGGACTGCGCCGCTTTGGTGCGTACGGCTGGAAAAGCCGGCGCCGGCGCTTGCCGGCGGGCGCGCCGGCAGGCTCGGGGAGGTATAAAGGGGCGTTAAAGGTTCACCTATGTTCAAACAGTGTTTGTTTTCCGGCCGGGAGGCCGGGATCGGCAAGTTTTTCTACCAACGGCATGAAGCTTGCTTTTTGGCGGGCTGCCATCCTTCGCCCAGGAGTCCGGTGTGTCTATACGTGTCGCGTTAAACCATGTCACACATTACCGTTACGACCGCCTCGTCGGGCTTTCGCCCCAGGTCGTGCGCTTAAGGCCCGCGCCACACTGCCGTACCCCCATCCTGTCGTACTCGATGCGGGTCGAACCGGCCGAGCATTTCATCAACTGGCAGCAGGATGCCTTCGCCAACTATCAGGCGCGGCTGGTGTTTCCCGAGAAGACGCGGGGATTCAAGGTAACCGTCGATCTGGTGGCCGAGATGGCCGTCTACAACCCGTTTGACTTCTTCCTCGAGCCGTCCGCCGAGAAATTCCCGTTTGAGTATGCACCCGGCCTTGCGCTCGAACTCGCGCCGTACCTCGTCAAGCGCGAGACGACCCCGCGTTTCGCCGAGTTCGTCGCGAGCATCGACCGCTCGCCCAAGGTGACCGCCGATTTTCTGGTTGAGCTGAACCAGCGCCTGCAGCGCGAGATCCGCTATCTGATCCGTATGGAGCCGGGCGTGCAGACGCCCGAGGAAACGCTGACCAGCGCGGCGGGTTCGTGCCGCGATTCGGGCTGGCTGCTGGTCGAGACGCTGCGTCAACTCGGACTCGCGGCGCGCTTCGTGTCCGGCTATCTGCTGCAACTGGCGCCGGATACCAAGTCGCTCGACGGCCCGAGCGGCACCGAAGTCGACTTCACCGACCTGCACGCATGGTGCGAGGTCTACCTGCCGGGGGCCGGCTGGATCGGTCTCGATCCGACCTCGGGCCTGCTGGCAGGGGAAGGGCACATCCCCGTTGCCTGCACGCCGGAGCCCGGCAGCGCCGCGCCGATCGAGGGGGCGGTCGACGAGTCCGAGGTCGAGTTCGAACACACGATGTCGATCGAGCGGGTGCTGGAGACGCCGCGCGTCACCAAGCCGTACACCGAGGAAGTCTGGAGCGACGTGCTGAAGATGGGCGCGTTTGTGGACGAGGAACTGGAAGCGATGGACGTGCGCCTGACGATGGGCGGCGAGCCGACCTTCGTGGCGGTGCGCGACCGGGACGCCGCCGAGTGGAACACCGACGCGCTCGGACCGACCAAGCGCAGCTATGCGGTTGCGCTGATGGACAAGCTGCGCTCGCGCTACGGTGCGAACGGTTTCCTGCATATCGGCCAGGGCAAGTGGTATCCGGGCGAGCAACTGCCGCGCTGGGCGCTGTCGCTCTACTGGCGCGCCGACGGTGAGCCGTGCTGGCACGACCCCAAGCTCTTCGGCGACGAGCGCGAGCCGGGCAGCTACACCGCGGAAGACGCCCGGCGTTTCCTGACCCACCTGACGGGCAAGCTGTCGCTCGACACGCAGTTCATCAAGCCGGGCTACGAGGACACCTGGTACTACCTGTGGCGCGAGCGGCGCCTGCCGGTGAACGTCGATCCGTTCGATTCGCGCCTCGAAGACGAGATGGAGCGGGTGCGCTTGCGGCGTGTCTACGATAGTGGGCTCGCCTCGGTGACCGGCTATGTGCTGCCGCTTTCGCGCGAACGCGACCTGCCGCTGGAAGGACCGCGCTGGGTCACCGGCCCCTGGTACTTCCGCGGTGATCGCATGTACCTGATTCCCGGCGATTCGCCGATGGGCTACCGTTTGCCGCTCGACGCGCTGCCGTGGGTGTCGGAGACGGACTATCCGTACCAGCACGCGCATGATCCGTTCGCCCCGCCGGCGCCGTTGCGCAGCGCGGCGCAATTGCGCATGCAGTACGAGGGCAGCACCGGTGCAACACGGCCGGGCGGCGCTGCTGATGGCGAAGACGCAACCGCGGCAGGCGGCCGTGGCGCAGGCGGGCCCGGCGGTGCAGCGGCATTCGGCGCGGCCGGCAGCGGCCCCGGTGGCCGCGGCGCTGCAGATGGTGCTCCTGACACGCTACGCGTGCCCGAGCGCGGCGAATCGGCCAGCTGGATCACCCGCACGGCGCTGTGCGTCGAGGCGCGCGACCCGGCTCGCGCGGCTGGTCCGAAGGTCGAGACCGAAACGTTCGGCAGCGGCCACAAGATGCTGCATGTGTTCATGCCGCCGCTCACCGAACTCGACGACTATCTGGACCTGCTCGCCGCAGTCGAGGCTACCGCGGCTGAGCTGGGCATGAAGATCGTCATCGAAGGCTATCCGCCGCCGCGCGATCAGCGTCTGAAGATGTTGCAGGTGACGCCGGACCCGGGCGTGATCGAAGTGAATATCCATCCGGCCTCGAGCTGGGATCAACTGGTCGATCACACCGAGTACCTGTACCAGTCGGCGCACGAGACGTATCTGAGCACCGAGAAGTTCATGACCGACGGCCGGCATACCGGCACGGGCGGCGGCAATCACTTCGTGCTGGGCGGCGCGACGCCTGCCGACAGCCCGTTCCTGCGCCGTCCGGACCTGTTGGCGAGCCTCGTGGCCTACTGGCTCAACCATCCGTCTCTGTCGTACCTGTTCTCGGGTCTGTTTATCGGGCCGACCAGCCAGGCGCCGCGCGTCGACGAGGCGCGCAACGACCAGGTCTACGAGCTGGAAGTCGCTTTCCGCGAACTGCAACGCCAGATCGACCTGCTGGGTGGCCGCCACGGTGGCCAGTTGCCGGCGTGGATGATCGACCGCTCGCTGCGTAACATCCTGATCGACGTCACCGGCAACACGCACCGCGCCGAGTTCTGCGTCGACAAGCTGTATTCGCCCGATGGCCCGACGGGCCGGCTCGGTCTGCTGGAGCTGCGCGGCTTCGAAATGCCGCCGCATGCGCGCATGAGTCTCGTCCAGCAGTTGCTCTTGCGCGCGCTGGTGGCGCGCTTCTGGCACACGCCATACACCACGCGCCTCACGCGCTGGGGTACCGAGCTGCACGACCGCTTCCTGCTCGGCACCTTTGTGCAGATGGACTTCGACGACGTGCTCGCCGATCTCGCCGAAGCGGGCTACGCATTCGACCGCTCGTGGTTCGCGCCGCATTTCGAGTTCCGCTTCCCGCTGGTGGGCGAAAGCCACACCAACGGCGTCACGCTGACGATCCGCAGCGCGCTTGAACCGTGGCACGTGATGGGCGAGGAGGGGGCGCCGGGCGGCACCGTGCGTTATGTCGATTCGTCGGTGGAGCGGCTCGAAGTGCGCGCATTGGGTCTCAACGACAACCGCCACGTGGTGACCGTCAACGGCCTGCCGTTGCCGCTGCAACCCACCGGGCGCGTCAGCGAGCACGTCGCCGGTGTCCGCTTCCGTGCGTGGTCGCAACCGTCGGCGTTGCATCCGACCATCGGCGTCGATGCGCCGCTTACTTTTGACCTTGTTGACACCTGGACTGGCCGATCGATCGGCGGATGCCAGTATCATGTGGCTCATCCGGGTGGGCGCAGTTACCAGACCTTCCCGGTCAACGCGTACGAGGCCGAAAGCCGGCGGCGCGCGCGCTTCTTCACGATTGGTCATACGCCTGGACCGCTCGCGGTAGATGCGCCGCAACGCAGTCTGGAATTCCCGTTCACGCTGGATTTACGATACTGGTGACCCTGAAGAACAATTAACCCGATACGACCTTGGCCTTTCAATCGACTTTTCCCTTCGAAGCGACCGCGGCTCATGCGGACGCGCTGTCGCTCCTGCGGGTGCTGCCGGTCCGCGACGGGCATTGGGACGAGTTGCTCGATTCGTCCGGGTTGTTGCGCGAACCGTGGCGGCAGTTTTTCGAGCGGCTCGGCGAGGATGGCATCGCCGGCCTCGCGAACAACACCGCCTCGGTCGCGCAGCAGATCCGCGATAACGACATCAGCTACAACGTCTACGCGGACAAGGGCGAGCCGCGGCCGTGGGCGCTCGATCTGCTGCCGTTCCTGATCGACGAGGCCGAGTGGGCCGAGATCGAGCGCGGCGTGATGCAGCGCGCGCAATTGTTAAATGCGGTGGTGGCCGACGTCTATGGCCCGCAGACCTTGCTGCAGCGTGGCCAGTTGCCGCCCGCGCTGGTGTTCGGTCATCCGGGCTATCTGCGTCCGGTGAAGGGCTTCACGCCACCCGGCGGGCAGTATCTGCAGGTCGTCGCGGTGGATCTGGCGCGCGCTCCGAATGGCGGCTGGACCGTGATGTCGCATCGTACAGAGGCGCCTTCGGGTCTTGGCTACGCGCTGGAAAACCGGCTGATCGTCTCGAGCCAGTTTGCCGAGCCGTTCCGCTCGCTGCACGTGTGCCGGCTCGCGCCAACCTACTCGCAACTGATTGCCACGCTGGTGCAGTCCGCACGCGCCGCGATGCACGGCGACGCTGAGGACAGCTCGCCCCACATTGCGCTTCTCACGCCTGGACCCTTCAGCGAAACCTATTTCGAGCACGTGTTTCTGGCGCGCTACCTGGGCGTGACGCTCGTCGAGGGCAAGGACCTCACGGTGCGTGACGACATGCTGTATCTGAAGACGCTCGCCGGTCTTGAACGCGTGCACGTCGTGCTGCGCCGGCTCGACGACGCGTTTTGCGATCCGGTCGAGCTGCGCGCGGATTCGTCCATCGGCGTGCCCGGCCTGTTGCAGGTCATGCGGGCGGGCAACGTGATCGTCTCGAATGTGCCGGGCTCGGGCTTCGTCGAATCGCCTGCGTTGCACGGCTTCCTGCCGGGCATTGCCGAAGCGTTGCTCGATGAAGACCTGATCCTGCCGGGCGTGCCCACCTGGTGGTGCGGCGAGGAAGCGGCCCGCAAGCACGCCTTCGCGCGTCTGGACGAAGCTTTCCTCGTGCCGACCTGGCCGGCTGAGCAGCGCGACAGCCCGCCAGGCATGGCGCAAGGCATCCAGCGGCTCGAAGCATGGCGTAGCCGGATCGAGGCGCTGCCCGACAATTTCACGATCCAGCGCCCGTTGCCGTATTCGTGCGCGCCGCGTTACGAGGAGGGTACGCTGGGCCGCCGTCCGTCGGTGCTGCGCGTGTATGCGATTGCGGACTTCAACGGCGGATGGCATGTGATGCCGGGCGGCTTCACCCGCCTTGCCGCGGAACGGCAGGCCACCGTGTCGATGCAGTTCGGCGGCAGCAGCGTCGATACGTGGGTGCTGTCCAGCCAGCCGATCTCGACCTTCACCCTGCTGCCTTCACCGATGCAGCCGGCCGACCTCGCGCGCAAGCATCGCACGGTCTCCAGCCGGGCCGCGGAGAACCTGTTCTGGGCCGGGCGCTACAGCGAACGCGCCGAGAACAACGTGCGGCTGTTGCGTCTCATCCTCGGCTCGCTGGAGAGCAGCGATGCGAACGCAATGTTCGAGACGCTGGTCGAACTGGCCCTGTACTGCGGACTCGTGCAATCCGGCGACGTGCTCGCGGAGGATTCGTTGCAGACCTTCGAGCGCAGTCTGGTCGCGAATCTGCACGAATCCACCGGCGCGGCCAGCATCGGCCAGGTGCTGGCCTCGCAGGCGCGTGCGAGCGGAGAGATTCGCGGCCGCCTGTCGAACGATCATTGGCGCACGATTCTCGCCGCGCGCAACGACTTCCGCGATGCATTGCAGAAGCTGATGCCGGCGATGGCGTCGACTTCGGGGGCTAACGGTGCGAATGGTGCGAATGGTGCGAATGGTGCCAATGGTGCCAATGGTGCCAATGGTGCTAACGGCGCAAGTGGCGCCAACGGTGCATCGGCGCAGACCGGCGGACGTCAGGACCGCTACGATCGCGTCACCCTGATGGACGCCCTCGAACACCTCGCGACGCAACTATCGGCGATCAGCGGTGCGCAGGGCGACCGCATGACACGCGACGAGGCATGGCGGCTGCTGTTCGCCGGCCGGCATATCGAACGGGTCGCGGCGATGACGTCATTCCTGCGCGCCGTCGCCGACAAGGGGCAACTTGCCACGCCGGCCGGCTTCGATCTGCTGCTGGAACTCTTCGACAGCACCTTGACGTACCGCTCGCTCTACCCGGGCCGACTTGAAGTGCCGGCGCTGCTCGACCTGCTGGTGGTCGAGCCGACCAATCCGCGCGGCCTGTATGGTGTCTACGAGCGCCTGTGCGGCAAGCTCGACGAGATTTCGATTGCGGCGGGCGGCACGCGGCACCGGTCGTTTGTCGATCTGATGCCGCCGCCCGAGATGCTGCCACCGCTCGAGCGCCTGTGCGAAACGGACGAAAACGGCGCATACACGGCACTCATTCAGGTGTGCGACGAACTGGGCACCTTTGTTGCCGCGGCGGCCAATGAGATCAGTGCACGCTATTTCAGTCACGCCAATACGCTCGCCTCGCAGGTGTCGTCATGAAGGCCGCTCAGACCATCCTGTCGGTCTCGCACCGCACCACCTATCGCTATTCGACGTACGTCGAGACGGCACAGCACCTCGCGACCATCCGGCCGCTGGTGTGCTCATGGCAACGTGTCGTCTCGCATGCCGAGACGATCGAGCCGGAGCCGTCCTACCTGCACAGCCGCATCGATGCGTTTGGCAATGACGTGCTGTATTTCACGCTCGATGCGCCGCACGAACGGCTGCAACTGGTCAGCGAAACGACCGTGCAATTGACGCCGCGCTGGACCCGGCTCGACCCGGATACCACGCCCGAATGGGAGGAAGTGGCCGAAGCGCTGCGGTTTCGCGTGGGCGGACAGTTCCGGCCGGAGGTTGAGTTCGGTTTTGCTTCGCCCAATATTGCGCTGCGGCTGGCGTTGCGCGCGTATGCGCTGCCGAGTTTCACGGCGGGCACGCCGATCGCGGCGGGGGCGATCGACCTGATGCATCGCATTTACCGTGACTTCGACTACAAGCCGTCGGCGACGATGTTCGATACGCCGGCCGAGCGCGCCTTCGAGTTGAAGAGCGGGGTGTGCCAGGATTTTGCGCAGGTGATGATCGGCTGTCTGCGCTCGCTCGGCCTGCCCGCGCGCTATGTGAGCGGCTATCTGCGCAACGATCCGCCGCCGGGCCAGCCGCGGCTGATCGGCGCGGACGCGTCGCATGCGTGGGTCTCGGTGTATTGCCCGGGCAGCGGCTGGATCGATCTCGATCCGACCAACGACGTGCTCGCCGATATGGATCACGTCACGCTCGCAATTGGCCGCGATTACAGCGACGTTTCACTGTTGCGCGGGATGATTCTGGGTGGCGGCGCGCATCGCGTTGAAGTGGCGGTGAGTGTGCTCGCGCTGTGAGGTGTTGAACCGGACGCGGCGTCCCGCGATTACGTGTTGGTCGCCAGCGCCCCCGCGCTTTTCGCGTTGACAAGCGCTGTGACAAGGGCGTTGACGTCGGTGTTCGATTGGGTCGAGACGCTGATAATCGATTGCGCCGCCTCCTGGATCGACGTGGTCGCGGAAGCGACGGACGTGGTGGTGCTGGTGCTCGATACCGTTGACATGACGTGTTGGCCCCTCGCGTCAATTGACTAGTTGGAAGCCGGCAGGAAGCAGGCGCTCAGGCAGGTACTCTTGCGGGTCCAGGCCTGAGCGGCTGACATGTAAGAATTGTAATAACTTATGTGTGAGCATTACAAGCAGATTTCATTGTGATTTCAACTCGACCTTTGCTTGACTCTGTGCGTACGCACACATATACTGCGCCGCATGAACGGACCGCTTTCCTACGACGAGTGCAACTGCTTCGCGCTGCGGCAGGCCGCGCGCTATGTGACGCAGATCTATGAGCGCCATCTCGGCGAGGTGGGGCTGACGGCCGCGCAGTTCACGATCCTGGCGAAGCTGGCGCGCACCGCGCCTGCCACGATGCTGGACATGGCCGATGCCATGGTGATGGATCGCACCACGCTCGTGCGCGCGCTCAAGCCGTTGCAGCGCGACGGTCTGGTGGTGAGCGAAGCGTCGGAGCATGACGGCCGGACTTATCTGTTCAGCTTGTCGGAGACCGGCAAGCAGACGTTTGCGCAAGCGGCTGCGGCCTGGCGCAATGCGCAAGCCGAGTTTGAAGGGAAGTTCGGCCGTGCGCGGGCCAAGGCGTTGCGCGCGGAGTTATTCGGGTTGACGGCTGAGTGAGTGGCGCGAGCGCGCTGGCCGGCTGTTCGGAAGCGGCGTTGCAGGCACCATTTCGCGAGAAATAGTGCGTATGCACTTAAGTGCGGACTAACCAGATGCAAACGGATATGCAAGCGGACATGCAAACGGATATGCAGGCCCTCCGCGATGACGACTGCTTTGCGATTCGCCAGGCGGCGCGCTACACGTCGCAACTGTATGACCGGCACCTCGCCCCGGTTGGCCTGACCATCACGCAGTTTTCGATCCTGCGGCGGGTCGAGCACGCCGTGCACATGACGATGAAGCAACTGGTCGATGCCACCTTGATGGAGCGGACCACGCTGGTGCGTGCCATTCAGCCGTTGCAGCGCGATGGCTTGTTGACGAGCGGCAGCGCGGAGTCGAAGGGCAGGGGCTTGTCGCTCAGCGTGACGCCGGCCGGTGAGGCGAGGCTGGCCGCTGCCTGGACTCACTGGGACGCGGCTCAGGAAGAATTCGAGCGCCGCTTCGGCGCCGGGCGTTCGGCATCGCTGCGGCGCGAGTTGCTCGGTGTGACGAAGGCTTAGGGCGACTGCCTGCTGCCTGTCGGCAAGGGTCGGCGTGCTTGTCACGCTTATTTTGAACGTTATTTAGTGCATACGCACATACAACCATGTCCACTACACCTTCGACTCTCGCCCCACCCAGCGCTGCGGGTCTCGCGAAACCCGCCCGCCGCATTCCGTGGATGCTCCTTGCGGTGATTGTCGTGCTGGTGGTATTGGCCGGCGCGCTGTCGTACTGGTTTATCGCCGGCCGTTTCATCGAGACCACTGACGACGCCTACGTCGGCGGTGACGTCACGGTAATGGCGCCGAAAGTGAACGGCTTCGTCACCGATGTGCTGGTGCGCGATAACCAGCATGTGCAGGTGGGCCAGGTGCTGATCCGGCTCGACGCGCGCGATTACGATGCACGCCTCGCCCAGACCACGGCAGATGTGCAAAGTGCCGAGGCTGCGGTTACCGAATTGCAGGCGAAGAAGTCGCTGCAACTGGCGACCATCAGCGAGCAGGCGGCCGAGGTGAAGGCTTCGGGTGCCGAGCTGACCCGCAGCGCCGAGGATCAGGTGCGTTACCGCGAACTCGTCAAGGACGAGGCCGTGTCGAACCAGGTCGTCGAGCGCGCCGACGCGGATCTTGTCAAGGCGCACGCCGCGGTGGATCGCAGCGACGCTGCGCTGGTGGCGGCGCAGCGCGAGATCACCGTGCTCGATGCGCAGATCGGCGCTGCACAGGCACGTGTGGCGACGGCGCAGGCAGCGCAGCGCGTCGCAGAACTGAACGTCGAGTACACGACGATCCGCTCGCCGGTGGACGGTTACATCGGCAATCGCACGGCGCGCGTGGGGCTGCTCGCCGATACCGGGGTCTCGCTATTGACGGTGGTGCCTTCGACGGGTCTGTGGATCGACGCGAACTTCAAGGAAGACCAGTTGAAGAAGATGCACGTCGGCGATGCAGTCGACGTTGCACTCGACGCCTCGAGCCAGCCGCTGCGCGGCGTGGTGGACAGTCTGGCGCCTGCAACTGGCGCAACCTTCAGCGTCTTGCCTGCGGAGAATGCGACCGGCAACTTTACGAAGATCGTGCAGCGCGTGCCGGTGCGGATTCGCCTCGAGGTGCCCACGGAGATGCAAGGTGTGCTGAGGCCCGGCTTGTCGGCGACCGTGAAGGTGCATGTCGATACCGGCAGCACGCCGGTGCGCTCGTAATTCCACCCGCCGCGCCGCGCCCGCGTGAGTCCACGCATACCGACCATGACCCATCCTCCGATGAACCCGGCCGACCAGCCCACCCGCACCAAAGTCTTCGCGTTTGCGCTGATGTGCCTCGGCTTTTTCATGGCGACCCTGGATATCCAGATCGTCGCTTCTTCGCTGCGCGATATCGGCGGCGGCCTGTCGGCCAGTCAGGATGAGCTGTCGTGGGTGCAGACGTCGTATCTGATCGCTGAAATTCTGGTAATTCCGATGTCGGGGTGGCTCACGCGCGTGTTCTCGACGCGCTGGCTGTTTGCAGTTTCCTCCCTCGGCTTCACGATTACCAGCATGCTGTGCGGCCTCGCGTGGGACATCAACTCGATGATCCTGTTTCGTGGCTTGCAAGGCGCGCTCGGCGCCGCGATGATTCCCACGGTCTTCACCACCGCGTTCGTGCTGTTCCCCGGCAAGCAGAGGCTGATCGCCTCGACCACGATCGGCGCACTCGCATCGCTTGCGCCCACCATTGGTCCGGTGATCGGCGGCTGGATCACGTCGCAATGGTCGTGGCACTGGCTGTTCTACCTGAACCTCGTGCCAGGCATATTCGTCACGCTGATGGTGCCGAAGTTCGTCCATATCGACGAGGTCGATCTGTCGCTGCTGAAAAAGGGCGATTACCTGGGCATCCTGCTGATGTCCGGTTTCCTTGGCTGCCTCGAATATGTGCTTGAAGAAGGGCCGCGCAAGAACTGGCTCGGCGACGATGTGATCGTGTTGTGCACGTGGGTGTCCGCCATCTGCGGTTTTCTGTTCATCGTGCATGCATTCACGGCCAAAGAGCCGATCGTCGATTTGCGAGCGCTTGCCATCCGCAACTTCGGCATCGGCAGTCTGCTGTCGTTCATCACGGGTATCGGCCTCTTCTGTACCGTGTTTCTGACGCCGGTGTTCCTCGCGCGCGTGCGCGGTTTCGACTCGCTGCAGATCGGCCTGGCGTTGTTGTCGGTGGGGTGTTTCCAGCTCCTCGCGCTGGCGGCGTATTCGACGCTGGCGCGGGTGATCGACATGCGCTGGTTGATGGTGTTCGGGCTCGTGTGCTTTGGACTCGGCTGTTACCTGTACGTGCCGCTCACCAGTCAGTGGGGCTGGCACGAACTGCTGCTGCCGCAGGCCTTGCGCGGTATCGGCCAGCAGTTCTGCGTGCCGCCCATCGTCACCATGGCACTCGGCTCGCTGCCGCCCTCGCGGCTCAGGTCGGCAAGCGGCCTGTTCAATCTGATGCGCAATCTGGGCGGTGCCATTGGCATCGCGGTGAGCAGCACCATGCTCAACGACCGCCTGAACCTGCATTACGAACGGCTCGACGAGCACGTCACCGCGGGCCGTCCCGTGGTCGAAGGGCTGCTGCATCAACAGACCGCCCGCCTTGCCGCGGTGGGCGGCGATGCGCTCAACGCCGCCCACGCGGGCCTCGATCTGCTGCATTCGCTGTTGCTGCGCGAAGCGCTGGTGCTGACCTTTTCCGACGCCTTCCTCGCGGTGGCGCTTTGCTTCGTGGTGGGTCTGCTGAGCGTGGCGTTTTCACGTCCGTTCGGCAACACCGCGCCGCCTCCCGACGCCCATTGAGGACCGTGAGATGAAATCGATCATGGCGAACACGCTGGTCCGCGTTGCACTTTGTGGGGCGCTTTTTAGTCTCGCTGCTTGCGCGGTACAACCCGAGACGCACGCGGACCTTCCGCACGCCGTGCAGACGGTGGCGCCTGACGCATGGAGCGTCGACGCGCCGCAAGGCACGGTGGATGCGAATACCTGGTGGGAGCAGTTCGGCGACCCGGTCATGCACCAGCTCGTCACGTCCGTGCTGAACGGCAACCTGGACGTGCAGGCGGCGGTGGAGCGGGTCAAACAGGCGCAAGCGATCAGGACACAGCAACGCTCTGCCTTGCTGCCCGAACTGGACGCCACGGCGAGCGCTGCGGATGAGCGGCAGAACACACCGCCGCCGCTCGGTTATGTGCGTCAGGCCGGCGTGGGTCTGGCCGCGAGCTGGACCCCGGACGTGTTCGGCGGCGAGCGGCTCGCAGTGCTCGCCGCGCAGGCGCAGGTTTCCGGTCGTGAAGCGGCGCTGAACGAGTTGCGGCTGGCGCTCGCGGCCAACACGGCCGCAGCCTACATCGATCTGCGCTGGGCGCAATCCGAATTGCAGATCCTGAACGACAACGAGCAGATCCGCAGCCGCGCGCTGAAGCTGACCCAGGAGCGCCTGCACTACGGCCTGTCCACCCAGCTCGACGTCGCCCGTGCGCAGAACCAGTTGCAGGATCTGCAGGCGCAGATTCCGCACGTGCAGTCGACGATCCAGCACCAGATGAGCCTGATTGCCGTCTATTCGGGGCGTACACCGGAGAGTGTCGACCAGTTGCTGCTTGCGAATGCGCGCGACATCCCGGTGCCGGCGCAAAGCGTGCCGCAGATCTTGCCGTCCGAAGCGCTGTTGCGCCGGCCCGACGTGCGTACTGCCTACGCGAGCGTCGAGCAGCGCGCGGCGGAAGTGGGCGTCTCGAAGGCGCAGCGTTACCCGCAGTTCAAGCTGAATCTCGCGGACGGCTTGCTGGCTTCGTCGTATCTCGGCTTGCCGACGTTGACCGATAACCTGTTCAGCGCAGCGTTGAGCGCAACAAGCCCGATCTTCAACGCAGGCCGTATCACGGCGAGCATCGACGAGAGCGAAAGCAGGATGCATGAATCGCAACTCGGCTTGCAGCAGACGATGCTGCAGGCGTTGAAGGAGGTCGAGGACACCCGCAGCGATCTGGTCAGCGACGCTGTGCAGGTGGAGCGCCTTGGCGGTGCGCTCGATGCGTCCAGTCACGCGCTACGTCTGTCCACCGAGCTGTACAAGGACGGCGCGTCGAGCTTCCTCGACGTGCTCGCCGCGCAGGAGGCGTATCTGCGCGATTCCGAATCGCTGAATCAGGCAAAGCGCGAGCATGCGCTGGCGGCGGTAGCGTTATATCGGTCGTTGGGTGGCGGATGGGATGCGCCGGTGGCGGACGACGTGGCTGACACGGCCGGCTCGCCCGCCCCGTCAACCCCGTCAGCCACGGCTTTGTTGCAGAAAGCGACAAAGATTGATGCGGCAAGCGGTATGCCCACCGCGCCGGTCGCGAATTAGACTGAACGGAGCGAAACGCATTTCAGCGCGTGCCCTGAGCATGAATTGAAAGCCCGCCTGGGACGTATGAGGCGGCGGTATGTAGCCCTTGAATGTGAGAGATGACGATGAATACGCGAGACGTAGTGATCTGCAATCCCGTGAGAACGCCGATTGGCGCCTATAACGGCACGCTCAAAGACGTGCCGGCGACCGCGCTGGGCGCAGTTGCCGTGCGTGAGACCCTAAGGCGCAGCGGTCTCGATGCGGCGCAACTGGCTTCCGTGGTGATGGGTAACGTGATCCAGGCCGGCAATCGGATGAACCCGGCGCGCCAGGCTGCGATCGGCGGCGGCGTGCCGGTCGCGGTGCCCGCGCTGACGGTGAACCGCGTCTGCGGCTCGGGCGCGCAGGCCATCGCGTCGGCGGCCAACGAAATCTGGCTGGGTCTGGGCGACGCTGCGGTGGCGGGCGGTATGGAAAACATGGACCGCGCGCCGTATCTGCTCGACGGCGGCCGCTGGGGTTACCGGATGGGCAACGCCGAGGTGCACGACAGCATGCTGCGCGACGGGCTCGACGATGCATTCTCCGGCAAGCATTCCGGCTGGCATACCGAAGACCTCGTCACGCAGATGGATATCACGCGCGACGCGCAGGACCGCTGGGCCGCGCGTTCGCAGCAGCGTTTCGTGTCGGCCCAGGAGCGCGGCCTGTTCGACGCCGAACTGGTAACCGTCGAAGTGGAAGGGCGCAAGGCGCCGCAACGCTTCGCACGCGACGAGCAACCGCGCGCGGATACCACCGTCGAGACGCTCGCCAGACTGCGCCCTGCGTTTCGTCCCGACGGCACGATTACCGCCGGCAATGCGCCGGGCCTGAACAGCGGCGCCGCAGCGATGGTGGTTGCGGAGCGCGGGTTTGCGGAGGCGCATGGTATTCAACCCTTCGCCCGGCTGGTGGCATATGGCATTGCTGCGGTCGAGCCTGGCATGTTCGGCCTCGGTCCGGTGCCGGCTGTGCAGATGGCGCTGGCCCGCGCGGGCTGGCAGTTGAAGGACGTCGAGCGTGTCGAGATCAACGAGGCGTTCGCCGCCGTTCCGATCGCCGTGTTGCGCAAGCTCGGGCTGGCGGAAGAGCTGGTCAACGTCGAAGGCGGTGCGATCGCCCATGGTCATGCGATCGGCGCAACCGGCGCGGTACTGACGACCCGCTTGATCCATTCGATGCGTCGCGACGGCCTCAAGCGCGGCATCGTCACGTTGTGCATTGGCGGCGGACAGGGCATCGCGCTGGCGCTCGAGATGCTCTGAGACGCGCAGACACGGGAAAACACGGGCGGACACCGACACGCCGCCCGCCGCGCCGCTGCCAATCGGGAATATTTGCTACATTCACGCAGATGCCCGGTTTGCTGCGCGCCTCCTGCAGGTCGCGAGCGGCACGGAGCCCGTGAACTGAGCGACAGATTATCTCGAGAGACAATGATGCGAATCCTGGTAGTAGGTGCAGGCGCGGTGGGTGGCTACTTCGGCGGGCGTATGGCCGCCGCCGGGCGTGACGTGACGTTTCTCGTGCGCGCGGGGCGGGCCGAAGAACTGCGCCGTGCCGGCCTCGTCATCAAGAGTGTCCGCGGCGACCTCACGTTGCACGACGTCAAGACAGTGCAGGCTGGGGACGCCGTCGCGCCTTTCGATCTGGTGGTGCTGAGCTGCAAGGCCTACAACCTGGACGACGCGATCGCCTCCTTCGCGCCGTTTGCCGGCCCGTCCACGCTGATCCTGCCGCTGCTCAACGGCATGCGGCATATCGATGTGCTGGCTGGGAAGTTCGGCTCAGCGCGCGTGCTCGGTGGCCTATGCCTGATTGCTGCGACGCTCAACCGCGAACGCGAGATCGTCCACCTGAACGAAGCCCATGGCATCACCTTCGGCGAACTGGAGGGCGGCGTGTCGGAGCGCGTGCGTGCGATTGCCGAAGTGATGACGGGCGCCGGTTTCGACGCTGCGTTGAGCGACAACATCCTGCTGCGCATGTGGGAAAAGTGGGTGTTCCTCGCCACACTGGCGGCCAGCACGTGCCTGTTCCGCGGCTCGGTGGGCGATATTCTGGGCGCGCCGGATGGCCGGCGCGCGATCGAAGG
Source organism: Paraburkholderia sp. (assembly GCA_035948995.1). Taxonomy (GTDB): domain Bacteria; phylum Pseudomonadota; class Gammaproteobacteria; order Burkholderiales; family Burkholderiaceae; genus Paraburkholderia. The sequence goes on along the minus strand of DASZIR010000192.1, from coordinate 14,718 downwards.
GCTGCTCGGCGAATGCCGTGCGGTGGCGCAGCACAACGGCTTTACGATGGCGCCGGACTTCGACACGCGCGCCAACCAGATGCTCTTCACGCCGTCGCCGCTGACCGCTTCGATGCTGCGCGACGTGGAGAACCACTCGCGCACCGAAGCGGACCATATTGTCGGCGATCTGATCCAGCGCGGTGGCCCTGCGCAGCAGCGGGACGCGGCGCTGTCATTGCTGCGCATTGCCTATAGCCATCTGAAAGCCTACGAGGCGCGCCAGGCACGCACGGCTTAAGCGGCGGCCTTGCGGCTTGGGCGTCCCCGGGCGTCCCCGGGCATCTCTGGGCGTCGCACGCCATGCAGTAGAATCGTCCCATCCACCAGACGGTGGCAGGCGTGCGACAGGAGGAGAGGATGCCGAGTCCAACGGGGTCGGTGGTGGCACTGAGTTCGGCGTCGGCGACCACGTTTTCGATCGGAATCGTGTATCTCGGCTATTGGGGGCTTCACGAGCCCGCGCCGTGGAAGTTCGCCGAGGTGCTCGTGGTGGTGTTTGCGTTGGCGGGCTTTGCGTGCCTCGGCCTCGTGCCGTGGATGGCGACCCGTTCAGTCGAGCCGGAGAGCAGCGACGCCGGCATCCGCATCGCGCGGCGCCTGTTCCTGGGCGGCGTGAGCGCGATCTGGCTCGCGGTCACGCTGTCGATCGTATCCTGACCTGTTAGAGAGAGGTGCGCCCGCGCCTTGCGCGGGCTTCCCCGTTACTGCTCGATCTGCCGGTTCCAGCGCGTATCCCACTGCGCGCGATGGGCGTTGATCGTATCCCAGTCGACCACCGTTACCTTGCGCAGCAGATCGTCGATGTTGCCGAGGCTTTGCTGCATGGTTGCAGGCATCTTCGCGAGCCGGTTAGTCGGGATCTGCTTGCCGGCATCAGCGGCCTTCGCCTGCGCCGGCGCCGACAGCAGGAATTGCGCGAGCTTTTGCGCGAGCGCCGGGTCCGGGTTGTTGTTCACCACGCACAGGTCCACCAGCAGCAACACCGGACCTTCCTTCGGATTCACGTAAGCCACCGGAATACCCTTGTCCTGCAGATCGCTCACGCCGGTCGGCGTCAACGGGAACAGGCCCGCTTCACCCGTCTGTACCATTTCCGAAATCTTGGCCGAGTTCGGGATGTATTCGACCACGTTCGGCCCCACGGTGCTGGACCATTTCGTGAAGGCCGGCTCGACATTCTGTTCGCTGCCGCCCATCAGACGATTGATCGCCAGAAAGCCATGCAGCCCGAACGTGCTGCTCGAGGCCGACTGGAACACCACCTTGCCCTTGTACTTCGGATCGGCGAAGTCCATCCATGAGGTGGGCGGCGCCCAGCCCTTTTCGGCAAAGAGTTTCTTGTTGTACGCAATGCCGGTCATGCCGAGCTGCACACCTGCGCCCATATCGCCTTTCATCCGCGCAAACGGATAAAGCTCCTTGAGCACCGGCGCGTCATCGAGCTTCTGGCACACGCCCATGCTGACGGCGCGCGCCATCACGCCGTCGTCGAGAAACACCACATGAATCTGCGGGTTGGTCTTGTTGGCGAGCAGTTTGGCCAGAATGTCCGAGGACGTCCCGGGTACCACCACGACCTTGACGTTGTTGGCCTTCTCGAAGTCGGGCAGCACCTCGCTCGTATAGGTCTTTTCCATCGGGCCGCCGTTCATGCCGATGTAGATCGTTTTGGTCTGCGACCACGCCGGCGCAGCGGCGCCGAACGCGCACAAGGCGGCGAGCGCCGCAATCGTCCTGAACAGTTTCATGGTGGATCTCCTCGATTTGACTAGAGCACAGACAAGGTGGGTACGGAGGTGAAGCGATCGATCGCAAACGCGTCGAGTGGCGTCGCGGTCGTGCCGCTGACGATCAGGTCGGCGAGCACTTCGCCCACCCCCGGCGCGAGCAGAAAACCGCCGCCCGAAAACCCGAACGCATGCAGCAGACGCGGCACGGTGCGGCTCGCGCCGATGATGGGATTGCTGTCCGGCGTCTCGCCTTCGACGCCGCTCCACGTGCGGATCAGCAGCGCATCGCGCAGCGCGGGCAATAAAGCACAGGCGTCGCGCATCACGGCGCGGGTGGTATCGGTGGAGGGTTGGCCGTATTCGCCGTCGCCGTGCCCACGGCCGCCGCCGACCACGCAGTTGCCGCGCGCGACTTGCCGCGCGTAGATGCCGCCGCCGTACACGCCCAGGTTGTGCGTGATGAAGAGCGGCAGCGGCTCCGTGACCCACATGTTTGGATAGATCGGCTTCATCGGCACGGTTTCGCCGAACGATGCGGCGACCTTGTTGGCCCAGGCGCCGGCGGAATTGATCAGCCAGTCGGCGCTAAAATGCAGCTCGCCGGCGCATAACTGGAAACGTGTGCCGTCATGATGGATCTCGGTGAGTTCGGTCTGCTCGCGCACCTCGGCGCCGGCGGCGCGCGCGGCACGGGCGAAGGCCGGCGACACGAGCCGCGGGTTCGCGTGACCGTCGCTTGCACACAGCGAGCCCCCGATCGCCGCGGCGCCCAGCCACGGATAACGGCGCCGGAAAGTGTCGCCGCTGATCAGTTGCGGATCGAGCCCATGCTCACGCGCCATCTGCGCCCAGGTTTCGAGCGCGGCCAGGTCGGCTTCGCTGCGCGCGAGCCGCAAATGGCCGGAGACGACGAACTCGCCGTCGATGCCGATGAGTTCGGGCAAGCGGTCCCAGACGCGACGCGCGCGCATGGCGAGCGGCATCTGTTCGACGGGACGGCCCTGGCAGCGCACGCCGCCATAGTTGACACCGCTTGCCTGGGCACCGCAGAAGCGCCGCTCGAACAGGCCGACGCGCAAACCGCGCCTTGCCAGCGCGAGCGCGGCCGAGGCGCCGACGAGGCCGCCGCCTGCAATCGCGACGTCGTAATGCAAAGGCTTATTCATCGCGGGCGTCCTCGGGAATCGCGGCGACGCCGCCGGCATAGAGCGCGGGCGACATCGGAATCGGCTTGACCGGCGGCTGGCTGCGCAAGCGTCCGACGGCTTCGAGCGGCTCGCCGGTTTCCGCACTCAGCAAGGCGAGCGCCGCCTCGCCGCACATGCGGCCCTGGCAGCGGCCCATGCCGACGCGGGTCAGCGCTTTCAGACGGTTGATCTCTCCGGCTGCGCCGCTGCGGATACAGTGGCGCAGCGTGCCCGCGTCGACTTCTTCGCAACGGCATACCGTCATGTCGTCGGGCCATTGCGATACGCATCGTTCAGGCGGGGCGAACGCGGCTTCGATGCCTGCACGGAACACGGCGATACGTTGCAGGCTGCGATCGAGCGAGGTGGCATCGGGCATGCCGTGGCCGCGCGGATGGGCAATGCCGAGATCGTCGAGCACCGCGAGCGCAGCGCGGCGTCCGGCCAGTTCGGCAGCATCGGCGCCGGCAATGCCCGCGCCGTCACCCGCGAGATAGATGCCGCGCACCGAACTGCGCCCGGCCGCGTCGAGTTCGGGCAGCCAGCAGCGGTTCTGCGCATCGAAACGGAAGCGGCAGCCGGCCAGATCGGCAAGCTGGGTTTCCGGACGCAGGCCGAAACCGAGGCCGACCGCGTCGCATGGGAGGGTTTCAGTCGTGCCGCCGTTGCGCGCGCTACGCCAGCTGATTCCGCTGACACCATCTTCGCCCTCGACGCCGATAAGCGTCACGCTGCGTTCGATCCGCACGCCGCGCGCCTTCAGCCAGCCCACGTAGTAGAGCCCCTTGGCGAACGTGGCAGGCTGACGTGCGAGTTTCGGCGCTGCGGCGATCTGTTGCGCTAGCGCACTGGTGTCGAGCACGGCGGCGACTTGCGCACCGGCTTTCACGTACTGGTAGGCGACCAGATACAGCAGCGGTCCCGTGCCCGCCAGCACCACGCGCCGGCCGATCGCGCAGCCTTGCGCCTTCAACGCGACCTGCGCGCCGCCGAGCGTATAGACGCCCGGCCGTGTCCAGCCGGGGATGGGCAGGACGCGGTCGGTTGCGCCACTTGCGATGATCAGGTGTGAGAACGGTACGCTGCGCTCGCGTCCCGCATGCAGCGTGTCGAGGCGGCCCGGCGCGCAGGCCCACGCGAGCGTGTCGGGACGGTAATCGAGGTGCGGCAGCAGTGCGGCCATGGTCACGTGCAGCGCATCGGCCTTGTGGGCTTCGAAACCGTAGAGGGCTTTTTTCGAGCGCTGGAAGGCGGCGTTGGCGGGCGGCTGCCGATAGATCTGCCCGCCCCAGCGGGCATTCTCGTCGAGCACGACGGGCTTCACGCCCGCAGCCACGAGCGTTTCGGCGGCGCGCACACCGGCCGGCCCAGCGCCGACAATGACGACGCGGTTTTCGTGGCTCATGGCGTCACTCCGCCGGCGAGGTCGCCGGCCCCGGCGCTGCGCGTGATGATCCGCATGCCCGCACCCAGCAAGGTCGAACAGGCGCGCAAGCGCGTCCCGTCTTCGCTGCGCACCCAGCAGTCCTGGCAGGCGCCGATCAGGCAGAAGCCGGCCCGTGGCTCACCGCTGAATTCGCTTTGGCGCACGTTGCGTTGCTGCATCAGGATCGCAGTCAGCACGGTGTCGCCGGCCAGAGCGGTGACTTCCTTGCCGTCAAGAACGAAAGCGAGCGGCGCGCGATGCAACTCCGCGACGCGAACGAATTGCGGGCCGTGACCGGACCCGGTAGTGAGGTTGTGCGGCATGCGGGGCAGGGCAGAAGAGGACATCAGTGCTGGCCGATCAGAGTGCGGTTGAGCCCATACACCCGATCGAGCAGCAGCATCGCGCCCGCGGTGATGAAGATCACCAGCGCGGACACTGAAGCCATCATCGGATCGATCGATTCGGTGGCATACATGTACATGCGCACCGGCAGCGTGACGGTTTGCGGCGAGGTGACGAAGATCGACATCGTGAGTTCGTCGAAGCTGTTGATGAAGGCGAGCAGCCACCCGCCGGTGATGCCAGGCAGGATCATCGGGAAGGTGATGCGGCGAAACGTGGTCCAGGCGTCCGCGCCGAGCGACGCGGCCGCATGTTCGACGCTGCGGTCGAGCCCGCTTACCGAGGCCAGCACGAGCCGCATCACGAACGGCGTGATGATGATCATGTGCGCGAGCACCAGCCACGCAAACGAGCCGGTCGCGCCGATCAGTGCGAAGAAGCGCAGTAACGCAATGCCCAGCACGAGACCGGGAATCACCAGCGGCGAGAGCAGCAGGCCATTCAGAAAGCCGCGCCCGGGAAAGCGTGCCCGGCCAATTGCCAGAGCGGCCGGCAGCGCGACGAGCAGCGACAGCGTGGCTGATGCGAAGGCGAGCTTCAGGCTGTTGAAGAATGCCGAGATGAAGTCCGGATAGTCGAGGATCGCGCGGAACCAGCGCAGCGAGAGGCCGTGCGTGGGCAGCGTCAGGGTTTCATCGGGCGTGAAGGCGACCAGCACCACGATTGCCAGCGGGGCCAGCACGAACAGGATCACGAGCGCATGAAAGATCAGCGCGAGAGGGCCGTTTTTTCTCATCGTCGTCCCGTTTCGTTAGCCCATGCTTCTGGCGTACCTGCGCTCCAGCAGCCGGTAGTAGGTGAGCATCACGATCAGGTTGGCGACCAGCAGCAGCAACGCGATCGTCGCGCCGAGCGGCCAGTTCAGCGAACCGAGGAATTCGTCGTAGACGGCGGTGGCGGCGACTTTCAGGCGCCGTCCGCCGAGCAGGCCGGGAATCGCAAAGGCGCTCGCCGACAGGCCGAACACCATCAGGCTGCCGGACAGGATGCCGGGCGCCAGTTGCGGCAAGACGATGCGCCGCAGCGTGGTGGCGGGCGAGGCCATCAGCGAGAGGGCGGCGTTTTCGGTCTGCGGATCGAGCTTTTGCAGTGCGGTCCACACCGGAATCACCATGAACGGCAGCATCACGTGCACCAGTGCGATGACGATCGCGAAGGTCGTGTATTCGAGCTTGTAGGGTCCCAGCCCGACCAGCGCGAAGGCCTGATTCACCAGGCCGTTGGGGTTGAGCAGCATGCTCCAGCCGAACGCACGCACCACCACCGAGACCAGCAGCGGCGCGAGAATCACCAGCAGGAAGAGCGAGCGCCACGGATCGCGCATGCGCGACAGCACGTACGCTTCGGGCGTGCCGATCGCGATGCACAACAAGGTCGTCAGGAACGCAATGCCAAAGGTGCGCAAGAAGATCGTATGGAAATACGCGGACTTCAGCACCTCCGCGTAGTTGCCGAACTGGAACGCCGCAATCGGGCCGCTTGAAGGATCGAAGCGGTAGAAGCTCAGCACCAGCGTCATCGCGAGCGGAATCAGCACGAGCGCGGCGAACAGCAGGAAGGCGGGGGCGCACATCAGCCAGAGCGGCAGGAACGCGTGCCAGGGCGCACGACGTGCCGTGCTGGCGGCATGGCCCTTGTCGCCTGGAACGGGCAGCGTGCTAGCCATGTCGCGCCTCCCGCTGCACGAAACGGATCGCATCGCTGTTCCAGTCGACGCCGACCGCGGTGCCTTCCGGCAGCGGCTCCGCGCCTTCGTTCTGGCAGCACACCAGCACCTCGCCCAGCCGGCAATCCACCCGGTACAGCCACTGGCTGCCGAGGAAAAAGCGGCTCGTCACAGTGGCGGGCAGACGCCCCGCATCCGGTGCGCAGAGCCGCAGTTTTTCCGGGCGGATGCACAGCGTGACGGCGTCGCCGATCTTCACGACGCGTTCCTTCATGGGCAATTGCGCCGTGTTGCCGGTCTCGGCGAGGTCATGGCCGAGGTCGATGTGGATCGCGTCGCCGTCGCGCGCGACGATCGTGCCCGGCAGCATGTTGGCCTTGCCGATGAACTGCGACACAAAGTGATTTTCCGGCCGCTCATACGCGCGGTACGGCGTATCGATCTGCGTGATGCGGCCGGCTTCCATCACGACCACGCGGTCGCTGATCGACAGCGCTTCCGACTGGTCATGCGTGACCATGATGGTGGTCGTGCCGATCTTGCGCTGGATTGCGCGCAGTTCGAACTGCATGTCCTCGCGCAGCTTGGCGTCGAGATTCGACATCGGTTCGTCGAGCAGCAGCACCGGCGGCGCGATCACGATCGCGCGAGCAAGCGCCACGCGCTGCCGCTGGCCGCCGGAGAGCTCGCGCGGAAAGCGGTGCGCGAGCGTATCGAGCCGCACCAGCGCCAACGCCTCGCGCACGCGCTCGTTGCGCTCCGCCTTGTCGATGCCGCGCATCTCGAGACCGAAGCCGACGTTCTGCGCGACGCTCATGTGCGGAAACAGCGCATAGCTCTGGAACACGATGCCCAGGCCGCGCCGGTTCGGTTTGGTGTGCGTGATGTCGCGGCCGTCGAGGGTGATGCGGCCGCGCGTGGTTTCGACGAAGCCCGCGATCATTTGCAGCGTGGTGGTCTTGCCGCAGCCGGACGGCCCGAGCAGCGAAACGAACTCACCTTTTTCCACCGACAGGTTCACGTCGGCAACCGCCTGCAGGTCGCCGAACGATTTCGCGACGTCTGTGAGTGTGAGGAACGACATGATCTGGCCTTTCGGTGCATCGGCACCGGCTGAATCGACAAGTCTTCTGGTGGAGCCGACTGTAGCTAGCCAAATTACGGGCCGTCAAATGTAAATTCCGTTCAGTGGTACAAGAATCTAAAAAATTCGGATGAATGAAATTATTTGGAGTGGATAAGGGGGCTTTGTTCCACTACATGATGTTCGCGAAATCCATAATAGTTGGCGAAAAGGCCTCTCTGGAGCGGTGTGGTGGCATATTCCATTGATGAATAAAAACCTCTATAGTGTTCCATCCAACGGAATAGTTTTGAGGAAAGGCCATGAATGCTGCCGCGAAGCGAGAGGTTCCGCTTGCCGACGTTCCCAACGCGCCTGGCACCCCCGGCACGGGCATGCTGCAGCGCTCGTTTGCGGTGATCCGCGCGCTGGCCGAAGCGCAAGCCGACGGCGGGCGGGTCACGCGGCTCGCGAAAGCGGTGGGGCTGACCCAGGGCACGGTGCATCGCATCCTGCACGCGCTGATTGCCGAGGGCATGGTCGAGCAGGACGAAAACTCGAAGCTGTATCGCCTGAGCGTTGAATTTTTTGCGCTCGCCGCGCAGGCCGGCAACCCTAGCGGTATGCGCACGCTGTGCCGCCCGGCCTTGCTGCGGCTGTGCGCGAGCCTTGGCGACACGATTTTCCTGCTGGTGAAAAGCAGTTTTGACGCGGTCTGCCTCGACATCTGCGAAGGGCCATTTCCGATCCGCTCGTTTACGGGCGACATAGGAGGAAGGGTCGCACTGGGTGTCGGCCAGGGGAGTCTCGCGATTCTCGCGTTCCTGCCCGAAGCGGAGCGCGAGGAAATCATTCGCTTTAACGTGCCGCGAATTCGCGGCTACGGCGTGCTCGACGAAGTCTATTTGCGCACGGAGATCGAACGGGTGCGGCAACTGGGCTACGCGGGACGCAATAGCGGCGTGCTCGACGGCATGGCCGGCGTGGCGGTGCCGATTTTCGACCGTACCGGTGTGGCGGTGGCGGCGCTCAGCGTCGGTACGCTCGCCGCGCGGCTGGGCGACGACCGCTTGCCGATGGTGGTCGAATTGCTGCGGCGCCAGGCGCAAGCACTTGGCCCACAAACCAATCCGTTCGACATCGCGTTACGCAGGCCGATGCACGGCCTCTCACGGGCGATGACAACGGAGCGGATCGCGTGAGCGCAAGCCCAGGTCCAGGCTCGCCGCTTCGTCAGGCATGATGTGACGGCGGCCTGGATGACATGCGCGGCCCGTTTGAGGTCGATAGTCATCCTGATCAATCCGCATACAGGCCGCCTCTAACCGGATTCCCTCATCCGCAAGCGTGCCTGCCTGTTAGAACAGTCTAGGTGTCCCGACCCACACCACCAGCGTCTCGCCACGAGCGGTATTGGCCCAGCTATGCGGCACCGTCGACTCGTAATGCGCGCTGTCTCCCGCTTGCAGGGCAAACGTCTTGCCCTCTAGCGTCAACGACACTTTGCCGCTGATCACGTACAGGAATTCTTCGCCGGCGTGCGTATTGACTTCGGAGCGCTTCTGCCCGGGCGGCATTTTCACGAGGATCGCCTCGAGTTGACGTCCCCCGGTCAGATTGGTCAACCGGGCGAACAGGTTCGCCGAGTCTGCGAAACCAAAAAACTTCAGTTGGTCACCGCGGCTCACCGAGCGTTCTTCGCTGGGCGTGTCGACGAAATACTGCACGTTGACGCCGAGCGCGCTGGCAATCCCTGCCAACGACGTGAGCGAGGGGGTGGCGAGTCCGCGTTCCACTTGCGACAGGAAAGGTTTCGAAATACGCGCTGCTGTAGCCGTTTCATCTAGCGTGCGCTTCAGGCGTTGCCGAAGCGCGCGTATCTTGCTACCCAGCTCAAGGGCCGGATTATTGTTTTCAGTTTTCGTGACCATAGCAGGATGAATCAGCCCGTCAAAAATATGTTTGATGTTAGTAAACAAAGTTTGATAGCCTTGGGGGCCATCGCGATAGCGTGAGTTTGCCCGACGGGGCATTTTTTCTGAAACAGCACGCTATGTTGCCAGAAGCACAACCAGGTTTCGCAGATTGCTGGTTGGGCGGTGAGTTTGAAAACGCGGCGGGGCGTTGAATGTCGCGCCTTCTGCGGATTCAAACGGTTGATACATCAGGCGCTTCAATAAATCGATGCACCCTGGATTCAGGAATGATATCGCGCGGTAAGCCGCGGCAAAACGTGTGATTGCTGTCAGGCCCGGTGGCATGCATCAGTGAATTCCCTGAGTGACGCAGCGTGCTGCCCTCTGGAGAATCGCGGGCGCTTGCGGGACGACCTAAGCTTTCGGCTTGCTTGCTGTTTGCCATCCCGCGCGTAGCGATCCTGCGCACGGATATCCGAGCGGCGCGTTTTACCCGGACGGCCGCCGCCAACTTGAGATGAATGTTGACTCGTATCGCCATGCCCGTTTCAGGCCCCGCTCTCCCGGGCCGCTGCCCGCCGCCGCGCGAATTCTGTGCGCGTGCCGTGCTTTATCGTGGGTGCCACGCTTTTCTGTGGCGTCCGGCCCCGATCTGGTGCGATTTAATGTGGGCAAAGCGCCATGAAAGGCGCCCGTCCCGTCCTTTGCCTGCTCCGCTTTGACGTGCCGATGAGCACGCTCATGCCTGACCCAGACCCAGTTTCCAGCGGCGCACCCATCTTCGCGCGCGCCGCCGCACTTGCAAGAACACGAGGTAAACAATGAACTCAACCGTATCCCAGACTCGATCGTTCTCGACGGTTTTCCTGATCGAAATGTGGGAGCGTTTCGGCTACTACGGAATGGCCGCGCTGCTGGTCCTGTTCATGATCGACAAGCTCGGCTTTACCGACAGTCACGCCACGCTCACCTGGGGCGCCTTCACGGCGCTGGTGTATGCCGCACCCTCGGTAGGCGGCTGGATCGGCGACAAGATTCTCGGTACCCGCCGCACGATGGTGTTCGGCGCGTTCGTGCTGGCTTGCGGCTATCTGATGCTCGCCATGCCCAACGACCAGCTCAATTACATGTACGGGTCGCTGGGTGTGATCGTGGTGGGCAACGGGCTCTTCAAGGCGAATGCGGCGAATCTGGTGCGCCGCATCTATGAAGGCGACGATGCGCGCATCGATAGTGCGTTCACCATCTACTACATGGCGGTCAACATCGGCTCGACGGTGTCGATGCTCGCGACCCCCTGGATCAAGGATCACTGGGGCTGGCACGCGGCGTTTGCCGTGTGTTGCGCGGGCATGCTGCTCGCCGTGGTGAACTACTTCATCATGTTCCGCACGCTCGCGCATCTGGGTTCCGCGCCGGATGCCGAGCCGGTTCGCTGGCAGCGCGTGGGCGCGGTGGCGCTCGGCGGCATTGCGCTCGCTCTCGCGACGATGTTCGTGCTGCAGCACAAGGCCGTCGCAGTGGCGTGCGTGTACGCGGCGGGCATCGCGATCCTCGGGATCTTCGGCTACATGCTCGCCAGATGCGAGCACTCGGAGCGTGCGGGTCTGGTGGCCGCGCTGATTCTCACGCTGCAGGCTATTCTGTTCTTCGTGTTCTATCAGCAGATGTCGACCTCGCTGACGCTGTTCGCAGTGCGCAACGTCGATCCGCAGTTCTCGCTGCTCGGCGTGCCGCTGTTCACGTGGAGCGCGGCTCAGTTTCAGGCGCTCAACCCTATCTGGATCATGCTGCTGAGTCCGATTCTCGCCGTGCTGTACACGAAGCTGGCAAAGGGCGGCAATGACGTGTCGGTCGCGGTGAAGTATGCAATCGGCTTCGTGGTGGTGGCCGCGGGGTTCTTCGTGTATGCGGTGAGCGGGCGTTATGCGGTTGACGGCCGGGTATCGTCGTGGTTCATGGTGGGCGGCTATGGGCTGTATTCGCTCGGCGAGTTGCTGGTGAGCGGCCTCGGCCTCGCGATGATTGCGCGTTATGTGCCGGCGCGTATGAGCGGCTTTCTGATGGGCGCGTATTTCGTCGCAAGCGGGGTGTCGGGATATCTCGGCAGCGTGGTGGCGAACTTCGCGCAGATGCCCTCCGGCGATCTCGGTCCGTTGCAGTCGCTGCCGCTTTATACGAAGCTGTTTATGGGGCTTGGGTGGCTTGCAGCGCTCGGTGCGTTGGTTGCTGTTTTGCTGTTGCCGTTGATGAATCGGTTGTCGCGGGAGCATCATCGTTGTAGTGACGCAGCGCGCAACACCGGGCAGGCAGACGGATTCGCCCCGGCGGCCAGGTAAGCGCGTTGCCTTTCCCCTGGTTTTTTGTGTCTCGCCGACGGCTTCCTTTTTCTGCTTACCTACGGGGTTGGCCTTTTCTTGCATTCTTATTGGTTCATTGGCGTTGCCCCTGTGCGGGGCGGCACCTGCTTTTCTTTGTCCCCCCAGGGGACTTCCTTCGGGGCGCCGCCGCAAGGAAAAGCAGGCAAAAGAAAGCTGCTCACCCCGCCAGCTCATAAGTGTCCACCTCGGTGGTGAACCCGGAGTGGTGCGAGACGAGACCTGCCCCCGCGCCGCACACGTCGGTGACAAAGGGCTCATCCGTTCCAGCGTCGCGCTGCGCGCCCCGCCGTCGGGCATAACGCCGTACGCATATTCCCTCGCTAATGAAGCCGCCGCGTGAAGATCACCGCGCGGCGTGGTGATTGATGTCGTCCGCCTGGTATTCGCGGGGTTGGCAGACGCGGGACCACCGAATAGCGAGAACGGAGCAGCGACATAGACCTACCCGCCTGGCAAACCCGACCGCCACGCACGCAGTGCGAAGGCGGGATGAATGAGCCCTGTGTCACCAGGCAGGGCGGCGCGAGGGCACCTCTCGTCCCGCACCACCTCCGGTTCACCTGAGGGGGGACACTTATGGGCTAGCGGGGTGAAGCCGCTTTCTTTTGCCTCGCCCCACACAGGGGCAACGTCAATAAGCCAAAAAAAAGCAAGGAAAGGCCAACACCAAAAGCCAACAACCAAAGAACCGCAGACCGGTGTAAACACCTCAGCCCTACATCTGCCGAAGGCAACAATAAACCACAGAATCATCCTGACCGAAGGTCGAAGATGTCCTCAATGCGGAACCACGGCCGTCAGCCGAGAACTTCCAGTGGTCGTATAAGATAACCATCCAGCGACCATTTCAGGTAGCCACTCCGATGGACATCCACATCGCGGTCGAAGGCCGCCACGACCTTGCGGGGCAGATCTACCGTCAACTGCGCGCCGGCATCGTGGAGGGCCGCCTGACGGGCGGCACGCGGCTGCCGTCCACCCGCGATCTCGCAGCGCAACTTGGCGTGTCGCGCAAGACGACCCTCGACGTGTTCGAGCGGCTGCTCGCCGAGGGCTATCTGATTGCGCGCGCGGGCGCCGGGACGTTTGTCGCGGAAGGCCTGGAGCGGCTGCCGGCACAGCGTTCCGGGCAAACGCGAGCGGTCGGGTCGGCACGCACGCAGGCAAAGGTGAAGGCCAAGGCGCGCGCCCAACCGCTGTGGGAAGAGATGCCCGAGGCGATCTCGCTGCCGCGTCCGACCCAGGCATTGCCGCTCGATTTCATCGGCGGCGTGACGGACAAATCGCTCTTTCCGTTCGACGTCTGGCGCCGTTGCATCAATCAGGCGCTGCGGGTGCAGTCGCGCGGTGCCGGCATGTATCGCGAGCCAGCCGGTGAGCAGGAACTGCGGCTCGCCATCTCGCGCTATCTCGCCTTCAATCGCGCGGTGGCGAGCAACTGGGACGACGTGATCGTCACGCAAGGCGCCCAGCATGCGCTCGACCTGATGGCGCGCGTCACGCTGCGTCCGGGCGAGGTGGCCGCGATCGAGGATCCCGGCTATCCACCCGCGCGTGCGTGCTTCGCGGCGGCGGGGGCGAAGGTCGTCCCCGTGCCCGTCGATGCAGAAGGCCTGATCGTCCACAAGCTGCCCGATCACGCGCGGCTCGTCTACGTGACGCCATCGCATCAGTTTCCGCTCGGCATGCCGATGAGCCTCGAGCGGCGCGTCGAGTTGCTGGAGTGGGCGCAAAAACGCGGCGCGGTGATCATCGAAGACGACTACGACAGCGAGTTCCGTTTCGAAGGGCGTCCCATGGAGCCGTTGAAAAGTCTCGATCGCGCCGGACTCGTCGCCTACATCGGCACGTTTTCGAAAACGATCTTTCCGGAGCTGCGGGTGGGTTACGCGGTGCCGCCCGCGTCGCTGCTCGGCGCGCTGTGCAAGGCGCGCCAGGTGAGCGACTGGCACGGCTGCACGCTGACCCAGACCGCACTCGCAACGTTCATGCTCGACGGCGATTTCGCCAAGCATCTGCGGCGCATGCACAAGGCGTATGCGGCCCGCCGCACGCGCTTGCTGGCACATCTGCAGGGTGGTCTCGCACCGTGGTTCGAGCCCATCGTACCGACCGCGGGTATTCACCTTGCCGCCCGCCTCAAGGCGCCGCTCGCCGAAGCAACGGTGATCGCCGCGGCGCGCGAGGCCTCGATCGGCCTCTATGGGCTGGCTGGTTTTCATGTGCGCGCGCGGGCGCGGCCCGGTCTGATCTTCGGCTACGGCGGCATTGCCGTCGAGCAGATCGATGCTGCGCTGGGCACGCTCGCGGGGTTGATGCCGCGCCTCGCGCGCTGAGTGGTGGTCTGGTTTGCGGTTTGACTGACTGCGCGGGTTGGGGTCCTGGTGGCGCGCTGAAGCGAGCGGCACAGCCACCATCAAGTCACCGTCAACCCACCCTCGCGCGCATCGATTTATCTGCCGCACAGGACGGAAAACCGCTCCCTGCAGAGGTTTTCGCTGTCGCGGGCGCAGTTTGTCTGCGATGCGATCCCATGAAAAAGCGGCCCGGCAGTGCCGCTTTCTCCGGTTCCGCGAGACATCCCACTGCATGGCTTAACCCAGCGCCGGATCGCGTTTACCCCCTGAAATACGAGTCAAAATGTGTTGCGGAGTCAGTGCCGCGCAACAAACAGTAACGGTTATACACAAAAGAGTCGCGCAAAACGCTACAGCGCTTGTAGAATCCGGCCTTGAAGCGTGCGCATACCGCGAACGTTTCGTGCATTCACTGACCAACAACAGGTAGGAGAAACATGCCGACTTCCGCAAAAAAGGTGGCCAAGAAGGCTGCTACGGTACCGACCAAGAAGGTTGCTGCGAAGAAAGTTCCTGCGAAGAAAGCCGTCGCAGCTAAGAAGGTC
>DASZIR010000191.1:0-3713 GCA_035948995.1 Paraburkholderia sp. | reverse complement strand
GGCGTCCGATCACGGCATTGCAGGACGTGCCGCCAAGTCCCGAGAAACTCACCAACGAATGGTTGACACTCGCTCTGTGTCAACGGGTTCGGGGAGCCGCGGTAACTGGCTTTGAGCTCGGACCGCGAAACGACGGCACGTCGGCGAGGCGCACGCTGCGGGTGTCGTACAATGTCGCGGGCCGCGACGGGGGGCTGCCGGAGGCGGTGTTCACGAAGTCGGCCCCAAGCTTCTTGAACCGGATGGTGGGTGCGGGCGCGCGGCTGGCTCAGATCGAGGCCAGCTTCTATCGTGTCGTGCGGCCCGAGCTCGATATCGAAGCGCCCGCGACGTTGTGCTCGGCGTTCGATCCGGTCAGCCACCGGCTGATGTTGCTCACGGACGACGTGACGGTCACCCGCGGCGCGACGTTCGGCACGGCGCTTGACCGCAGACTAAACCGGGCACAGGCGCAGCAGGTCGTGGCCACGCTCGCGGCTCTGCATGCCCGCTATTGGAATGCGCCGCTGGAGAACATGTTCGGCGACTGGTTGCGTGACACGCAGCAGTACCTGCAAATGCTTGACGGCGCTCTGGACGCGTCGGCCCGCATCCTGTCGGGCTTCGAGCGTGCCCGTCATGTCATCCCCACACAGGTGTACGCGCGCAGGCGTGAGGTATACACGGCGCTTGTGGAGTCTCAGCGACACAGCGCATTCGGCGGGCTGACGACGTTCCTTCACGGTGATGTCCATCCGGGTAACTGGTACCTCACCCGCGACGGTTCGCTCGGACTTTATGACTGGCAGATGTGCGTCATCGGTGGTCCTGCCCGTGACCTGGCGTATGCCCTCACCAGCCACCTGGCGATTGAGGATCGCCGAGCGTGGGAGCGTGAGCTGCTCGAGTGCTACCGTGACGAACTCGCAGCGCGCGGCGTCGGAACGCCTCCGGGCGCTGCGGACCTCTTCCTCGCCTATCGTCGCCAGGTCGTCTACGGCATGTTCGCCTGGCTTGCGACGATCGGGCGAAGCCCGCTACAACCCAAGTATCAGCCCGACGAGATCTCACTGGCCAACCTGGAGCGCATGACCCAGGCCTGCGCCGACCTCGATACGCTCGACGCGCTGCAGGGTCGCCGAGTAGCCAGTTAGGACCCACTCCGCGCCGGCGGTGCGGCTCGTCGACACCGGAGAGCCAACACATCTCGCTCGGCCGGGTGACCAAACGCGACCTTTCGGTTCTCGTTTTGTTGGACTAGCTTTTCGAGCTTGCGCTCTCGAAACTGGCCGGCCTTATCCGTGCAGCGCAACCGTCGCGGATTGCACCTCGTCGTGCGACGCGATCGCTCTGAACAGCAGGACCGCCAGCACGATCATCCATGCGAAGAACGTGACCACTGGCGACCAGAACGCCAGCAAGCCGTTCCACGCAAAAGGACCCGAGCGGGTGAGAAAGGCGATCGCGCCCGCCTCGAACATCAGCGCCGTCCACGCGGTGTAGTACCCGAACCACCGTGGAAACGGTGTGTACGCAACGGTGTTAGGAATGAGTGCGACGAAGGCGATCGCAACCCACATGAAGATGTAGTACTGATCGGTCGTGACGAAGGTGAGCATCGCAAGTTCGTGCATTATCGCGGTGACTTCGGGAGCCCGTGTCGGCGTGAACGCCGCGACGCCCCAGAAAATCGGCGGAAGCATCAGCGGGATTGACATCAGTGCGCCACCGGCGAGGGCAAGAGACGCCCATACCGGCTTGCCGTCCTCGTGTCGGGCAATTTGGATCGCCACCACCACCGCGATAGGCACCATGAACCCGCTCGTCCAGCTGGCGATGGTGGCACCGATCTTGATCTCGGACCCGTTGTGCACGTAGAACCGCGCAATCTCGTCCGCAGACCACTTCGCGCTGGGCGGCGGCATCATGTGAAACAGCCCCCACCACACCAGTCCGTAGACCACCATGAAGGTGAGGCCCCACCACAGCAGTATTCGTTGTGAGCGTGCGGTCATCGCGATTCACCGGCCATCGCCGTGCTCGCGGCCGGTCGTGCGGCCGACTCATGGGTGGCCGCACGCTCCTGCTCGTTGATCGCGCGTAACAGCATCGCCGTAATAAGGCACAGCCACACGGTGAACACCACGACCGGAATCCAGAACGCCAGCAGGCCATTCCATGCCAGCGGACCGCTTTTGAAGTACGGGATCAGGATACCCGGCAGGTAAATGATCTGCGCCCACAGGTTGAACCAGCCCAGCCAGCGCGGTAGCACGGGCCGCTCGGACTTGTCGCTCAGGATGGCGATGGTGATCGCCATGCCCTGGACGAAGATCGTGCATACGGGTCCGATGAAAAGCATCCAGGCCATGTCGTTGAAGCGGTGGGTGATCTCGATGTTCTCCATCGGACGGAAAGCAGCGGCCTGCCACATCATCACCGGCACAATGAAGATCAGCACGAAAACGGAGCCCATACCGAGCTGGGTGTAGGTCATGGGCGAGAACCGGCCTTCAATGCGCTTGAGCTGCACGCTGATCGCGGCCGCCCACGGGCAATAGATCGCGCCGCCGAATCCCACGATGATCAGACCGGTGCGGATCCGCCAGCCGTGTTCGGCGAACATCGTGGCGATCTGGTGGGCGTCCAGGCTCGGCGACGGGGGTGGGATAAACCCCGCCAGCAAGAAGAAGCCGGCCGCCCAGGTGACGGCGCACACCGGCCCGGCCCACGCGCAGATGCGCTGGCTGCGAGCGTTCATCGCTAACCCTTCAGCACTGAGAGTGTCATCACGCTAGATTATCGAAACTGCGACGTCGCGTCAATAGAGCAGGCGTGTCAAAATCAGCTGCATCACGTTCTGGTATGGCGGCAGCTCAGGGTACCGCCGGAAGCAGGCAATCCCGCAAACGATCGTTCTGGTTGGGAGCCGAGACACTGGCGCGGGCAACGATTCTTGGTTGTGACCGCGCGCGAGTGAACGCTTACCGACGTCGCGGGAGCTTCGGCGCGGTCGGCAGGCCGGCCTCGAGCATGCCGAACGCGGCGTCGGCCAGGGTGGCCATGTCATCGCCGGTTTCGATCGCCGCATGCAGCACTGCGCGAAGCGCCGAGACCATCGCAGACGCGAGCACCTGGATATTTAGATGGGTCGCCGGGTTGTCGGGCAAGCCGCTGGCGAAGTAGCCCTTGAGAATCTCTTCCCACTCATAAGCGATCTCGAGGTATCGCCGACGCGGGGCCGGTTCGGTGAACCACAGCCGCATGATCGTCGCACGCAGATCCGGCTCGAAATTCTCGAAGAATTGACCCAGTTGCATGGTGACCGCCTCGCGGGCAGTCGTCCATCGATCGCCGGTGCGTTTCACGTTGTCGAGCGCGCTGCGCAATCCTTCGATGACTTCGGAGACCGCCGGGAACAGCACGTCCTCTTTGGTGCCAAAATATCGGTTCAGCGTGCTGCGCGAACACATCGATGCGTGGGCGATTTCCTCCATCCCGACCGAGTCGTAGCCGCGCTGCACGAACAGCTCGACGGCCGAGCGCACGATCGTGGCGCGCAGGGCCGCTTTCTTTCGCTCCCGTAACGCGCTCATGAGGAGTCAGCATAAGCGCGCAACACCGAGTCAGCGCCGCAGGCGCCTTTGACGCGGTGCGCTCAGAGCTCACCGACTCGCTTAAGAGCGGCGGATTCAGTCCTCACAGCAGAAGGTAGCTGCCGCGCCCAGAGGCGA
>DASZIR010000190.1:0-6553 GCA_035948995.1 Paraburkholderia sp. | reverse complement strand
GTCAAATCGATCGATGAACTGAAGGAGCGCATTCTGAGGGGCATCGAGGAATTCAATGCCTCACCGGTTGTCTTCCGCTGGAAAAAGGTCGACCTCGGCGTGGCTTAATATGTAACATAATTGATGAAACGATCTACTAGGGCGGCGCTCAGGTGGCTCGCGTGTGAGGCACGCTAACGCGCTGCCGCATCCGCCAGCACGCCCGATCCTGTCCGCCGGCACTGCCAGACGTGCGACCTGCTGGGGGTCGCTGGGCGCCCCTCACCTCTGGGCAGGCCTCGCCTTGCCAGACCCTATTCCGCCGCGAGCCACTCAAGCACCGGAATCGTCGCCGGCAAAAGCGGCGAGACCTCGGCCGGAAGCGACTGCCAGACAAACGCCTGCCCCTCGCGCCCGTGCGGCTCGCCGGTCCACTGGGTCACCTTGCAAAAGTAAAGCCGCACATAGGCATGCGGGTAGTCGTGTTCGAGCGTATGCCAGCGATGGCTCGCCGTGACCTCGATCCCCAGTTCCTCGTGCAGTTCGCGAGCCAGCGCCGCCTCGACCGATTCACCCGGCTCCAGCTTGCCGCCGGGAAATTCCCAATAGCCCTCGTAGGGCTTGCCCGCTGGCCGTTGGGCCAGCAGGTAGCACCCATCCGGCTGCACCAGCACGCCCACGGCCACTTCCGTAACCGGGCGCCCTTGCGGGTTAGCGGTGTTAATCGCGCCCGTCATGCCTGTGACTTCCGGCCGGACCAGTCGCGTGCGAACTGCCATGCGACGCGGCCCGAACGCGAGCCGCGCTCCAGCGCCCATACGAGTGCATCACCGCGAGCCGTTTCGATCTCCGCAGCGTCGCAGCCGAAATGCTTCAGCCAGTGTCCAACGATCGACAGGTAATCGTCCTGCTTGAACGGATAGAAGCTGACCCACAGGCCGAAGCGCTCGGACAGCGAGATCTTCTCTTCGACCACTTCCCCGGGATGAATCTCGCCATCGGACGTGTGCTTGTACGTCTCGTTGTCGCTCATGTACTCGGGCAGCAGATGGCGCCGGTTCGAGGTTGCGTAGATCAGCACATTGTCGGACTGCGCGGCCACCGAACCGTCGAGCGCCACCTTCAGCGCCTTGTAGCCCGATTCGCCCTCTTCGAACGACAGGTCATCGCAGAACACGACGAAGCGCTCCGGACGCTGCGAAATCAGGTCGACGATGTCACCGAGGTCGTGAAGATCGTCCTTGTCCACTTCGATCAGCCGCAGCCCGTCTTTCGCGTACGCATTCAGGCAGGCCTTGATCAGCGACGACTTGCCGGTGCCGCGCGCGCCCGTCAGCAGCACGTTGTTGGCCGGCTGCCTGTGCACGAACTGGCGCGTGTTCTGCTCGATCAGACCCTTCTGGCGGTCGATATTCTGCAGGTCGTCGAGCGTGATGTCGGAAATGGCCGGCACCGGCTGCAGATAGCCGCGCCCCTGGCGCTTGCGCCAGCGGAATGCGACGGCGGCCGACCAGTCGATCTGCGGCGAAGCAGGCGGAAGCACGGCCTCCAGGCGACCGAGCAACGCTTCGGCGCGCGTCAAAAACTGTTCGAGTTTGTCCATGGCGAAGAATGAAGGCGGATCGGGTATGGCTCAGGAGCGATAGTCGGCGTTGATGCTCACGTAGTCGTGCGACAGGTCGCACGTCCAGATCGTGGCTTGCGCGTCGCCGCGCCCCAGCACGACACGAATCGCAATCTCGGCCTGTTTCATCACCCGCTGGCCGTCTTCCTCACGGTACTCGGGATTGCGGCCGCCCGCCTTCGCGACCAGCACGTCGTCCAGATACAGGTCGATCTTGCCGACGTCGAGATCCGTCACGCCGGCATAGCCGATTGCCGCGAGAATGCGGCCGAGATTCGGATCCGACGCGTAGAAGGCCGTCTTGACCAGCGGCGAATGGCCGATCGCATAGGCAATCTGACGGCATTCCGCCACGTTCGAACCGCCCTCCACCTGCACCGTCATGAACTTGGTGGCGCCCTCACCGTCACGCACGATCAGTTGCGCAAGCGTCTGCGCAACGTCGGTCACCGCGTCGCGCAACACCGCGTAGGCGGGCGAATCGGTGGACGTGACCGCCGGCAGGCTCGACTTGCCCGAGGCGATCAGGATGAACGAGTCGTTGGTCGAGGTATCGCCGTCGATCGTGATGCAGTTAAACGAGCGGTCCGCGACGTGCCTGACCAGTGCGTCGAGCACCGGCTGGGACACGGCCGCGTCGAACGCGAGGAAGCCGAGCATGGTCGCCATGTTCGGCTTGATCATGCCCGCGCCCTTGCTGATACCGGTCATCGTCACCGTGTGACCGTCGATCGTCACCTGACGCGAGGCCGCTTTCGGCAGCGTGTCGGTCGTCATGATGGTCTGTGCGGCGTCATACCAGTGCGCCGCCTGACGGTTGGCCAGCGCGGCGGGCAGTCCGGCATTCAGGCGATCCACCGGCAGCGGTTCGAGAATCACACCGGTCGAGAACGGCAGCACCTGCTCGGGCGAGATGCCGGCAAGCCCTGCGAGTTCGACGCAGGTTTCGCGAGCGTGCGCGAGGCCCGGTTCACCGGTGCCCGCGTTCGCGTTGCCGGTATTCACCACCAGCGCACGAATGCCTTTGCCACCGGCACGGACGTGTTCGAGATGCTCACGGCAGACCGTAACGGGCGCCGCGCAAAAACGGTTGGACGTGAACACGCCCGCCACCGTCGCTCCTTCTTCGACGGAAATGACGAGCACGTCCTTGCGGTTCGGCTTGCGGATGTTCGCCTCTGCCCAGCCCAGCGTAACGCCGGCGACGGGGTGAAGCTGGGTGGGATCGATCGAAGGGAAATTGACAGCCATGGTCGCGACCTGTCGAAGTTGAAAATGCCGGCATGAAGCCGGCATCGGGAATTCAGGGGAGGTAGTGCCGGCGCGTGCCGTACCACCGCGAAATCAAACAGCCAGGCACTGCACCGAACAACGCGGCGCACCTTACGCGCGCCGCCTTCAATCTCACGCAATCCTGCCGTGGCACTGCTTGTACTTCTTGCCGCTGCCGCACGGGCAGGGATCATTGCGGCCAACCTTCGGCACGCCGTCGCCGAGCGGCGCCACGGGCGCATGGGCACCGTGGCTCATGGCATCGCCAATCATCGCGGCAGTCGCGGCCTCAGCCGTAACCGGGGCGGCGGCTTCCGCGAATTCAGCATGACGGAACTCCACGTTCTCCAGATGGCTGCCCTGCTCTTCATACTCCTCGGCGGCCTGTTCCAGCTGTTCCGGCGACTGGATCTGCACGTTCATCACCACCCGCGTGACTTCGAGCTTCACGGCGTCGAGCATCGCGGCAAACAGTTCGAACGCTTCGCGCTTGTATTCCTGCTTCGGATTCTTCTGGGCGTAGCCGCGCAGGTGAATGCCCTGACGCAGGTGGTCGAGCGCAGCCAGGTGTTCGCGCCAGCTGCGATCCAGCGTCTGCAGCATGATCGAGCGCTCGAAGGCGCTGAACGATTCGCGGCCCACCTGCTCGACCTTTGCTTCGTACGCTTCGTCCGCGGCGACAGTCACCGCTTCGAGGATTTCGTCCACGCTGATCGACGACGACTCGTTGATCATCTCCTGAATCGCGAGGTCGAGCTGCCACTCATTGCGCAGCACTTCCTCCAGTTCAGGCACGTCCCACTGTTCCTCGATGCTGCCCGCCGGCACGAACTGGTGGACGATGTCGGTGATCACGCCATGACGCATCGCGCCGATGGTTTCGGTGATGTCGTGTGCTTCGAGCAATTCATTGCGCTGCTGATAGATCACCTTGCGCTGATCGTTCGACACATCGTCGTATTCGAGCAATTGCTTGCGAATATCGAAGTTGCGCGCCTCAACTTTGCGCTGTGCCGATTCGATCGAACGCGTGACGATGCCCGCTTCAATCGCCTCGCCTTCCGGCATCTTCAGACGGTCCATGATCGCGCGCACGCGATCGCCCGCGAAAATGCGCAGCAGCGGATCTTCCAGCGACAGATAGAAGCGCGACGAGCCCGGGTCGCCCTGACGGCCGGCACGGCCGCGCAGCTGGTTGTCGATCCGGCGCGATTCGTGACGTTCGGTGCCGATGATGTGCAGACCGCCCGCGGCCTTCACCTGATCGTGCAGCGCCTGCCATTCGTCGTGCAGCTTCTGGATACGGCGCTGCTTCTCGTCCTCGGGAATCGCCGGATCGGCTTCGATAAACGCCGCCTGCTTCTCCGCGTTGCCGCCGAGCACGATGTCGGTACCGCGGCCGGCCATGTTGGTCGCGATCGTCACGCGCTTCGGACGGCCTGCTTCGGCCACGATCTCCGCTTCACGGGCGTGCTGCTTGGCGTTCAGCACTTCGTGCGGCAAGCCGGCCTGCTTCAGCAGGTGCGACAGCAGTTCGGAATTCTCGATCGAGGTGGTGCCGACCAGCACCGGCTGGTCACGCTCGTGGCAGTCGCGGATATCGCGGATGACGGCGTCGTAGCGTTCCTTCGCCGTCTTGTAGATCTGGTCCTGCCTGTCGGTCCGCTTGGGCGGCCGGTTGGTCGGGATCACGACCGTTTCCAGCCCGTAGATCTCGTTGAATTCGTACGCTTCGGTGTCGGCCGTGCCGGTCATGCCGGACAGCTTTGCGTACATGCGGAAGTAGTTCTGGAACGTGATCGAGGCGAGCGTCTGGTTTTCGCTCTGGATCTTGACGTGTTCCTTTGCCTCGACCGCCTGGTGCAGGCCGTCGGACCAGCGGCGGCCGGACATCAAGCGGCCGGTGAACTCGTCGACGATCACGACTTCGCCGTTCTGCACGACGTAGTGCTGATCCTTGTAGAACAGCGTGTGTCCGCGCAAGGCGGCGTACACGTGGTGCATCAGCGTGATGTTCTGCGGTGCGTACAGGCTCTCGCCTTCGCCGATCAGTCCCCACTCGGAGAGCAGGCGCTCAGCCTTTTCGTGGCCCGACTCGGTCAGGAACACCTGGCGGCCCTTTTCGTCGAGCGTATAGTCGCCCGGCTTTTCGACGCCCGTACCGTCCGCTTTTTCTTCGCCAATCTGGCGCTCGAGCAGCGGCGGCAGCGCATTCATGCGCACATAGAGTTCGGTGTGATCTTCCGCCTGGCCCGAAATGATCAGCGGCGTACGCGCCTCGTCGATCAGGATCGAGTCCACTTCGTCGACGATCGCGAAATTGAGTGCCCGCTGCACGCGCGCATCGGTCTCATAGACCATGTTGTCGCGCAGGTAGTCGAAGCCGAATTCGTTGTTCGTGCCGTACGTGATGTCCGCGGCATAGGCCTGCTGCTTCATGCCATGGTCCATCTGCGACAGATTGATACCGACCGACAGACCAAGGAAGTTATACAGCCGCCCCATCCACTCCGCGTCACGCTGGGCGAGGTAGTCGTTCACTGTCACCACGTGCACGCCGCGTCCGGACATGGCGTTCAGGTAAGCCGCGAGCGTGGCGACGAGCGTCTTGCCCTCACCGGTGCGCATTTCCGCGATCTTGCCGTAGTGCAGCACCATCCCGCCGATCAGCTGGACGTCGAAGTGGCGCATTTTCAGGATGCGCTTGCTGGCCTCCCGGCAGACCGCGAAGGCCTCCGGCAGCAGCTTGTCGAGCGACTCGCCGCTCGCGACGCGCTGGCGGAATTCACCCGTTTTGGCGCGCAGTTGATCATCCGTCAATTGCTCGATCTGCGGCTCGAGCGCATTGATCGCCGTGACGGTCTTTTGATATTGCTTGACTAGCCGCTGGTTGCGGCTGCCAAAAATCTTCTGTAGAAAACCGGTGGTCATCGGATCGGTGTCTGCGTCGCGGCTTCGGCTGGTTCGCGGCGTGCGGTTCATGCACGTGCGCTCCGGGGTCGGAAGGGCCTCGGCGGCTTAGTCCAAGAGTGAATTCGAATCGGGCATTTTAGCACGCGCCCCCGCCCGCGCCTGTGTCAGCGGTGCGACGGCGGCAAGGCACAGGAAGCCCGCTGCGGCGACGTCCGACGGTACGCATTGAGGCGGGTCCGCATGCATCCCGCGCGGTACAATCGCGGCGTGAGCGCACATAGGGTGCGAACACGCCGTCACTGTCAAACATGAGCCGTTTTCCGTCCTTTTCAAGGCCGCCGCCCAAGCAGTTCAAAGCGCGCCGCCCGCAACCCGTCGCCGAAGTGCTGAATCGCACTGACGCGTTCGTGGCACTGCGCGCGGGCGTCGAGCAGATTGCGGCGTTGGAAAAGGATCTGCGCGAGCTGCTGCCGGATTATCTGGCCACGAGCGTGGAGCCAAGCTTCATCAAGGAAGGCGTGCTGGCCCTGTTTGCCGGGCACAACGCGCTGGCCGCCCGCTTGCGCCAGATTGAACCGCGCTTGCTGTCGGATCTGCAGCAGCGCGGCTGGCCGGTCAATGCTTTGAGGATTCGCGTGCGTCCGCAGCCTTTGAAGGAGCCGCCGCCGGTCAAACAGGCGCGCATGACGCCGGTCGGCGCGGACGCGCTGCACGCGCTCTCCGAATCGCTCGCGCCCTCGCCGCTGCAGGAGGCTTTGGCGAAAA